>NZ_VUNR01000031.1 GCF_009695585.1 Anaerovibrio slackiae
ACCTGACGCATCCCAGTGTCTGATTGATTAGCTGTTGCTGTTGCTTAGTGGGATATATTCGATACAGATAGCCTTTTTGCTGTAACACATCATTCACCTCCTGCCACCTATTATTATATCATCGATATGTTCTATTGTCCACCTCAATTACTTGCGTAAATTCGGTGGACGTGGCATTCATCTCCAGCCTATAGAGGCAGGGAGTCTTCTGCCACATTAAGATAAACCAAATCATCTGGATAAGAAACTTATATCCCCATTATAACCTAAAAATCCTCTTTCACGTAGCACTAAATGCTATCAGACTGCTACCAGACCTGCTACCAGACCTGCTACGTCCTATATATATATATAAGATAAAGATAAATGCATAAGACGAATGATAATATTTTTCCTGCTCCAACTGAAAAAATTGCAAAAAAATTCGCAAAAGACTTGCCAATGGAATTCCATAGCATTATAATACACCAAACAACATTTGCAAGGAGGAAATCAACCCATGAAAACTACCCAAAAATCACCCTTTATTTCCCAGCTGACAGGCTTTTGGCTGAACAGGGAGCTGGACAAGCTGGGGCCCATCCCCACAGCCATCTACATGACCATATTTTTTGAGTTCAACCGCACCTTCTGGCGCAAAAAATGGGTAAAGCTCACCATCAGAGCCATCATGGAAAAAACCTGTATCGGCAGTACCCATACAGTACAGCAAAACTGCCGCCTGCTGGAAGAAATGGGCTACATAAAAATGCGCCTCGTCCGACAGGGCAAGTTCCAGTTTACCGAATACCGCCTGACAGAGTTTAACCGTGAAGGTGATTTGTGCGGTGAAGACAGCTGCGCCCCACAGTACACCTTTGACTCCCAGGGCATCCCCTGCTCCGGCCATAGAGCAGCTGAAGCCGATGGCTGGTACACGCCTGACAACATAACTGCTGGCAGAAAAACATCTGCCTAAAGCGAAAATTCTTCATCATCAAAAAAGTTTTCTAAAAAAATTTTTTATTTCACACCAGCTTATTGCCGCCCCTAAAGGCGGCAACGGGCTGGTGTTTTTTTCATCAGCTGGTGTTTTTTCATCAGTTGACTCAAGCCGAAAAATGCTGTAAAATGAAAGCATAAAAAAAAGAGCGAACCACAACGATGGCTCGCCGCTATAGGTTTTTGGGCAAATTTTATTCGACCATACACCAGTGCGGGCAACACTGATGGTCACAACATCTACGAAGAAGTCATCCAGGCGAGGATGGCTTTTTTCGTGCAGTAAAACTGCTAAAAGATGCGGTCGATATGTGACTTATATCTTAATGCCTAAGCATCAAAATCAGTTCACCCGTGAATGTCAGCTTACACAACAGCACAACACCTGTCACCACCACAAAGATGATTAGAGGTATAAGTGCACGAATTGCTTCAGCTAACGCCTTATCACAGGCGCTTCCCTTTTCAGGGAACACTTTTATCGTACCTTAGATAACATAGCCATGCTATCACGCTCTCTGCGGTGAAAAACTGCCTGCGCAGAACCCATCGCCGTATTTATAGAGCGACCATCATTCCGTATCATTGATAACGATATTGCATAATCTGCATACCGCGTCCGCCCCGCAGGCATAATCCTGCAACGCATGTATTATATCATGGTTGTAGCACAAACACAATATCTAAGTTCCATAAGCATCCGCCAAGCAGAACAATTGTTAAATTTCATCCGCAAAAATAACTGCCGCAGTGGATTACGGCAGTTATCTTCACGAAATCAGCTAATCAAAATAATCAGCTATACAAAACCATCACTTGAATATATAGGCATCATAGGCATCTTACTTGGTGCTGGTGAAAATATCCTTGAACTTATCCAGCCATGCCTTCTTGTTCTGATTTACCACATTCTCATCATCCTGGATGATGTTGATAGTGGACTTGTCCTGCAAGCCCTGAGGTGCAGGCACATCATCACGGACGGAACGGCGATGCAGCTTCTGGGTAATCAGAGTCTGAGCTTCCTTGCTGGTAATAAAGTCGATGAACTTCTTGGCATTTTCCATGTGCTTGGCATTCTTGATGATATAGATGCCGTCAGGCTTGGAAATAACGCCTTCCTTCATGTAAACCAGCTTGACAGGGGCACCATCAGCCACATACTTGGCACCGCCCTCCTCGAAGGTCAGTCCCACAGTGTACTCACCATCAGCCACGCCCTTGTACACGGCAGAGGAACCGGACAGGAGCTTGCCGTCCAGGTTGCTGCACAGCTTCTCCACATAATCCCAGCCCTTGTCAGGGTTGCCATTGCCCATAGCATACAGCATATTTACCAGATGCTCATAGGAAGAAGACGACTTGGAAGGATCTGCCGTAGCAATCTTGCCCTTCAGGGCAGGATTCAGCAAATCCTCATAGCCCTCAACCTTGATATCGCCAATCAGGTTGGTGTTGACCATGATAACGCTAGGAATGTCGGTGAAGCGGGTCAGAGGCCCCTCCACATTCTTGAATGCCGGCTGGATATGGTCCTCGTTGACAGAGGTATAATTCTCAAACAAATCAGCCTTCGGCTTCATGGTGTTCAAGGAACCGCCCCAGAAAATATCCCCCAGCGGATTTGCCTTCTCGGACTCTACCCGCTTCAACAGCTCGCCGCTGCCTGCAGCAATAACCTCAACCTTGACGCCGCTGCTCTTTTCAAACTCCTCCACCAGAGGGTTGATGAAAGCAATCGGATGCGGGCAGTACACCACCAGGCTGTTGTCGTCACCGCCATTGGTGGCGGCCTTGTCCTCACCGCCGCCGCAGCCTGCCAGGGCTGCCGTCATGACTACAGCACCCAGAGCCGTTGCCACCCACTTTTTCAGCTTCTTGAAATTCATAAGATACTCCTCCTTTTAATATATGAATTTATCCACTTGCGTATTTAATGAATCCAGCTAACCCCTTTTAAGGAGCCTGATGCGGCATCACAGGGTAACATCCTTCCTTCCGGATACCTTAAAGAAAATCACCATTGCCGTAATGGTGGTAATGGTCAGGATAGTGGAAAGAGCCGCCGCCGTGCCGTAGCTGGCGCGGATTACCTCGGTGTAGATTGCCACGGACATGGTCTTGGTGGCACCGGTAAAGAGGATAACCGAGGAACTCAGCTCATTGATAGCCGTAATCCAGGAAAGAATGGCACCGCTCATAACCCCCGGCAGCATCATCACTGCCGTAATCTTGAAAAAGGTCTTTAATGGCGATGCTCCCAGGCTGATAGAGGCTTCCTCCAGGCTAGGGCTTATCTGATAGAGGATAGCCGAGCTGGACCTCAGTGTATACGGCAGCCTGCGAATCACCAGGGAAATAATGATGATAAATGCCGTGCCAGAAAGCAGCAGCGGCTCATCGTTGAATGCCAGCAGCAGGGTAATACCCAGAACGGAGCCCGGAATGATGTACGGGAACATGGTCAGGGTATCAATGACCTCCGTCAGCCAGCTCTTTCTGCGGGTAGTCAGATATGCCACCGTCATGCCCAGGAAGACAATCATAATGATCGCACCTGTGCTGAACATATAGGTATTCTGAATAGCCGAGCCCAGGCTGCTGAAAATAGTACGATAGCTGTCCAGGGAATAGCCGTCCACAAAGATGGCGCCCCGGGTTTTCAGGAAGGAGGTGTAGATAACCACCAGCTGAGGAATCAGGGACAGGGACACCAGCAGGTAGATGCCTGCATGCATGAGCACATTCTGAATGCCGTGGAGCTCACCTACCTGGATAGGCCGCAGGGAGCTCATGGTGAAGGACTTGCGATTGACAATATACTTTTGCAGCAGGAAAATCACCGAGGTAATGAATACCATGATGGCTGCCATGGCAGCCGCAAAATTAGCCTGATCCCCTACTTCATTGATAAATTCCGAATAAATCATGACCGGCATGACATTGAACCCCTCGCCAATCAGCATCGGCGTACCGAAGTCAGCCATAGCATTCATGAACACCATCAATGCCCCGGCCAGGATAGTAGGCGTAATCAGCGGCACAATCACCGTGAACACCTTGCGGATACCGCTGCAGCCCAGGCTTTCCGCCGCCTCAATCAGAGCCGAGTCGATATTTTTCAGGGCACCTGATACATACAGATAAATAAACGGATACAGCTTCAAGGTCAGCACCAGCAAGATGCCGGAGAAGCCATAAATGGACGGAAACTCAATCCCGAAGGAGTTTTGCAGCCACTGGGTAAGGATACCGCTGCGGCCGCCAATCAGAATCCAGGAATAAGCACCGATAAAAGGCGGTGACAGCAGGGAAATAATAATGCAGATTTCCACCATGTTCCTGCCCCTTACCTTGTACATGGACATGAAGTATGCCAGGATTGTGCCGATGACGATAGCCAGCACCGTCACGCAGGTGGTGACGGAAAAGCTGTTTATCATGGACTGATAATAATACTTCCGCTCAAAGAAATGAGCGAAGTGCCCCAGAGTAAAAGCCCCTGTTTCCGGGTCCTGAAACGCTGTAATGAACAGTGAAAAAAGTGGATAAATCAGGAAGAGCCCGAAGACCACAATGGCCAGCAGGGTTACACCTGTCCAAAAATCCCAGCGAATTAATTTTTTATTCATGGAGCACCACACCCTTCAAAAGGTTACGCTCACCGTCTGCCGTAAAAACATTGACCTTGGCGGCATTTGGCTTCAGCGTTACTGTCTCATTTACATCCAGAAGACGCTCTGCATGTCCCAAATCCTGGGAGAACTCAATGGATGGCTGGTTCGGCACCAGCATTTTTTCCTCAAAATCAAGGAAATATGTATTGTACTTGCCCAAAAATACCTTGTTCTTTATCCTGCATTGCAGTCCCTGTCCCTGAGGCTGGATGGAAAATTCCTCCGGCCGGACAGATACGATAACCTGCATACCGTCCGTCACCTCATCGGAAAGGTTATCCATAGGCATCACATAGCCGTCGTTGAACACTACAGCCTTGCCGCTGCCATCCGCCCGGACAGTGGCATGGAACAGGTTGGAATGGCCGATAAAGGTGGAAACGAAAACATTGTACGGCCTGGTGTAGATGGTGTGAGGGGATGCCGTCTGCTGGATGACGCCCTTTTTCATGACGGCAATCCTGTCGGAAATGGACAGTGCCTCCTCCTGGTCATGAGTAACGTAAACCGTGGTAATGCCCACCTGCTTCTGCACCTCGCGGATAGCCGAGCGCATTTCCACACGGAGCTTGGCATCCAGGTTGGACAAAGGCTCATCCATCAGCAGCACACTGGGATGGATGACGATGGCACGGGCCAGCGCCACACGCTGCTGCTGGCCGCCGGACAGCCTTTCCGGCAGCCTGTCCTGATACTCGGTAATCTGCACCACATCCAAAATATCGTCAACCTTGCGCTTCATCTCATCCTTGGGCATCTTCCTGAGCTTCAGGCCGTATTCCACATTTTCCCTAACAGTCAGGTGTGGGAAAATCGCATAGCTCTGAAATACCATGCCGATATTTCTCTCGTGAGCCGGAATATCATTAATTACCTTGTCATTGAAGGCAATGGTGCCGCCCTCAATGCTGTTGAAGCCTGCAATCATCCTCAGGAGAGTTGTCTTGCCACAGCCTGACGGCCCCAGCAGGGTAAAAAACTCACCGTTTTTGATATGCTCATCCAGGCCGGGAATAATCGTCAAATCCCCGTATTTTTTTACTACCTTGTTAATATTGATTTCCACACTCATACTACTCGCTCCTGTCTGTGGATATTTGCCATAAAGGTTGCCATGACATTTTCCATAATATCTGCCATAACGTTTGCCTTGCGAAATCTTTACCCTTAGTATAAGCCCGTAATCACGTTAAAACAATCCATAATTCTGCTAAAACATACCAAATTCTGAACTAAACAGAAAATCCATGAACTCCTGGAGCAAAGCTGTCAGAAAAATAATAAACTGCCCCCTGGATTTGCCCAAAACAACGGCTAAATATGGACTAAATATAAATACATATATATTTACTATGTCATAGAAACGTGGTATAATATACTCCATTGGTAAGAATTAACAGCCGCCCTGTTTAAATACAAGGCATTTGATAGCTTAATAGATTGATAATGAGGATGGGAAGTGGGATTTATGACCAAGATAGATAAACTGGAAAAAGCTGCCAAGGCACAGGCTGAAGCTGAATTTTTGGAGCTGATAGAGATAGATTCCCCCAGCTGGGGGGAGCAGGCGATAGCAAAAGTATTGCTACGGAAGCTGAAGGAGCTGGGGATGGAAACGCAGCAGGACGAAACCGGCAATATCTACGGCTATCTGCCGGGAAATGCCTCCCTGCCACCTATCCTGCTGTCCGCCCACATGGACACTGTGGAGCCCTCTAAAGGGAAAAAAGCCATCATAGAGCCTGACGGCACCATCCGCTCTGCCGGTGCTGCCGTGCTGGGGGCAGACTGCGTAGCAGGGCTGGTGGAGATTTTGCAGGGCATACGCCTGGTGCAGGCAAGCGGCCTCCCCCACCGCCCGGTGGAAATCATTTTTTCCGTGGCAGAAGAAACCTACTGCGAAGGGCTGGAAAAATTTGATTTCTCAAAGGTAAAATCAAAAGACTCCTATGTGCTGGACCTGACCGGCAAAATCGGCACCGCCGCCAGGCGGGCGCCTACCCTGGTCTCCTTCTGCGCCACCATCAAGGGCAGGGCCGCCCACGCCGGCATGGAGCCGGAAAAGGGCATCAACGCCATAGCCATCATGGCAGGGCTTCTGGCCAAGATCCCCCAGGGGCACCTGGACACGGAAACCACCTGCAACGTGGGCATCATCCAGGGGGGCATGATGATTAACATCGTGCCGGAAAGCTGCACCATCAAGGGGGAGGTGCGGGGCTACAACCACGAAAAGGTCATGGACATAACCAGGAAGATAGAGAGGCTCACCAAGGAAACTGCCACGGCCGCCGGTGCCGGGGCGGAATTTTCCCACAAGGTGCACATCCGCAGCTACGAAACACCGGCAAAATCAGGAGCTGCCCAAAGGTTCCTGGAGGCATGCCGGAAGCTGGGGCTAAGCGGAGAGCTTACGGAGACCTTCGGCGGCAGTGACCAGAACCCCCTCTCCCAGCATGGACTGCAGGGGCTGGTGCTGTCCAACGGCATGTACAAGATGCATACCACGGAGGAATACACGACTAGCGAAGATTTGTGGCAGGGCAGCCGCCTGGCAGCAGCCCTCATATTGTCGGAGGTGTGAGCAGCATGGCGAAAAATCCTTTGCACTACCAATTAACCGAATACGACTGCGGCCCCACCGCCATGCTGGATGCCATCAGCTATCTTTTTCAGCGGGAGGAAATCCCCCCGGAAATCATCCGCAACGTGATGCTGTACTGCCTGGACTGCTACAACATGGAGGGAGCTCCCGGCAAAAGCGGCACCTCCCACATGGCCATGATGTTTCTCAGCAACTGGCTGAAGCAGTTCAGCCGGGTAGGACAGCTGCCTGTCACCAGCGAGTACATCGCTGAAAACCAGGTGCATCTGGGCAAGGGCGGCAGGCTGGATGATATCCTGACACGGGGCGGTGCCGCCGTGGTGAGGCTGTGGCTGGACGAATGGCATTATGTCATGCTCAGCGGCATCAAGGACGGCATGGTGTACATGTTTGACCCCTATTTCCGGGACACGCCCTACGAGGATTATCCCCAGGTGCAGGTGGTTCTCCACCAGCCCTTTGCCTACAACCGCATTGTACCGGCAGATATGTTCAACACCACAGAGCTTTCCCTGTACGCCCTGGGCCCTGTGGAGGAACGGGAAGCGGTGCTGCTGGGGAACCAGAACACCCTGCTGACAGCAGAAAAGACCATTGAATATTTCATCTGATCAGCAGCTGCCTTGGCTGCCCCCTATAAAAAGCAAAAAGCATAACAACAAGCATGGAAAACGCCCCCGGAACTGGATGATTATACCAGGCCCGGGGGCGCTTCATTTGATTATTATGGAAATAATATGGGAATATTATGGGAGGGCTAAATCTTTAACATTTAAGCTTTAACATTTAAACCTCAAGCCTTGACTGGCTTTTTCAGTACGCTCATAATCAGGCAGCTGATAACAGCGCCGATGGCGATAGCCGCCAGATACATCAGCGGATTGCCGATGGTAGGCACTACGAAGATACCGCCATGAGGTGCACGCAGGGTGCAGTCAAATGCCATGGACAGGGCACCGGCAGTAGCGGAGCCCACCACCAGGGATGGAATCACACGCAGCGGGTCAGCTGCTGCAAATGGGATAGCACCCTCGGTAATGAAGGACAGTCCCATTACGAAGTTGGTAATGCCGGACTTTCTCTCGTTCTCGGAGAAGCGGTTGCCAAAGAAAGTGGTGCAGAGGGCGATGGCGATAGGCGGAACCATGCCACCGGCCATAACGGCAGCCATGACGCCGTACTCGCCGCCAGCCAAAAGGCCGGTGCCGGTTACATAAGCAGCCTTGTTCACAGGGCCGCCCATATCAACAGCCATCATGCCGCCCATGATCAGTCCTACCATAACACGGGAGCTGGTGTCCATGTTCTTCAGGGTATCCATCATCCACTCATTGATACCGGCCACAGGCGGAGTGATGACGAACTGCATCAGCACGCCCATGATGAAGATGCCCAGTACAGGGTACAGGAGAACCGGCTTGATTCCCTCCAGGGACTCAGGCAGGCAGGAAAATACCTTCCGCAGGGCTACAACGATATAGCCACCGGCAAAACCTGCCAGCAGGGCTCCCAAAAAGCCGGAGCCGCCGGAAGCAGCCATAGCGCCGCCTACGAAGCCTACAGCCAGGCCCGGACGGTCAGCAATGCTCATGGCGATAAAACCAGCCAGCACTGGCAGCATGAAGCCAAAGGAAGCACCGCCTACGCTCATAAAGAACTTGGCAAGAGGAGTGTTGGAACCGAAGCCACCCGGATTGGCCGGATCAAAGGTATCAAAGAGGAAGGCCAGGGCGATGAGGATACCGCCGCCGATAACGAATGGCAGCATGTGGGAAACACCGTTCATCAGGTGCTTATAAATCTGCCGCCCAATGCTCTCGTTGTCCCCCTCATCCGCTGCGGCAGAGGAGCCGCCGGCATGATGATAGATAGGAGCCTGGCCGGAAAGGGCCTTGTCCAGAAGCTCATCAGCCTTGTTGATACCGTTAGCCACCTTGGTCTTGAGAACAGGCTTGCCGTCAAAGCGTGCCATTTCCACATTCTTGTCCGCAGCGATGATAATGCACTCCGCCTCGTCAATCTCCTGACGGGTGAGCACGTTCTTGGCACCGCCGGAACCGTTGGTCTCAACCTTGATCCAGATGCCCCGCTTCTTGGCGTGCTGCTCCAGGGACTCAGCTGCCATAAAGGTATGGGCAATGCCGGTCGGGCAGGCAGTTACCGCCAGGATTTTCCTAGAGGCATCGACGGTGATTGCCTTGCTGCCGCCAGCTGCCTGGAATGTCCCTGCCTCCTTGGCATCAATCAGGCTGAGGAATTCATCCACGTTCTTTGCACCTACAAGGGCGTTGACAAAATCCGGATCCATCAGCATGGTTGCCAGCTTGCTCAAAAGCTCCAAATGGGTGTCGTTGGAGCCGTCCGGGGCCGCAATCATGAAGAACAGCCGGGATGGCAGGCCGTCCATAGCCTCAAAATCCATGCCCTGAGGCACGGTCATGGCAGAAAGGCCTGCCGTCCTTACCCCTGCGCTCTTGGCATGAGGAGTGGCGATGCCGTCCCCCAGCCCCGTAGTGCCGGAAGCCTCACGCTTCAGCACGTCCTTGATATACTGCTCCTTGTCAGACAGCTTGCCGGAAGCATCCATCAGGTCAGCCAGCTTGTTGATGGCCTCTGCCTTGGAGACAGGTGCCACATTCAGCTGAATGCTCTCCCTGCTCAATAAATCCCTAATTTTCATAGTAATTCGTCCCTTCTGCTTTTCAATACAACAACAATAACCCTAAAAAATAATAATTTCTATCAATTCGCTACCCCTAACGAATTGTCATGACAGTGCCGGCCTGCTTACAACCGGCACCGTGCAAAACCTTGGTTAATTACCTATGCCTATATTTATAATCTATACCTGCTGTCAGCCTGCAAGAGCTGCCCATCAGCGGATAGTTGCCAGCAGGGCATCTGCTTCTGCCCTGGTAGCAAGATTCTCGGAAAAGGCGGAGGCGGAGCCGGTGGCTACCCCCATGTAGAAGGCTTCCTCAAGGGAGCCGGTTTCCTTGTAGCCGCAGATAAAGCCTGCCACCATGGAGTCACCTGCCCCCACGGAGTTCACCAGCGTCCCCTTTGGTGCCTGGCTTTGGTAGACAGTGCCATCCTCCGTCAGAAGCATAGCGCCATCCCCTGCCATGGAAATCAGCACGTTCCTGGCTCCCATCTCCTGCAGCTTTTTGGCATGGTCGATGATTTCCTCTTTGGTCTTCAGAATCACGCCGAACATCTCTCCCAGCTCGTGATTGTTTGGCTTGATGAGGAACGGCTTATACGGCAGCACCTTCATGAGCAGCTGCTTGGTGGCATCCACCACGATATTGATGCCCCTGCCCTCCAGCCGGCCCATGATGCGCTGGTAAATATCATCCGGCAGGGTATTTGGAATGCTGCCTGCCAGCACCAGGGTATCACCTGCCTGCAGCCTGTCCAGCTTGGCAAAGAGCTCCGCCTGTGCCTCCGGGGTAATGTTTGGCCCCTGGCCGTTGATTTCTGTCTCGGACTCAGCCTTGACCTTTACATTGATACGGGAAAAGCCCTCCGGCAGCTCCACAAAATCGCTCTTGCAGCCGAACCCAGCCAGCTGGCGCACGATCTCCCTGCCGGTAAAGCCTGCCAGAAAGCCCAAAGCCGTGCTCTCATGGCCCAGGTTCTGCAGCACGATGGACACGTTGATGCCCTTGCCGCCCCCCAGCACCTGCTCATACTTGACGCGATTGATTTCACCGGCCGCAAAGCTGTCCAGGCGGACAATATAATCAAGAGCCGGATTAAAAGTAACTGTGTAGATCATTTTTCTTCTCCTACCTCAACAATATTTGTAAGCTTTTTATACTTGCTGTCAGGCAGCACATCGGTAATGATATCCGCCTCCGGCAGCCGGGCAAAGGTGACAGGGAAAATACGCTTGAACTTGGAGCTGTCTGCCAGCACAAAGCACTTCCGGCAGTGCTGCATGGCCTCGGTCTTGACCTTGCTCTCGCTGAAATCCGGCGTGGAAAACCCTGCGGTGCTGCTGATGCCGTTGGTACCAAAAAAACCCTTGGTAAAATTGTAGCAGGACAGGTTCTGGACGGCCTCCGTGCCTACCAGTGCCTGAGTAACAGGCTTCAGCCTGCCCCCCGGCAGGTACACCTTCAGCCCCATAGCCGCCAGCTTCGCTGCGTGCTGGATGCCGTTGGTGACGAAGGCAACATCTGCTACCTGCTGGACTGGCAGATAATCAATCAGCCTGAAGGTGGTGGTGCCTGCATCCAAAAACACGAAATCTTCCGGTTCAATCAGCCCGGCAGCATACCTGGCAATCATGTCCTTCTCGCTGCTGTGCTGGTCCTGCTTGGTGGATACATCATCCTCCTGGGTGAGATACAGGTTGCCGTTCAGGGTTGCACCGCCATGCACCTTGCACAGCCTGCCGGCATTATCCAGGGCAATCAGGTCCCGGCGGATGGTAGACTCGGAAACCCCCAGCTTCTCAGCCAGCTGGCTGACGGTGGCAGCCTTCTTTTCACTCAGTGTCTGCATGATAGCGGAATACCGTTCTTCCGTAAGCATCCTCATCAAGTCCTTTCTCTTTTGTGATTATATAATATCACTATTTTCAATCAAAATCAAGCATTATTTTTCACAAATGAGCAAAATACGTCAAAAATAATATTGCTTGCATGTGCTGACTATAAATGATAAACTGAACTATGCTACTTGTTAGAAGTATGCCCAGGATTATCAGACGGGCAGATTTTTGCAAGAGTTTTTTGAGAAATAAGCTACTGCATGACAGTTTGTAGGAGGAAAATATACATAAATGGAAAAATTGATTATAAATGGCGGTAAAGCCCTGCGGGGACGAGTAAAAATCAGTGGAGCCAAAAATGCGGTATTGCCGATTATTGCAGCGGCACTGCTGGGACAGAATGTGCCAAGCAAGCTGGAGGAGGTTCCGGCCCTGGACGATGTGCATACCCTGAGTGCCGTGCTGGAACAGCTGGGCGTAAAGGCGGAGTTCGATGCAGACAAGAACACCCTGCTGGTGGACAGCTCACAGATTGCCAGCTGCGAGGCGCCTTATGACCTAGTGCGCAAGATGCGTGCTTCCTTCCTTATTATTGGTCCTTTGCTGGCACGCTGCGGCAGGGCCAAGATTTCCCTGCCGGGGGGCTGTGCCATCGGCACCCGTCCTATTGACCTGCACCTGAAGGGCTTTGAGGCTCTGGGGGCAAGGATTGACATCGGCCACGGCTACATTGAAGCCACCGCGCCGGAGGGGCTGAAGGGGGCGAGGATTTACCTTGACTTCCCAAGCGTGGGAGCAACCGAAAACATCATGATGGCAGCCTCCATGGCAGAGGGCACTACTATCATTGAGAACCCTGCCCAGGAGCCGGAGATTATCGACCTGGCAAACTACCTGAATGTGATGGGTGCCAGAGTGCGGGGTGCCGGTACCAACGTAATCAAGATTGAGGGCGTCAAGAGCCTGACCGGCAAGAACTATACCATTATCCCTGACCGCATCGAGGCAGGCACCTACATGGTGGCAGCCGCCATGACCAAGGGGGATGTGTACATCGAGAATGCCATCAGCGAGCATCTGAAGCCGGTCATCGCCAAGCTGAAGGAGGCAGGCGTCACCATCGAGGAAAACATCGATGGCATCCGCGTAGTCTGCGACAGGCGCACCAAGGCTGTGGACATCAAGACGCTGCCTTATCCGGGCTTTCCTACAGATATGCAGGCGCAGTTCATGGCGCTTTTGACGGTGTCCGAGGGCATGGGCCGGGTGACGGAGACTGTTTTCGAGAACCGCTTCATGCATGTTGACGAGCTGAAACGCATGGGCGCCAACATCCGCATTGACGGGCGCACCTCCATGGTGGAGGGCGTTGACAGGCTGCATGGCTGTGCTGTCAAGGCTACTGACCTGCGTGCCGGAGCTGCCATGGTGCTGGCAGGGCTGGTGGCAGAGGGCGAAACCAGGGTTGGCTATATCCATCACATCGACCGGGGCTATGACAACCTGGTATCCAAGCTGGTAATGCTGGGAGCTGATATCCGCCGTGCTGATGATTAATGATTAATGATTAATGAAAAATATTAGCAATATGGAAGGGAGCTGTGAAATGACAACTGCAAAAAAAGATTTGCTGCTTATCAGTGCAGCAGGCTTTATCCTTTTTATGCTGGGCAACTGGGCGATTGCCATTACTGATCCTGTTGAGTCCAACTATACCCTGACAGCCACGGAAATGCTCAGGTCAGGTGACTATGTATCCCCAAGGATTTACGGAAATTACTGGTATGACAAGCCGGCATTTTTTTACTGGGAGCTGATTGCCGCCTACAAGCTGTTCGGCATCAATGAATTTGCCTCCCGTTTTTTCCCGGGGGTATTCGGCGTGCTGGGACTGTGCATGACCTACGGCTTTGCCCGCAGGCTTTATGACAGGAAAACCGGCCTCATGGCAGCAGGGGTTCTGGGCACCTGCTTTGAATACTGGCTGCTGTCCAAGACGGTTATTACTGATTTGACGCTGTTTGTATTTTTCAATGCGGTGCTGATTTGCTTTTTCCTGGGCTACTCCACCGGCAAGCGGAACCTGTACTATCTCTGCTATCTCTTTGCCGGGCTGGCAACCCTGGACAAGGGGCCTATCGGGCTGCTGCTGCCGGGCTTTGTGCTGACGGTTTTCCTGTGCATCCGCCGGGATTTCAAGGAATTCCTGCGCCTTCGCCTGCCTAGCGGGCTGGTGCTCTATGCACTGGTGGCTGGCAGCTGGTACTACATGATGTACACCATCCACGGCATGGATTTTATCAATAATTTCCTGGGGGTACACAACTTCCTCCGGGCTACCCAGTCCGAGCATCCCCGCTGGGATGTGTGGTGGTATTACCTGATGATTTTCTTCCTGGGCTGCCTGCCTTGGAGCTGGACGCTGCCGGCTGTTATCCGCAAATACGTCAAGCTGCGCCAGAAGCCTGTCATTGACATGACTACGGCATTCCTGCTGACCTGGGCACTGGTGGTAAATATCTTCTATCAGTGCATGGCTACCAAGTATACCACCTATACCCTGCCTGCCCTGCTGCCGATTGCCATCCTGGTGGCCCGTTACCTCTACAACAGGGAGGTTCTGGTGAAGCGCATGGTAATAGGCGCGGTGGCTGTCTATGGCGTACTTACCTTTGCTTTGGCTGTACCGGCCTGCTCTGACGAGGGCTACAGCGGCAAGAATGTAGCCGCCGTGTACAAGGACATGGTGACGGAGGATGACCTGGTGGTCAGCTACGGGGACTACAAGACATCTATCGTATTCTATGGTGGCAAGATGGTCTACAGGCTGGAAAAGGCTGAGTCCATCCCTGGCATGCTGCCGGATGGCAAGAGCTGGAACGCCAAGAATGTCATGCCGTTTATTTCCTTTGAGGAACTGCCTGAAGACAGGCGGGTTTTCCTGATTCTGAACAACCGCCGCTTTGATTCCTTTGAAAAGGATTTCAAGGTGGATGAATGGAAGCTGCTGGGAGAATTCAAGGCAGCAAAGGTTTATGTACGAGAAGCAAGATAGGTTTCAGTTTGTCGTCGTGCCAAATCGTTACTTCGTGCATATACTGACTGATGTAATTTGATACTTCGTGGACTCTGTTCAGACATTTAAAAGGACAGGTAGCGGCAGTACCCATAGAAAACTCGCTCTCGCTCTTAGCACAGCCTCGCGCTTCTAATCTCCTGCGTCGCTTACGCTCGCACTCGCTAAGAAGCGAGGCTGCACTCAAGGTTTTCTTTGGGTACCTGCCGCACCTGTCCCTCTCTGTGTCTGAACAGATATAAACAAAATTACAGAACCACATACATTATTTGTTACCATAGTGCCCCATACAGCTTTACGAATAAGCTTGAAAAAGGGGGGCTGGGAGGCTGACGAAGCCTGATACTGCCAGCCGCTGTACAAAATGAAATTTTTTAGTTGCACAAGATATAAATTTTTGCTATAATACTTGTTGTTGCGGATGTAGCTCAGCTGGATAGAGCATCTGCCTCCTAAGCAGGGGGTCGCGCGTTCGAATCGCGCCATTCGCACCAGATGAAAATAACCTCAAAGCCTTGATGTATCGGGCTTTGAGGTTTTTTGTCGTCAGAAGTAAAATATTCCCCCTATACTGGTGGGGCAAATTTCAAACAAAGTGAAAGATTTTTTCTGCATTTTTTGATATAATGTATGTGTGGATTGGCAATGGTGCGTATAGGAGATGATGGGCTTGACAGATGGGAAAAGGATGAAATATTCCGTTAAAGACACTGTTTTCCGAGATATGTTTTCCAAGAAGAAATACCTTATCCAGCTGTATAATTCCCTGCATCCGGAGGATAAAACCATAACTCAGGCTGACTTGGAGATTGTAACACTGCAATCCATCCTGCTGAATGGCATTTATAACGATCTTGGCTTTATGGTCAGGGGCAAGCAGCTGATGATACTGGTGGAGGCACAGTCCACCTGGTCTGCCAATATTGTCATCCGTGCCCTGATATATCTGATGAGTACATATCAGGACTACTTTAACGCAAATCAAATTCAGCTATATGGCAGCCACAAGGTAGAAATGCCGAAACCTGAGCTGTACGTTATCTACACTGGTGATAAGGGCAATCATCCTGATGTATTGTCCTTAAAGGATGAGTTTTTCCCTGATACGGATTGCTGTATAGATGCCAAGGTGAAGATGATTTATCTTCAGGACAGTGATGATATTATTGATCAGTACATTGGCTTTTGCAGGGTGTGCAATGAGCAGGTAGCATTAAATGGCAGGACACTGAAAGCGGTAAAGGAGATTATCAGAATATGCCGTGATAGGAATCTGCTAAGAGAATACCTGAGTGAACGCGAAACGGAGGTTGAGGAGATTATGCTTACTTTATTTGACCAGGAACATGTTTGGAATATAGAACGCAATAACATCAGGGCGGCAGCTCTTGCAGAGGGCAGAGTTGAAGGTCTTGAGTTGGGCATTACTCAAGGACGTAGTGAGGGCATCTGGGAAAATAAAACTCAAACAGTATTAAAAATGTTTAGGCGCAATATGCCAGTTGAGGATATTGCCGACATCAGTGAATTATCTGTAGAGGAAGTTAAGGATATATTGAAAAATGCTTCTTTTCAGCATTGATTATACGAATAGTCAACTAAACTATTAACATGGCTAGGCAATAGTGTGTATAGGAGATGATTGGCTTGACAGATGGGAAAAGGATGAAATATTCCGTTAAAGACACTGTTTTCCGAGATATGTTTTCCAAGAAGAAATACCTTATCCAGCTTTATAATGCCCTGCATCCGGAGGATAAAACCATAACTCAGGCTGACTTGGAGATTGTAACACTGCAATCCATCCTGCTGAATGGCATTTATAACGATCTTGGCTTTATGGTCAGGGGCAAGCAGCTGATGATACTGGTGGAGGCGCAGTCCACCTGGTCTGCCAATATTGTCATCCGCGCCCTGATATATCTGATGAGTACATATCAGGACTACTTTAACGCAAATCAAATTCAGCTATATGGCAGTCATAAAGTGAAAATGCCAAAGCCTGAGCTGTACGTTATTTATACTGATGACAAGGGCAATCATCCTGATGTATTGTCTTTAAAAGATGAGTTTTTCCCTGATATGGATTGCTGTATAGATGCCAAGGTGAAGATGATTTACCTTCAGGACAGTGATGATATTATCGATCAGTACATTGGCTTTTGCAGGGTGTGCAATGAGCAGGTAGCATTGCATGGCAGGACACTGAAAGCGGCAAAGGAGATTATAAGGATATGCCGTAATAGAAATCTTCTGAAGGAATACCTGAGTGAACGCGAAACGGAGGTTGAGGAAATTATGCTTACTTTGTTTGACCAGGAACATATTTGGAATATTGAACGAAATAACATCAGGGCAGCAGCTCTTGCAGAGGGCTGGGATAAGGGCAAAGTTGAAGGAATTGAATTGGGCGTAATGCAAAATAAAACTCAAACGGTATTAAAAATGTTTAGGCGCAATATGCCAGTTGAAGATATTGCCGACATCAGTGAACTATCTGTAGAGGAAGTTAAGGATATATTGAAAAATGCTTCTGTTCAGCATTGATTATGCGAATAGTCAACTAAACTATTAACATAGCTGTATAGGAGATGATTGGCTTGGCAGATGGGAAAAAAATGAAATATTCCGTTAAAGACACTGTTTTTCGAGATATGTTTTCCAAGAAGAAATACCTTATTCAGCTATATAATGCCCTGCATCCGGAGGATAAAACCATAACTCAGGCTGATTTGGAAATTGTCACTCTGCAATCCATCCTGCTGAATGGCATTTATAACGACCTGGGCTTTATGGTCAGGGGCAAGCAGCTGATGATACTGGTGGAGGCGCAGTCCACCTGGTCTGCCAACATTGTCATCCGCGCCCTGATATATCTGATGAGTACATATCAGGACTACTTTAACGCAAATCAAATTCAGCTATATGGCAGTCATAAAGTGAAAATGCCAAAGCCTGAGCTGTACGTTATTTACACTGGTGACAAGGGCAATCATCCTGATGTATTGTCCTTAAAAGATGAGTTTTTCCCTGATACGGACTGCTGTATAGATGCCAAGGTTAAGATGATTTATCTTCAGGACAGTGATGATATTATTGATCAGTACATTGGCTTTTGCAGGGTATGCAATGAGCAGGTAGCATTGAATGGCAGGACACTAAAAGCGGTAAAGGAAATTATCAGGATATGCCGTGATAGAAATCTTCTGAAGGAATACCTGAGTGAACGCGAAACGGAGGTTGAGGAGATTATGCTTACTTTATTTGACCAAGAACATGTTTGGAATATTGAACGCAATAATATTAGGGCGGCAGCTTTAGCTCAGGGACTGAATGAAGGAATTAATTTGGGCGTAATGCAAAATAAAACTCAAACAGTATTAAAAATGTTTAGGCGCAATATGCCTGTTGAGGATATTGCCGACATAAGTGATTTATCTGTAGAGCAAGTTAATGAAATACTGAAAAATGCAGCAGTTGTGCATTAAGCTTAATCATCACCTCCAGGCAATGCCTGCACGAGCTGATAGAAAGGAGTCACATACCATGGATAAAATCATCAACAATACCGCTGGGGCAGCTGCCAGCAGAACAAGCTGCAGAAACACTGCTCATCGCAATAATACCATGGCGAAATCAACCTATGCCCAGATACTTTCCGAGATTATAGCAAAGCAGACAGAAGAATTGCAGGATGCTATGCAAAAGGGGCAGACGATGCAGCAAAAAGCGTTAGGCATTTCAGATGCTGAATGGGCGCGTATGGACCTGCAGAACAGCTCCCTGACAAAAACCGATGCGGAAAAAGAACGGGAAGAAAAAAATGCCCAAGGCACCACCATGCCAGGTGGTGATATAGAAATCACCAAGCACATCATGGGTGACGGCTCTACCCTCATAGTCAAAACACGGGGCGGCAGGATTATCAGCCAGTGCCGCAAGAAGCCCCGCATGATCTCGGTGACAAATCCTGCCTACATCCCGCCGGAAAAAGGCGGGCAGCCATCCAGTATCAATAGAAAAACCAAGCTGGTTCCTCATTGGTCTCCCTTTGATTAATACCAGCCTCAAGACAAAATGCCCGCATAAAAAATTCGCCTCTCAGGCACAGCCCAGGAAGCGAATTTTTTATTTCATCAAATTTTAAACCTGCCAATTAACCCCTGCAAATCCTGGGCCAGTCCCGCCAGGCTCTGGGAGGCGGAGGTAATATCCGCCTGTGAATTTTGCTGGTTGCTGACAGACACAGATATATTTTCCGCCTCGGTAGCAGTTTCCTCTGCTATATGCTTCAAATCCTCAGACGTACGCAAAACCTCCTGATTGCCGCGTAAAATCTCATTCATCTGGCTGCACACATTATCCATTCCCTCAGAAACCTGCTTAATATGCTCTACCAGCTGGGAAAACAGCTCACCCGTATGATTAATGGCAGCTGTACCACGCACCACCTCTGTAGTGCTGCTTTTCATGCCCGCCAAAGCCTTTTCCGTATATTCTGACGAGGTATGAATCAGCTCTGCCACACGTTCAGCAGCTTCCTGTGACTGCTCTGCCAGCTTGCGCACCTCCTCTGCCACCACAGCAAAGCCGCGCCCCTGCTCTCCTGCCCTGGCAGCCTCAATAGCTGCATTAAGCGCCAGCAGATTGGTCTGGGAAGCGATATTGGAAATAGTCTCTACAATATTGCCAATCTCCTGAGAATGTGCCCCCAGGGCTGCCATAGCGGACTGTGCCTCACCAATCCTGGAATTTACGCTTTCCATCTGCCTGATAGCCTGCTCCACAGCCTCCTTGTTGGCACTCATGGCAGCAATGCTTTCGTTGGTAGCCTCCCTGGTATCTGCAATAACGCTATTGATGCCTGCAATGTGATCCCCCATGCTCTGCATAGAAGCCACTGCATCAATCACCTGATTTTCCTGCTGCTTGGCACCTGAGCTTACAAGATTAACCACATTAGAGATTTCATTCAGGTGCACAGCAGAATTTTCTGCTGTAGCATACAGCTCCTCACTGGCGGCAGATACCTGCTGGGCCACGCTGTCCACTTGCTGTATCATCTCCCGTATATTCCCTGCCATTTTCTCCATGGACTTGCCAAGGTCACCAATTTCATCATCCTGGTCATAGAGCATCTGCACATTGAGGTCGCCCTCCGCCATCGTCTGTGCCCCGCCCATGAGCCTGCGTATCGGCGCATCAATCCGCCTGTGGAAAATAGCAATCATCACAACGCAAATCAAAACAATAACTACTAATGACAGCAGTACGCTAATGATAATTGCATTATAAATACTGCCGCTATAATCCGACACCGGTGCAACCGCTACCAGCTTAAGGCCGGTATCGCCAATCGGCACAGCTGCCAAATAGCTGTCTGCTCCCAGTGCGCCGGATTCAAAGGCAGCATCCTCTCCGCTCTGGCCAACCGACATAATCCTGTTCCCCAAAGCTGCCAAATCTGCATTGCCATTTTCCTGCAGCTTATCCTTCATATTCATGGCAGAATCCTTGTACGCTACCATCATGCCGCTTTGGGTGACAACAAAGGCGTAGCCATTTTCACCAATTTTGATACTGCGGACATAATCCTCCAGCTCCTTCATGCCAATATCAACAGTGACGACACCTTCCACCACGCCATTATGCACAATAGGATAAGAACTGGACATCATAGAGGTATCTGTTACCGGATCATAGGCAGGCTCATCCCAAAACACCCTGGGTTCCCCTTTTATAGAGGCCTTGTACCAGGCAAACTGGGTGTAATCATATTCATCTGTGGAATAATCCATTGTCTTGACAATCTTCCCGCTATCATCCTTATAAAGATATGGGCCAAACCACTTTCCTTGGTCCGGCAGAGCATTAGGTGCATACCACAAGCCGCAGCCAAAAACAATCGGATCAGACTCAATCACCTTATGGATATAAGCAAAGGCCAAATCAAAATCATGCTCCGGCTGGGCCGCCATCAAATGCCCCAGGCCCTCTGTCCTGCCGCCCACCACATCCAATCTGTCCTGCAGCTGCTTTGCTTCATAGTCCGCCCTGGCTTTCAGCATATTATACACGCCATCCTCCATATTGGAGGACAGCTGCCTTGCATTAACAAATGTCAAAATCCCCAAAAGCACCACTGACACCGCAATAATACTAAACACAAATACCGATTTTAAGCTATTCTTTTCCATACAACCCCTCCTCTATAGCCTGCCTTTCATTACTATATAATTTTAATTTCTACAAAAAACACAAAATTCCTTCTTTCTAGGACATTTTTTCTTATCCTGCAAGCAAAAATTATAAATTTAAGCTTGCTCCTGGAGTAAATTGGCAAAAATGGCAGCATTCAACAAAAATTTTACGACTATTGTCGAAAACGTGCAAATGCCATTAATTCGTGGTATAATGGCATAGAATAAATTATCAATGATAATTGCTGTGTAATTAGTATTTGGGAGGTCTAAAAAATGAGTGAAGAATGTACCCATGACTGCGGCAGCTGCGGACAGGACTGCGGCGACCGCACCCAGCCTCAGAGCCTTTTGGCAGAGGCAAATCCGGAATCCCATGTAAAGAAGGTCATCGGCGTTGTCAGCGGCAAGGGCGGCGTAGGCAAATCCCTGGTCACCTCCCTGCTGGCTTCCGCCATGCAGAAAAAAGGCTATCGTGCCGCTATCCTGGACGCGGATATCACCGGTCCGTCCATTCCACGCATGTTCGGCGTATCATATAAGGTTGTGGGCAACGAGAACGGGCTGATTCCTGCCGAGGCAGCAAACGGCACCAAAATCATGTCCGTAAACCTGCTGCTGCCAAACGAGACAGACCCTGTAGTGTGGCGCGGCCCTATCATCGCAGGCACTGTAAAGCAGTTCTGGACAGAGGTATGCTGGGGCGATGTTGACTACATGTTTGTGGACATGCCGCCCGGCACCGGCGATGTGCCCCTGACTGTGTTCCAGTCCCTGCCTGTGGACGGCATCGTAGTCGTTACCTCTCCCCAGGAGCTGGTAGGCATGATTGTGGAAAAGGCTGTCAAGATGGCCGGCATGACCAATACCCCGGTTCTGGGCCTGGTAGAGAATATGGCCTACTTTGAGTGCCCTGACTGCCACCAGAAGCACAAGATTTTTGGTGACAGCCATATTGATGAGCTGGCTGCCAAGCACGGCATCGAGGCAACCGCCCAGCTGCCAATCAACCCTGCCCTGGCTGCCGCCAGTGACCAGGGCAAAATTGCCACCGTCGATACAGCCGACTGGCTGGACAGCCTCACTGCTTTCATCGAGGCAAGGCACAGCGTAAAGCAATAAAGTAATAAAGCAATAAAGCAAACCGGCACTATCTTCCAGCCGGGCTGCAAAACTATAAAACTGCAAATGAAAAACAGGACTGAGAGACATGGCTTCATCATTGCAGCCGTATCCATCAGCCCTGTTTTTTATTTTTGTTTAATGCGTCATGCCCATCATGGCACAATCACCACATTCTTGAAGTACCAGTGCAGGTTGCCGGTAATATCCCCGTCGCTGAAATCCTGCCCGGCAGTGCCCACAGTGCCACCGTCATTGGTTTCTATCACCCCGGTAAACACCTTCTGCCTGCCCTGCAAAATATCCAGCTCCGCCTGGCTGACCAGCTCCTTTACCCTGGCGTCATTTTCATCGGAAAGCTCCGTAATCCCCACAATGCCTTCGCTCATGCCCTCATAATAATTGTGGGGCTGCCAGGTGCCATCCATCAGCTGCTGCACTGCATCCGTATAAAAAGCTCCCCAGTGCCAGATAACGCTGACCAGGGCCGAGCCCGGCGTCTGCTTGCGCATATCGGAGTTGTAGCCTACGCCCCATACCCCCTTGTCCTCTGCCAGCTTCATGGGATATGCCGTATCACAATGCTGGCTCATGACATCGCAGCCCATGGCCAGAAGCTGCTCCGAGGCCTCCTTTTCCTTTACCGGGTCAAACCAGCTGTTGGTCACCTTCACATACACCTTCGCCTGGGGATTGACAGCATAAATGCCCATGGCGAAAGCATCAATGCCGCCTGTTACCTCGGCATTCTCGCTGCCCATGGCCGCCACATAGCCAATCATGTTGGACTTGGTCTTGGAACCGGCCACCAGCCCTGACAGATAGCGAGGCTGGTAAATCCTGCCAAAGTAATTATTGAAATTGGTATTGTTGCTCTTGTAGCCGGTGGCATGGAAAAAATGAATCTCCGGGTAGCGTGCCGCAAATTTCTCCACCGTATCCATATAGCCAAAGCTGGTAGCAAAAACAATATTGCACTTCTTGTCCACGCACTCCTGCAGCGCCGCCTCAATCTGGGCCTCATCATTATCCGCCACGTTGACGAGGCGCAAAATCTGCTCATCCTTCAGCGCTATATTCAGCTGCATCTCCTGAATGCCAAGATCATGGGTATAGGTATAGCCAGCCCCTTCGGCAGGGTCCGACAGGTACACAACACCTATCTTCAAATCCTCCTTGGGAATGCCCCCCTTGCCGGAGCCAGCCCTTGCCGTATCCGCCACCGCCATGTCATCCGGCTCCGCCATGCTCCCTGACAGGAACCAGCCTGCCAGAAGCACTGCCAGAACAGCCGCCACCGCCAAAAGAGGCCTCTTGATGCCAAGTTCCATCCTGCTCAACACAACCGCCCCCTATTCCTTGTCTGCCTTAAAGAACTTCATGCTGGCATCAAGCTGTTCGGCTATGCTGCTCAGGGATTTGGCTGCCTCATCCACTGCCGTAAATTTCTCGGTAACCTCTGCCACCATCTCATTGGCATGACGGGCATTGGCCGCATTCTCGCTGACGATGCGGTACATCTCCTCCACAGCCTGCAGGCTGTTGTTCCTGGTCTTCTCCAGTGACTTCATGCGTCCGGCAATCTGCCCGATAGCCGCAGAGGATGCCTCTGTCTCATCCAGAAGCCCCGCAAAGATGGCATCGGCCTGTCGGATGCTCTCATCCTGTTCTTTCAGCACCTCCGCCGTCATGCTCATCAGCTGCCGGGAGCCCTCGGTATTATCCATCAGCGTCTTGACGATTTCCTCAATCTCCTCGGATGCCTTGCCGGTCTCCTCTGCCAGCTTCTTGACCTCCTGTGCCACCACGGCAAAGCCCCGTCCCATCTCCCCGGCCCTTGCCGCCTCGATGGAGGCATTGAGGCTCAGGAGGTTGGTCTGCCCGGCAATATTAATAATCAGCGCACTGGCATTGGCAATGGCCTCTGCCGTAGAGCGTGCCTCCATGGTCTGCTGCTCAATCTTCTGAATGGCATCATGCACTTTCTGATTCACCTCGCAGAGATTTTTCATCAGTGCCGAAGCCTCCCGGCTGTTGTCGCGCATGCTGCCTGCATGCTCCTCCAGGGCATCTGTCTGCTGCCCCACCTCGGTAATGCTCCTGCCCATCTTGTCCATATCCTGCCGGGCAGCGCTGGCAAACTCCTGCTGCCTTTCAGCAGTAGCCAGATCCTGAGCTGCCGATTCACGCATCCTGGTGACAGTCGCCTCCGTATAGCTTGCTACCTGCCCCAGCTGGTGGGAATTCTCCATCAGCTCCCTGGTCTGCCTGCCTATATTCTTCAGGCTTGCCCGCAAAACGCTCCGCAGGGCATCCACAGCCCTTGCCATATCGCCCAGCTCATCACGCCTTTCCAGCTGGTCTTCCGGCACACTGCAATGGAGCTTGCCCTCGCCGATGGCGCAGATTGTCCCTGCCCCCTTCTCCAGGGAATTAATCATGGACTTGGCAAAGCTGACCGCCGCACCGATACACAGGGCCAGAATCAGGATAACCACCAGCAGCATGGTCAGGAGCATCGTGTTTTTGACAGCATCCTGCTCCGCCTTGTTCTCACCGGCAAAGACCATGCCTATAATCTCGCCGCGATGCTCCACGGGAATATAATAGCCATAATATGCCTTGCCATCCAGCTCCACATTGTCGCTGAAATATTCCCTGCCTCCCTGCAGCACTTCCTTTACTACCTTCTCACCTGCCCTGCCTCCCAGCAGGCGGTTGCCGGAGTCATCCATGGCGGAGGTCATCACCCGCTGGTCTCCATAGAAGAATGTCACCTCCATGCCTGTCATGGCACGAATTTTATCCACCATCTGATAGGAGCGCGACACATTGCAGCTGCCCTTCCACAGCTCGCCGTTAGAGGACTGGTAGTACTCACCTGCATTGTGGGCGTAGGCCGCCAGCGTGGCGCTGGCAGTGCTTTTCAGGGAGTCCTCCATATCCTTAGTCAGCTGGCTGTTCACCGGCCCCAGGATAAATCCTATGGCAATCAGGCCAAACACCAGCACAGGGCACACCATAAACAAAGTCATCTTCTGCTTCAAGCTCATAAAATACATCCCCTCATCTGCATAAACTTTCCCCATCGGAACACAAACTCGTACATTTGTCCATTCGCAAAATTCGTAAATTCCCCTGTATTTTCCTGCATTTTCCTAAATCGCCGTCAGTCTCATACCTTTCCAGCTGCCTGCCGGCGATTATACTCGTCAATTTTGATTATATCTTAAATCAATGTCCATTTGCAATGTATTTTTACGAAATATATTGTAAATTCACGAAATTTTTTGGCGTTTTTTGCCGTTTTTGTGCACTGGTAAAAGATATACCCCCAGCTTCCCTTTTTGGTCGGAAAGCTGCAAATAAAAATTCGCTTCCCGGCCACATCCGAAGAAGCGAATTTTCATTATGATACACCAAATATTTAGTTAGATTTTGAACTTCATGACTTCGTCCTGCAAGCCCTGTGCCAGCTCTGCCAGTGCCCGGCTGCCGTCCGCCATCTCATGCACCATGGCAGTCTGCTCCTCCGTGGCAGCAGATACGGACTCCGCCTCAGCCGCTGTACTCTGGCTGAGCTGCTCCACGTTGCCGATGCCGGTCACCACATTCTTGCTGCTGTCATCCGCCGAAGCGATGCTCCTGCGGGAGAACTCAATCTGCTGATACAGCTCCGCTACCAGCCTGCTGATATTCTGGAAGGACTCGCCGGACTGCTGCACCATGGCGGTTCCCTGCTCTACCTCGCGCTGACCTGTCTCCATGGCCTTTACAGCACTGTCTGTATCCGTCTGAATGGTGCGTATCAGCTCTGCAATATTCTGAGCTGCCTCTGCCGACTCAGCTGCCAGCTTGCGCACCTCCTCGGCAACTACGGCAAAGCCCTTGCCTGCCTCACCGGCACGGGCTGCCTCAATGGCCGCATTCAGTGCCAGCAGGTTGGTCTGTGCCGTAATGCCGGTGATGGTATCGACAATCTGCCCGATTTCCTTGGAACGCTCCCCCAATCCGATAACTACCTGGGCTGACTCCGCCATCTGCTGACTCATGCGCTCCATCTGTGCCACTGCTGTCACCACTGCGGCCTGGCCATCCTCTGCACCCCGGCGGCTGTTCTCTGCCGCCTGCTGCATGACATTGGACTTTGCCAGCACATCATCCATCTGACGTCCCATGTCGCCTGCCTTGTCACGCATATCCCCCAGCACGTTGGTCTGCTCTGACACGGCACCTGCCATGCTGACGATGTTGTTGGCAACGTTGGTAATGCTCTCTGAGGTCTGATCTGCACTGGCAGTCAGCTGCTGGCTGGAAGCTGCCACCTGCTGGGCAGAATTGCTGATGACCTGCAAAAGCTTTCTCAGCTTATCCTTTGTCTTGTTCATAGAACCGGCCAGGGAAGCAATCTCATCCCTGCCATCAATCTGCACATCCGGCACCGTCAAATCACCATCTGCCATCATCTCCAGGGTTTCCTCCACCTTCCTGATAGGAGCTACCCCCTTCTTGGCCGCTATGGAAATAACCACGCCGAATATCAGCAGCATGACTGCAACTGCACCTACCATTGTATAAACAAACCTGCTCTGCAGAGCCGCAAGGCTTGCCGTAGGAATCCCCATGTAAAGCATGCCCACGATCTCGCCGTTGGCATCCTTTAATGGCTTGTAGGCCGCCAGGTAATTTTTGCCGTCCACCTCCGCCATGCCGGTGTAGAGCTCCCCCTTATTCAGCACAGCTTCCTGTACCGCCTCACTAGCCTCAGTTCCTATCATGCGGTTGCCATTGCTATCCTTGAAGCTGGTGGCAACACGAGTTGCCCCCTCAAAAAAGGTGACATTGTTGCCAGTCAGCTTGGCATAATAATCCACCTGAAACTCGTTGGCATTGACACGAAGGGTTCCCTTGTACAAGCCATCTGATTTCTTCAACCAATCCCCGGGATACTCCTTGTCCAGTGCTTCCTCCATCTGGCGCAAATCCGAATCAGCCTTCTGCACCAGTGCCATTTCAAAGCCATTGCCCGCAATGAAATAGCTGATTATGCCCAAAACAAGGCAGGCTGCCACGATACAGCCATTGATAAAAATGATAAGCTTTTTTTGTAGATTCATACCTATCTCCTCTCTTGTTTTATCGCTTTCTATCGTTTTTTTTTTTTTTTTGAAATTGTTCGTTATCACATTATAGCATAATTGGAAATATTTATCAACAATTTTAAAAAGATAGTAAGAAAGACTTATTATTCAAAAATATATTTTATGTTAAGAAATATTCTTAAATACTCAGATAAAAGGAAACCCATCATAGAGATTTGCAAATCTCGAATCTTTATATTTTTATACTAGTATAATTCTACAATTTGTGGCAATATCCTTCATTTCCAAGAAAAATTTTCCAAAAAAATAATGCAAGCAAAAGTAATATCAATCGCATTACTTCAGCTTGCATTATGGAAATCTTATTAACTGTTAAAGGAATAGCACAGAATTTTTATCTCTGTTAGCAGCTTGCCGCTTCGCCGTGCACTGCCGCCTCATCAGCAATTTCCTCCAAAGATTTCTGGCGGCTCTCAACGCCCAGGCCCACTACAATCAGTGCCACAGCCAGGAACACTCCGGCAAAGAGCATAAAGATGCCGCTGCTGCTCATCCTGCTGCCAATCATCATGCCTACCATGGCAGGAGCAATCATGCTGCCGATACGGCCAAAACCGGCTGCCCAGCCGCTGCCCAGGGCGCGGATAGCAGTAGGATACAGCTCAGGCGTATAGGTATAAAGCACGCCCCATGCACCCAGGTTGAAGAAGGACATTGCCGCACCCCATGCCAGAAGCTCACCCGGGGTTGCCGCATTGCCAAAGAAGTAGCTGGCAACACCGCTAATCAGCAGGAACAGGGACAAGGTGTACTTCCTGCCAATCACATCCACCAGCCATGCGGCACAGTAGTAGCCCGGCAGCTGAGCCAATGTCATAATCAGCACATACTCAAAGGTCTTGACCACTGTAAAGCCCTGCTGAAATACAATGGAAGGCAGCCACATGAAGATGCCGTAATAGCTGAAATTGATGCCGAACCAGGCCAGCCAAAGCATCAGGGTACGGCGGGCAAACATGCCGGACCACAGGCTGCTGAACTTCGGCTCTGCCACAGTGGAGGTGCCCTTCTCCACATCGCTGAGCTCCTTGTCAAAAGGCTCGCTGGCTACATGCAGCTTCTTTTCCAGCATCAGCACAATTTCCTGCGCTTCCCCGATACGGTTCTTGGAAATCAGGTAGCGCACTGATTCAGGCATATGCACACGAATCATGAATACATACACCGCAGGCAAAGCGCCGATAAAGAAGGTGATCTGCCAGCCATACTGAGGAATCAGCAGGTAGGCAATGCAGGCAGCTGCCAGCCAGCCCAGCCCCCAGAAGCTCTCCAGCAGTACGATAAAGCGGCCTCTCAGCTTCGTAGGTGCGTATTCAGTCATCAGGGTAGCCGCTACAGGCAGCTCGCCTCCCAGCCCAAAGCCTACCAGGAAGCGGAAAATCATCAGGGATTCATAGTTCCAGGACAGGGCGCAGGCACCCGTTGCCAGGCTGTACAGGATAACTGTCAGGGAAAAGACAAGCTTCCTGCCAATCCTGTCCGCAATGGTGCCGGAAATCACTGCCCCCAGCGCCATGCCGATAAAGCCTACACTGCCTATCCATCCCATTTGCTCCGGAGCCAGGCCCCATTCCTTTGCCAAAATCGGCAAAACAAAGGAAATCAGGCCTGTATCCATGGCATCAAACAGCCAGCCAAGGCCTGTCACCGCTAACAGCTTATAATGAAAAGAGCCTACCGGCAGCTTTTCCAGTCTTTCTAAAAGCAAAATAATTCCTCCTTAGTTTTTCACATGACAAGACACCTATAAATACACGACTTTTATTCTGACATAAATGCTCAGAAAAATCAAGACCTATTTGAAATTTTAAGAGGATTTAATCGGTGGAGAGGCAATACTCCAATGGAGGGAGAGGCAATGCCAATGCAGGCACGCTCTCGCTATAGGGATAACAAAATCCTACCTCCATGATTATTTTCGGTCTAAATCCTTGTCTGCGTTGTTGTCGTCGGTCGGCATGGAACCACCATGCCTTCCTCCTCCGCCTAGCATACAAGGATTTATCCTCGAAACTAATTCATGTCAATAGGATTTCGTTATCCCTTCACGCCTAGCGGATGCTAAGCTCTCGCTTCGCCTGCGGCTCGCGAATTGCTAAGCACCGAGGCGCGTCTCAGTGCCTTGCATTGGCACCGCCATCTCCCCCCATCACTTCCCTGCCAACAGCCACTTATGCACCTTCTCCCCCATCACTTCCCTGAAAAACGCTACTTGATTAACATTCTCCTTGCATAAATGCTGGCAGTCCCAGTTTTCGTCAGCTATCAGCTCCCATTGTCGGTTAGCTGCAAGCCCCATGTTATGTAATATGTAGCGTACATTTTGCAGCGTTGATTATTCTGTTGTATCTGTTCAGACAAGAAAGGGATGAGTTGGGACAGTACCCAGCGAAAACCTTTGTTGTGCCTCGGTGCTTAGCGATACGCGAGCCGAAGGTGAAGCGTGAGCTTAGCATCCGCTAGGCACAACTAGGAGCGCGAGCGTGTTTTCGATGGGTAGCTGTCCCTGCTCATCCCATATAAAGTCTGAACAGAGTCCACGAAGTAACAAAACAAAAAAAGAGGCTACCTTGCAGTAACCTCTCTTGCTCTAACCGGCAACTTCCTATCCTCCCAGCTCGTCTCCAAGCAAGTACTTTCGGCGTTTATGT
>NZ_VUNR01000032.1 GCF_009695585.1 Anaerovibrio slackiae
TCGATACAGATAGCCTTTTTGCTGTAACACATCATTCACCTCCTGCCACCTATTATTATATCATCGATATGTTCTATTGTCCACCTCAATTACTTGCGTAAATTCGGTGGACGTGGCATTCATCTCCCTCCTATAGAGGAAGGGAGATGAATGCCACATTAAGATAAAATACTTGCTACTATATTGTTTGCTTGTTACAATGATAGCAGAATACGTTGTGTGCATATTTTGAGGGGGGTTAGCATGACAGAAAACGAGCAGAGGGAAACGGCAAAGGCATTTGCGGAAAAATGGCAGGGCAAGGGCTATGAAAAGGGGGAAACACAAAAATTCTGGATGGAGTTTATCAGGACAGTCTATGGCGTGGAAAATCCAGAAGATTACATGAATTTTGAAGTGCAGATACAGCTGTCCAATGTAAGCTTCATAGATGTGTATATTCCATCTACCAAGGTCATCATTGAGCAGAAAAGCATAGGAAAAGATTTGACCAAGGGCATCAAGCAGTCCGATGGCACATGGCTGACACCCATGCAGCAGATGATACGCTATGCCAACGCCATGAACTATGACGAAATGCCCCGCTGGGGCATTTCCTGCAATTTTCAGGAGTTCATGATTTTTGACTTCAATAATAAGCATAGCGAGCCGGAAAGAATCAAGCTGGCTGATTTGCCTGATGAATTTCACCGCCTTGACTTTCTCATTGCCAAGGACAACATCCATATCCGCAAAGAAGTGGAAATATCCGTTGAGGCAGGCAAGCTGGTGGGCAGGATATACGATTATATCGCTGCCAAATACGATAGCCAAACGCCGGAAGTCCTGCAAAGCCTGAACAAGCTATGCGTGCGATTGATTTTCTGCATGTATGCCGAGGATGCAGGGATTTTCCAGCACAATCAGTTCTACAATTACATGAAGAATTTTCCAGCTAAGTTTTTCCGCAAGGAATTGATAGAGCTGTTCCGGGTGCTGAATACTCCTGTAGCAGAAAGAGATAAATACCTTGAGCCGGAACTGGCTGCTTTTCCCTATGTCAATGGCGGTCTGTTTGATGGTGAAATTGAAATACCCCAGATGGATGAGCGCACTGTAGAGGTCATCATGGAAGAAGCCTCCCTCAGCTTCAGCTGGCGTGACATCAGCCCCACCATCTTCGGGGCGGTATTTGAAAGCACTCTGTCCGCCAAAACCAGGCGCAGTGGCGGCATGCACTACACCAGCATCGAAAACATACACAAAGTTATCGACCCGCTGTTTCTGGATGACCTGGCAGAGGAATTGGAAGCCATTCTTGCCATACCGCAGGTGAAGCAGAGAAACAGCAAACTGGCAGACTATCAGGACAAGCTGGCAAGTCTGACCTTCTTTGACCCCGCCTGCGGCAGCGGCAACTTCCTGACAGAAACATATATTGCTTTAAGGAGACTGGAAAACAGGGGGATTCAGGCCTTGCTAGGGGAGCAGATTGTCCTGGGTGACATAGCCAATCCCATAAAGGTATCTATTCATCAGTTCTACGGCATCGAAATCAACGATTTTGCTGCATCCGTAGCCAAAACCGCCCTTTGGATAGCAGAATATCAGATGATGGTGGAAACACAGGGCATTGTCAACATGAATCTGGACTTCCTGCCCCTCAAGAGCTACTCCAACATCGTAGAGGGCAACGCCCTGCGGCTTGATTGGAGCAGTGTTATATCGCCTGACAAACTTCACTATATAATGGGTAATCCGCCCTTCATAGGTGCACGTCAAATGGAAGCTGGCGGTGAGCAGAAGCTCGATGTGGCACTTGTCTTTGATGGCTGGAAAAATTTTGGCAATCTTGATTATGTCTGCTGCTGGTACAAAAAAGCTGCAGATTATATTCATGGCACATCAATCCATTGTGCTTTTGTATCTACCAATTCCGTTACCCAGGGGGATTCGGTAGGAATTTTGTGGAAGCCATTATTTGCAGGCGGCATACAGATTGATTTTGCTCACAGAAGCTTTATCTGGGACAGCGAAAGCAATCAAAAAGCCCATGTACATTGCGTAATAGTCGGTTTCAGCGAAGTCGGCAGGCTGCAAAAAGTCATTTACATTGACAATCAGCCTAAAAAGGTAGCCAATATTAACGCCTATCTGGTAGAAGCGGAAAATGTATTTGTAGAGAGCAGAAACAAACCGCTGTGCAATACACCAATAATTGGCATAGGGAATAAACCTATTGATGGGGGATTTTATCTTTTTACTAAAGAGGAAATGGAAGTTTTTGTAAAAAAAGAGCCAAAATCAAAGGCTTATTTCAAGCCGTGGTATGGCTCAAAGGAATTTATTCATCGTAAACCACGTTATTGTCTGTGGCTTGGTGATTGTCCACCGAATGTTATTGTAAAAATGCCACACTGCTTTGAAAGGGTAAAATCAGTAAGAGAATATCGCTTGCAAAGTCCAAGTGCTGGAACAAGAAAATTAGCAGAGAAACCTACCAGATTTCATGTTGAAAACATGCCTGAGGGAAATTATATTGTGATACCAAAGGTGTCATCAGAGAACAGGTCGTATATTCCGATGGGCTTTATGACGCCGGATATTTTATGCAGTGATTTGGTTTTTATCTTGCCGGAGGGGGATTTGTACCATTTTGGTGTGCTGGAAAGTAATGTGCACATGGCATGGATGCGTACAGTGGCAGGTCGGTTAGAAATGAGATATAGGTATTCAAAGGATATTGTCTACAATGCTTTTCCGTGGTGCAATCCGACAGAGGCACAAAAGAAAAAGATAGAGAAGACTGCTCAGGCAATATTGGATGCAAGGGCGAAATATCCTGATTTATCCTATGCGGATTTGTATGGTGAGGCGATGTTCCTGTATGGTGATTTGCTGAACGCCCATAGGGCCAATGACATGGCGGTGATGGAGGCCTATGGATTTTTCATGGAGCCTACACCGGAGCATCCGTCTAAATGGTACAGCCCATCGGAAACAGTGGCAGCTTTGATGAAGATGTATCAGGAACTGACTGAAAAAAGCAACGGTTAAAAACATCAATTTATGGGTTTTCGCGTAGCACTAAATGCTATCAGACTGCTACAGGAACTGCTACCAGACCTGCTACGTCCTATAATATATATAAGATAAAGATAAATGCATAAGACGAATTATAAAAATTTTTTCTGCTCATCTGTCACAGAGAGGGCAGAAGAAAATTGCTGTTGTCAAAAAATGCCAGTAAAAAAATTTTTTTTCACGCCAGCTTATTGCCGCCCTCAATAGCGGCAATAAGGCTGGTGCTTTTTTCTTGCATGTTGACTCAAGCTGAAAAATGCTGTACAATAAAGACATAAAAAAAGAGCGAACCACAACGATGGCTCGCCACTATAGGTTTTTGGGGAGAAAATCTCGACCATACACCAGTGTTGGAGCACTGATGGTCACAGCATCTACGAAGAAGTCATCCAGGCGAGGATGGCTTTTTTCGTGCAGTAAAACTGCTAAAAGATGTGGCCGATATGTGACTTATATCTTAATGCAGAAGCATCAAAGCCAGTTCGCCCCCTTATTTCAGCTTTTCGTAAAGCCATATTGATTGCCCTGGTAGCGTACAACAGTGTGTAGTTGATAACTAAGTGCATATCTGTTCAGACACAAAGAGGGACAGGTGCGGCATGTACCCAAAGAAAACCTTGAGTGCAGCCTCGCTTCTTAGCGAGTGCGAGCGTAAGCGATGCAGGAGCTTAGAAGCGCGAGGCTGTGCTAAGAGCGAGAGCGAGTTTTCTATGGGTACTGCCGCTACCTGTCCCTTTTAAATGTCTGAACAGAATCCACGAATTATCAAACTATCTCAATACGTATATGCTCACAGTTACAAATAACCACTACGACAAACTGAAAATTTCTGCCATGTATGTAATGAATTAGGAGTATTTGCGTATAAATAGCAAAACCACAAAACAATTAAAATATGATGGGAGATGTTTGGATTATGAAAATCAATAAGCAGGAATTACTTGATACCGTGAATAAGCTCATGGAAAAGATTGGGCAGGATGAAGCATTTGCGAGGGCACTTGCTGAGAAGCAGACTTCGGCAGAGGTGGCAGAATTTTTGCTGGCTAACGGCATCAGCATTTCAAAAGATACTATTGATGCTGTAATCGATATGCTGAAGAAAGAGGCTTCCGGTTCAGCCAAGGTTGAGTTATCCGAAGATGCTCTGGACAATGTGGCTGCCGGAATGGCTGTGCGCCCTCCTTCCCTTGCCAGATTTGTGAACTGGGGCGGAATGTATTGATAAGCTGCTGCCGTAATAATTTCACTTCCTGCTTTGACTGAGTCTATGTATGTAGCAAAAATGGCACTGTTTTCTGTGTATACAGAGTGCAGTGCTATTTTTTTTGCAGGAATTTTGCATTTTTTGTAGAATATAACGGTGTGATTGTGATTATTGACTGATAGGGGATATATTTTGTGCGTATTTTCATGGGGGCGGTGTGTTTGAAAAAATATTTTTATATAGCCATGGTTATGGTGATTATCATGGCATTGACCATTATCGGCTACGGCATTTTTGTCAATTACAAGGGCGAGAGCGTTATCTTGGAAAGGATGAATAACCGCTCTGTGATAGTCAATGCTACCACTGTAAAAATACGGCAGATTCACGCCCAGTATGAGTTTCCTGAGGCAAGCATGTACTCCCGGCAGTCTGTGGATGTGATTGCCAAGGTGGATGGTGTCATCACAAAAAAATATACCCACAAGAATAAATATGTGCATGCCGGTGATGTGGTGGTGGAGCTGACCAATGAGGATTTGCCCCTGAAAATCAAGCAGGCAGAAAGTGCCCTGCGCCGGGCGGAGGCGGTGGAGCTGCAGGCAAAGAACAGCTACAGCCGCTACAGCAGCCTGATTGAGCAGAATGCTACATCACTGGAAAAGCTGGATGAGGCAAGGGCGAATTTTGCGGCGGCCCAGGCTGATACAGCCAACGCCCAGGCCCAGTATGAGCAGGCTGTGCTCAACCAGGGCAGGCTGCATGTGGTGAGCAATGCGGAAGGATATGTGCTGGTCAGCTACAAGGAGGAAGGAAACTTTGTCACGGCTGGCACGCCCATCTGCCTGATTGGTGACTTCCGGTCCCTGTGGTTTGCCCTGAACATGGAGGATGCTGCCCTCCGTTCATTGCTGGGCGAGGCAGGAGAAAAGGGAAATTTTACGTTATCCTTTAAGCGGCCTGATTTTGTGAAGGCATACAATACGGAATACAACTCCGGCAACAAAGGCAGCAAGAGCGTTTTTGCTGTGGATATTTTCGGCATTTATCCTGCCCTGTCAGAGCCTGCGGAGATGCGCCGGGTAGTATTTAATGTCTATAATGATGCAGGTATCCTGGAAGCCAGAAGCTACGAGGATATGGTGCTGACAGCCAATCAGCCGCGCTATGTCCTGTCCGTACCTGTGGAAGCCCTTGATAACAACTATGATACAGGCAATGTCTATGTGATTAACAGCAATAATGAGCTGGAGGAGCGCCATGTGGAGGTAGGAGCTGTAGGAGAGAAATATGCGGAAATCCTGTCCGGCCTGCAGGAGGGGGATATAGTAGTGGTATCCGGCATTGATGGACTGAAGGAAGGTCAGAAGGTAGAGGCAAATATGGAGGAAGGGGAGGAATGAAATGGTAAATCCTGAGAGATTGTTTAGCAGGGAAGCCTTGGACAAGATGCGTTCCCCGGAGAAACTGGATACCCTGCTCCATGTAACCAATCCTATCGGCTGGATAGGGCTGGTGGCTATTTTACTGCTGCTGGCAGGCGTTGTGCTTTGGTCTATTATGGGCTCCTTTACAGTCAAGGCTGATGGCTACGGCCTGATTACGGATGCCGGCGGCCTCAGGAAGGTAACTGTGATGACTACAGGTCAGGTAAATAAGCTGTATATCAATAAGGGGGCACGGGTGAAGAAAAATCAGCAGATGGCCCAGATAGACCAGGTGAACATGACTATGGATACCATCGCCGTCAGGAACAGCATTGACCTGGGGGCGAACCGCAGCGATGTGGAGCAGAGGGTAAACGCCCATGATGCCAAGCGTACGGCGGAGGCGGTCAACGAGCAGATTTACAGCCCTTATACAGGAGTTGTAACAGAGCTTTTGGCCGATGAGGGAACTGTGGTCAGGGCAGGTGATGAGATATGCACTATCCGGCTGGATGAAGACCGCAGTGACCTGACCGGCATTATGTATGTATCGGTAGACAAGGGCAAGAGGCTGGAGCCGGGCATGAGCATCCAGCTGGCACCTAACGGGGCTGATACCAGCCAGACAGGCAGCCTGCTGGGGGTAGTGCGTTCTGTGTCGGATTATCCTGTGGACCAGGCATCCATGGTGCGCAATCTTGGCAATGCCCAGCTGGCCCAGACTATTTTGCAGCAGGTGCAGAATTCCGTGGTGGAGGTGCGGTTTGACCTGGTAAAAAATGAAAATGATGCGTCGGGGTATCTCTGGACATCTATTGTAGGGGAGCACAAGCCCGTGACGGCAGGTACCTATGTGACAGGCAGCGTGATTATTGACCGCAAGGCGCCTATTGAAAAAGTATTCTACAAGGCCAGCCAGTGGCTGAGAAACAGGTGATGGCCATGAAAAAGAGTTTTAGTTTTTGGCAGGAGATAAAGGATGCTCTGTCTGAAAAGCTGGCAGGGGATAAGGGGAGCCGCGTCAAGGTGCCGGTTATTCTCCAGATGGAGGCTACCGAGTGCGGTGCTGCTTCCCTGGCTATGGTGCTGGCACATTATGGCATGTGGATTCCCCTGGAAAAGCTCCGGCAGGAATGCGGCGTGAACCGGGATGGTTCCAAGGCAAGCAATGTATTGAAGGCAGCCAGGAAGCTGGGCTGTGAAGCGGCAGGCTACCGCATGATGGCAGACCAGCTCCGGGAGGAAAAATATCCCCTGATTATTCACTGGGAGTTCAATCATTTTGTGGTGCTGGAGGGCATCAAGGGGGACAGGGTGTACCTGAATGACCCTGCTGTAGGCAGGCGTACTGTAGGCTGGGCTGAGTTCAAGGGCTCCTATACGGGTATTGCCATGGAAATACGCCCAGGGGAGAATTTCCAGCCCATGGGACACCGCTACAACGTGCTGAAGGATGTGGGCAGCAAGCTCTGGCAGGACAAGTGGGCGGTGCTCTTTGTGCTGCTGATCGGGCTGGGGATGCTGGTTTTCCAGCTGGCATCTCCTGTCATGAGCCAGATTTTTCTGGATGATATCCTGACCGGCAAGCATCCTGACTGGATGGTAAATCTCATGCTGGCCATGACCTTGTCCTTTGTACTGAGCGGCATTCTTTCCTTTATGCGCAGCTGGTGCCTGACCAGGTGGCAGGAGAAGATTACCCTGGCGGATTCCAGCAGTTTTTTCTGGCATCTTCTGAAGCTGCCCATGGATTTTTTTCAGCAGCGTTTTGCCGGGGAGATTGCTTCCCGTGCCAGCTTCACGGAGTCTATTGCAGCTGTTTTGAGCGGCTCGGCGGCTACCTGCCTGCTGGATTTCTTTACGGCACTATTTTTCCTGTTTTTGCTGTACGAATACAGTCCCAGCCTGACAGTGATCGGTGTCAGCTTCAGCCTGGTGGATTTGGGCGTTTTCTTCTATCTCAGGCGGCGCATGACGGATTTGTCCATGCGGGTGCAGCAGGAGTCAGGCAAGGCCTATGGCAACTCCATGAACGGCTTGCAGATGATTGAGACCATCAAGGCAAACGGCAACGAGGCGGATTTTTTTGGCAAGGTGGCAGGCTACCATGCCAAGGTGCTGGCAAGCTCCCAGGAGATTGCCCTTTTGAGCCAGAGCGTCAATATGATTCCCATGCTGATGAGCGGACTGAATAGTGCCCTTATCATGACCATCGGCGGCTTTTCCATTATGGAAGGGGTGATGACAGCCGGTATATTCATGGCATTTCAAAGCTTGATGGGCAATTTCCAGACTCCTTTTAACAATCTGGTGGGGCTGGGACAGGAGCTGCAGTCTACGGAAATGCAGATGCAGAGGCTGAACGATGTGCGAAAATACGAGATTGACAGGCTGAATTATCAGGAGGAGGAGCCTGACTGTCCGTTCAAGGTATTGAAGGGCAGGGTGGAGCTGAAGGATATTTATTTCGGCTACAGCCGTCTGGCGGCACCTCTTTTGCAGAATATGAGCCTGACTATAGAGCCTGGGCGGTGGGTGGCACTGGTGGGCACTTCCGGCAGCGGCAAGTCTACCCTGGGCAGGGTGGTGACAGGCCTCTATGAGCAGTGGGAGGGGAAAATCCTCTTTGATGGCATGGAGCGGGAAAGGATTCCCCGCAGGGTGATTGTGAATTCGGTGTCTTCTGTAGACCAGGAGGTTTTCCTGATGAGCGGCACGGTGCGCGAGAATATCAGCATGTTTGATGCTGCCATCAGCCGGGATGATGTGATCCGGGCGGCAAGGGATGCCTGCATCCATCAGGATATAGTGCAGCTGAATGGCAGCTATGAGGCACATGTGGATGAGGGAGGCAGGAATTTCAGCGGCGGCCAGCGGCAGCGGCTGGAGATTGCCAGGGCTTTGGCAGGCAATCCAAGCTTCCTGGTGCTGGATGAGGCAACCAGTGCCCTGGACCCCCTGACTGAGGCGGAAATCATGCAGAATATCCGCCGCCGGGGCTGCTCCTGCCTGGTGATTGCCCATCGTCTCAGCACTATCCGGGATTGTGATGAGATTATTGTGCTGGAGCAGGGAAAGATTGTGGAGCGCGGCACTCATGAGGAATTATTTGGGCAGCAGGGAGCTTATTACAACCTGATTATGGAGCAGCAGAGGGTGGCAGAAAATGAGCAGTCAGTGGGAGGTGAGTAAATGCCGGGCATGGAAGTTGGACTTAGTATTTATCCAGGTGAACGCATGGGGCTGTCAGGGCAGTTTGAGCTGATGCGTGTGCAGTCGGGCTTTTGCGAGCTTTACGCAGAGGATGCCAGGACCGGCAGGCAGCTGTTTTTGATGGAGCTGCGCGCCGGGGAGCCTGTTTTTCTCATCAATGATGACAGGATAAGCATATATGTGTATGCTGTGGAGGAAAGCAGCCTGTGTCCTGCCAATCCTACTGATTATAATGAGCAGGAACTTGGACATTTGCTCAGTCATTGGTATAGAAAGTTGTTCGACATTTCCTTTATCAGCCGGGAGGCATTGAAAAGCCGGGAAGCTCTTGCCTACTGGGAGGGTATGCAGGAAAAGATATCCTCTATGAAATATGAGGAGCTGCTGCGTCTGTGGCAGGACCGGCAGAAGGTGCTGGCTGGCAGGCTGCGCAGGCATTTTGATCTGCTGCAGCATGACAAGGAAGCCAGGCTTGGTAAGGCGGCGGATTACAGGCAGCAGCTGGTGGATGTGTCTATTAACAATCTTCTGCAAAAGGAGGTTGTGGAGCGCAAGGAGGAAGAAGGAAAGCAGCAGGAGCGTGCAGCTTTTGTTATTCGCATGGTGGCAAAGGCGTTGGGGATGCCCCTGGAAAATATTCATATCAGCCCTGAGCTGGCTGGCAAGCTGGATCAGCTGGGACTGATAAAGAGGCTTATGCAGAAGGGCAATATGACCATGCGTCTGGTGAGCCTGTCAGATGACTGGTACAAAAAGGATTGCGGCGTGCTGCTTGGCTATGCGGGAGAGGAAAAGGAGCTGGCGGCACTGGTGCCGGAGAGTGAAAGCTCCTACAAGATGTATACTTATGACCACCCGGAGGGGGTGCCGGTAGACAGCAGTTTGGCGGCTTCTATAGATGGTGACGGTTTTCAGTGCTATGCCGGGTTTCCGGCCAGAAGGCTGAAGGTCAGGGATTTGCTGATATTCATGTTCAGGCACTGCTGGAAGCGCGACTATCAGGCGATTATCCTGTGCAGCCTGGCGGCTGGCATTATTCCGCTGGTTTCCCCTATTATTACGGAGACTGTCTTTAGCGATATTATTCCCATCCGGGACCATGTGGGACTGGCGGCAGTTACCCAGATTATGCTGATTACGGGCTTTACTACGTCAGCTCTTTCCCTGGTGCGCTCTATTGCGGTGCTGCGCATTACCAATCATCTTGATATGTCGGTGGAAGCTGCTCTCTGGGGCAGGCTTTTGCAGCTGCCGGCAAAATTTTTCCGGCGGTTTGAAACAGGGGAGCTCCTGCAGCGCATGAATGGTATTGAGGCAATCAAATCCATGGCTACAGGGCAGTTTGTGGGGCAGATTTTCAACTTTGTCTTTTCCTTTTGGAGCATAGGGCTGATGCTGTGGTATAGCTGGAAGCTTACCCTGGAGGCACTGGCAGTCTGGGCTGTTTATCTGGTGGTGGTGGCATTTATCTATCGCCGCCTGATTAATTTTCAGAGGGAAATGCTGCAGGCGTCCAATCAGACAGCAGGGCTTTTGCAGCAGATTTTTACCGGGCTGGCAAAGTTTCGGGTGCATGGTGCAGAAGCGCAGGCCTTTTATCTCTGGTCAAAGGTATTTGGCGTGGAATGGAAATGGAAGATGAAGCTCCGCTGGCAGGGCAATTATAACGGCATTATCGGGGCGGTGCAGCCCTTTATCCTGAATATGCTTTTATACTATACTGCCATGTACGGCATGCAGGAAACCACTGCTGCAGGGCAGGTGGTGCAGCATATCAGCTATCCTCAGTTCCTGGCCTTTCAGGCGGCATTTTCTTCCTTTAATGGTACGGTTGTGGGTATAGTGCCGCTGTTGGCGCAGTTCTTCACCATCAAGCCTCATGTGGACAACCTGCGTCCTATCCTGGAGGAGGTGCCGGAGGTGACGGAGGACAAGCTGGATGCGGATGTGCTGACTGGGGCGGTCAGGATTGAGCATCTTACTTTCAGCTATGGTGATGATATGCCTGATGTGCTGAAGGATATCAGCCTGGATATCCGTGCCGGGGAAAATGTGGCTATCGTGGGCAAGTCAGGCTGCGGCAAATCAACTTTGCTGAGATTGCTGCTGGGCATGGAAACGCCCAAGCGCGGTGTAATATACTATGATTATCAGGATATGCAGGAGCTGAATCTGGCTTCTGTACGCTGCCAGCTGGGGGTGGTGCTGCAGAATGGCCAGCTGATGACGGGAGATATATACACAAATATAGTAGGAACCTCGCCACTGACTATGGAGGATGCCTGGGAAGCGGCGGAGCTGGCAGGGATTGCTGATGATATCCGCGCCATGCCTATGGGGATGCACACGGTTATCAGCGAGGGCAGCGGCAATATTTCCGGCGGCCAGCGGCAGCGCATCCTGATTGCCCGGGCTATTGCCGGGCGGCCTGCCATCATTATGCTGGATGAGGCTACCAGTGCCCTGGACAACAGGACTCAGGCGATTGTGACAGAAAGCCTGAACCGCATGAAGGCTACCAGGATTGTTATAGCCCACAGGCTCAGCACCATCAGGGAAGCGGAGCGGATTGTGGTGATTGATGATGGCAGGGTGGCAGAGCAGGGCAGCTTTGAGGAGCTGATGGAGATGGATGGCATGTTTGCGCAGCTGGCAAAGCGTCAGATGGCATAGGAGGAGTTTATATGCTGGATATGCGGGAGAGCGTTGCAGAGCGCAGGAGTGGTTATTATAATGAGCTGGCAGAGCGGGCAAGATACGATAAGGAAGCCTTTAGCGAGCTGTATGATTATTTTTTTCCGCGGGTTTATAACTTTATTTTTGCCAAGGTCAAGAATGCGGAGCAGGCAGATGATATTATCAGCATTACCTTTGAAAAGGTATTTGTGAAGCTGGGGGATTATGACAGCGGCAAGGGAGCTTTTTCCACCTGGATTTTCCGGATTGCCCTCAATGAGATGAACAGCTTATTCAGGAAGCACAAGCAGCTGAATGAGGCGGCCTGGGAGGATTTTTTTGAGCCGGCTGACGGCAGGAAGACGCCGGAGCAGCAGGTCTTGTCTGATGAAGGGGACAGCCAGCTGCTTATGGCTATGGACAAGCTTAATGACAGGGAGCGGCGGATTGTCTCCCTGAAATACTTTACGGGCATCAGCAACAAGGAAATTGCCGAGATGGAGGACATGACCGCCAACAATGTGGGAGTTGTCCTGCACCGGGCGCTGGACAAGCTGAAAGCTATATTGGAGGGCAGCGGCTACACAATATAAAAAATCTGGAAATTTTTTGAGATTTTTTGTAATGTTTTTCGTTTCTGTGCGTATAAAGGACAGAAACAAGGTTGTGAAAACCATATCAGAAAGGCAGATAAAGCAGAATAGTAGAAAGGAAGCGGTTATGATGAAAGAAGATAAGGTTATGCTGAATGATGAGGAGATGGATAATGTATCCGGTGGCAAGACCACACTTACCTGTGAGATTAAGTATAGCGAAAGAAAGCAGGCTTATTATGTCAGAGTGCATAATTATAGCGAAAAAGGAACTTTTCCGAATATTTCAATATCTGATTCAACCATTAATGTCGGGCTGGACAGAATTCAGGAATATTTTGATAGGTATCCTGGCGCTGATATTATAGGGACGGATGGCAAGCCTTTTTCGATACCTAAAGATTTAGTTTGATAAGATTTCGGTTTGATTCAGGTATTGAGTCAATTTCTGAAGTGAGGTGAAGGCGATGGAACCGAAGGTGGATTTCAGTAAGTTTTCCAAGGTTCAGGCAAGCCTGAAGGAGAGGCTGCTGGCAAAGTATGATGAAAAGCAGCTGCTGGCTGATGATGAGCTGGACATGGTGGCGGCAGCAGGTTATAAATGGCCTATTAAAAAGCCTCGCTGAGAGGATGATGAGCCGGATGTGGCGGTAGCAGGTGCGATTGCCCGTCATCATTACAGGATGCAGGGGCTGGCTATCATAAATGTGCAAAAAAGCTGTTATTTCTTTTTGGAGATAACAGTCTTTTTTTGTTTTCTTTTGGCGGAAAAATCGGTATAATATGTATTGTATGCTTTTGGTTTGTGAAAGTTATTTTACATATTGAAATAGTAGTTAATTAACTCTTGACCTAAGGAGAAAAATATGCTATTATACAAAACATACAGGAAAACAATGTTTTAGGAGTTGAAGCCTGTGATTGATTTATCCCATATTGAGAAAATCTATGACAGTCCCTCGGGGCCAGTGAGAGCCATCAAAGATATCAGCCTGCATATCAACAGAGGCGAGATCTATGGCATCATCGGCCTCAGCGGTGCCGGCAAGTCTACCCTGGTGCGCTGCATCAATCTTTTGGAGCGGCCGACCAGCGGCAAGGTGACGGTGGACGGTCAGGATATTACAGCCATGAGCGAAAGCCAGCTGCGGCAGGCGAGGAAAAGCATCGGCATGATTTTTCAGCATTTTAACCTGCTGTCCTCGGCTACCGTGTATGAGAATGTGGCATTTCCCTTGCGGCTGGTAAATACGCCCAAGGAGAAGATTGACAAAAAGGTGACGGAGCTTTTGGAGCTGGTGGGGCTGGCTGATAAGGCAAACCAGTATCCAAGCCAGCTGTCAGGCGGTCAGAAGCAGCGTGTGGGCATTGCCAGGGCGCTGGCCAGCGAGCCGAAGATTCTGCTCTGCGATGAGGCTACCTCGGCACTGGACCCTCAGACCACCAAGGCAATTTTGCAGCTTATCAGGGATATCAATGCCAAGCTGAAGCTGACGGTGGTGGTCATCACTCACGAGATGCAGGTTATCAAGGACATCTGCGACAAGGTGGCTGTTATTGACAAGGGCGTGATTGCCGAGAAGGGCAAGGTGCTGGATGTGTTTACCAATCCCCAGCAGCCTATTACCAAGGAGTTTATCAGCGTGCTTCTCAGCAATGATTTGCCTGTAGGCTTCCGGGAGCGGGAGGTGCATCAGGAGCAGTTCAGCGGCAGCATCCTGCTGATCAGGATTACCTTTATCGGGGAATCTGCCAATGAGCCGGTTATCAGCAGGCTCATCAAGAATTTTGATTTGAATGTGGGCATTCTTTTCGGCAGCCTGGATGATATCAAGGGCGTGCCTTTCGGACGGCTGATTATCAGCCTGGACGGCAGGCAGCTGGAAATTCAGGAAGCACTGGAATATGTGCAGAAACAAAATCTGAAGGTGGAGGTGATTGGCTATGTCAGCAGACATGATTCCGCTCATCAGTAAGGCATTGGGAGAGACCGTCTACATGGTGGCGGTATCCATGCTGATTGCTACTATTATCGGCATTCCTCTGGGAGTGCTGCTGCACACCACCAACAAAAATCAGATTTTGGAGTGCCTGGTGCTGAACAAGGTGCTGGGGGCCGTAGTCAATGCGGTGCGCTCCATTCCTTTCGTCATCCTCATGGTGGCGATTATTCCGCTGACAAGGCTGATTGTGGGCAGCTCTATCGGCACTACGGCAGCTATGGTGCCTCTGGTATTGGCTTCTGTGCCTTTTATCGGCCGTCAGGTGGAGACTTCCCTGAGGGAAATCCCGGAGGGCATCGTAGAGGCGGCTCAGTCCATGGGTGCTACGCCGATGCAGATTATTACCAGGGTGCTGCTGCCGGAGGCTATGCCAAATATCGTGGCACAGCTGACCACGGTGGTCATCAGCCTGGTGGGAGAGTCAGCCATGGCAGGCGCCATTGGCGGCGGCGGTTTGGGTGACCTGGCTATCCGCTATGGCTACCAGCGTTTCCGGCCTGATATCATGATTGCTACCGTGGTGGTGCTGATTGTCATGGTGCAGGTAGTGCAGTTTGCCGGCAATGCCCTGGCAAAGAAGCTGGACAAGCGGTAGGTGGCTTGCTTGCGGCATTGGGGCGAAAAGTATAGCATTTTGACAAATTTGTACAACAAATTGGCAAAATGGCAGTGCTTGGCAGAGAAATTTTGTTCATGTGTTTATTGCCTCTCTAGGAGGAAATTATAATTTTTTATCAAGCTATCAAGGGGGAATTGTCTATGAAGAAATTGTTAGCAGTTTTGGCAGCATTGGCTGTGGCAGTACTGGCTTTGGCCGGCTGCGGCAGTGACAAGCAGGCTGCCAGTGAGACAAAGGTGCTGAAGGTAGGCGCTACTGCCGTGCCTCATGCAGAGGTGCTGGAGCAGGTCAAGGATGACCTGAAGGCACAGAATATCGATTTGCAGATTGTGGAGTTTAACGACTATGTACAGCCGAACCTGGCCCTGAACGACAAGGAGCTGGATGCCAACTACTTCCAGCATGCACCTTATCTGGACAACTTCATCAAGGAGCATCCTGAGGTAAAGGTTGCCAATGCTGCCGGTATTCACATCGAGCCGATGGGGATTTATTCCCACAAGGTAAAGAGCCTGGCAGAGGTCAAGGAGGGTGCTTCCGTAGCAATCCCTAATGATCCTACCAACGGCGGCCGTGCCCTGATTCTCCTGAGCAAGGCAGGCCTCATCAAGCTGAAGGATGATACCAACATTGCTGCTACTGTTCAGGATGTAGTGGAGAATCCGAAAAACCTGAAGTTCCAGGAGCTGGAGGCAGCCCAGGTGCCTCGTGCCATCGATGATGTTGACCTGGCAGTTATTAACAGCAACTTCGCTATGCAGGTACAGCTGAATCCTGTCAAGGACAGCCTGTTCATCGAGGATGCCACTTCTCCTTATGTAAATATCGTCGCTGTGCGCAATGGTGACGAGGAGCGTCCTGAGATCAAGGCACTGATCAAGGCGCTGCAGTCCGAGAAGGTAAAGAAGTTCATCGAGGAAAAGTATAACGGTGCAGTTGTGGCTACCTTCTGATTAGCTTTGTGATAATGGCTTTTATATGGCTGGCAAATGATTGGCAAATCATTTGCAGATAATGCATAAAATGCGTAAAAAAATGCTCAGATTGTCTGGAAAACAGACAATCTGAGCATTTTTTCGTGTCATGAGAAATAATGTGCATGTTTAGGAATTGTGTGAAAATAAGTTTATAAGTGGTAATTCGCAACGAAAACATGGTGAGTTTGTCGTATTCTCAAGGGATAAATGGCGTATTCGTAGTAGTGGGGAATAAAAATCTCGTTTTTCATATTATTTTTATTGACTTCTTGAAGTTGATGGGGTAATATATGTGTGTAGATGAAATTTTGTTGCGGTTGGAATTTTACAATGTGCAATCGAAATAAAATTCAAATGTGAGATAATAGTTATTGATAATAATTATCCGTTAAGCGTTCATTGGTCTTATGCTTTATCTCATAGTGGGGGCTGCGGCTTCTGTGTGTATTATAGAAAATGGGGGATTGTTATGGTAAAGGACAAGGCTACGGTTGTCATCGTCGGCGGCGGTGCTACAGGCGTCGGTATCCTGCGCGATCTGTCAATGCGCGGTATTGATGCACTCTTGATTGAGAAGCTGGATATGGTAAATGGTGCCAGCTCCCGCTACCACGGCCTGCTGCACAGCGGTGCCAGGTATGCGGTAAAGGACCAGGAGGCTGCCAGGGAGTGCATCGAGGAGAACACTATCCTGCGCAGAATAGGCAAATCCTGTGTTGAGGCTACCACCGGCATGTTTGTGCAGGTTGAGGGCGATGATCCTGATTTTGTTGAGCCGTGGTTGAAGGGGTGCAAGGAAAGCGGCATTCCAACACGTGAAATCAGCAAGGAGGAGGCTTTGCGCATTGAACCTAACCTTTCCCGCAAGCTGGTTGTAGCTTATGAGGTGCCGGACGGAGCTATTGACGGCTTCCGCATGTCCTGGCAGAATCTGCAGTCTGCTGCCCGTTATGGCGGCCGCTACAAGACTTATACCGAGATTATCGGGGTGAACATTGAGAATGCGGTAGTAAAGAGCATTACTGTCCGCGACAATGTTACCAAGGAAGAATATGAGATTGAGTGCGAAATCCTGGTAAATGCTGCCGGTCCTTGGGCCGGGCAGGTTGCCCACATGGCAGGCCTGGAGTGCAACGTAAGCCCTTCCAAGGGTACGCTGATTGCCTTCAACCAGCGCATTTCCAACCGGGTTGTCAACCGTCTCCGCAAGCCGTCCAATGGTGATATTTTTGTGCCGCACGGCTCCATTACCATTCTGGGTACTTCCTCCATTACCATTCCTGACCCTGAGGATACCTCCACTTCCTGGGAGGAGGTTGAGGAGCTGATGAAGACCGGCGAGGGCGTATTCGAGCATCTGCGCGACTACCGCATCCTCCGTGTATTTGCCGGTTCCCGTCCGCTGTATGTGCCGAAGGGTGCCGAGGGCGGCCGCAATGCTTCCCGCGGCTTCGTGACCATCGACCACGAGAAGGAGGACGGCCTGAAGGGCATGATGACTATCTGTGGCGGCAAGTTCACCACCTACCGCCTGATGGCAGAGAAGTTCTGCGATGTGCTGGCTCCGAAGCTGCATAACACAGCCAAGTGCCGTACCGCTGAGGAAGATCTGGTGCCGGAGGTGCCGGAGGCAGAGAAGAAGGCTGCCCGTCAGTACTTCCCATCTTATGGCGTAAATCTTGCAGCCACCCGTCTGGGCGTTGACAAGTTCGGCGATGTAGTGAAGACATTGAAGGAGCAGCCGGAAACCCGGGAGGTTCTCTGCGAGTGCGAGAACGTTACCATGGCAGAGATTCAGCGGATTGCCGCTGAGCCTACCAGCCATAGCGTAGCGGATGTAAGAAGAAGGACTCGCATGGGCATGGGTACCTGTCAGGGCAATTATTGCGCCCTGCGCAGTGCTGCTGTAGCCAACAAGCTCTTTAAGAACAAGCTTGAGGGATGCAATGATTCCCTGGGCGACATGAAGAACTTCCTCCAGGCCAGATGGAAGGGCATTACTCCTGTTATGGCAGGCAAAACCCTCCGGGAGGCAGAGATGACAAGAGGCATGTACGAGCTGTTGTTTAACGTAAATGGGGGTAGACGAGGATGAGCAAATCTGATGTAGTGGTTATCGGTAATGGCGTGGCAGGTCTGATGGCTGCGCTGGTAAGTGCCGATGAAGGCAAGAAGGTGACGCTGCTGTCCTACGGTGCAGGTACATTCCCGTTGAACAGCGGTGTGATAGATATTCTGGGTTATGATGATGCAGGCAAGGCTGTGGATAGTCCTATTGAGGGCATCGGCAAGCTGGCTGAAAATCACCCTTATAAGAAGATTGGCGTGGCTGCCATTCAGGATTCTGTAGAATTTTTCAAGAGAACTGTGGCAGGGGAAGGGTTCCCTTATACAGGTTCTCTCAAGGAGCAGCAGTGGCTGGTGACCAGCGTAGGCACCCTGAAGCCGACCTGCCTGCTGCCTGAGTCCCTGGAGGCATCTGATTGCTTCAAGGCTCACGAGATTGTCATCGTGGGAGTAAAGGGCTTAAAGGACTTTTATGTAGATATGGTCAAGGAAAATCTTGCCAAGGAATTGGGTGAGGATAAGAGATATACTACTGTTACGGTGGACACCTATATTACCGGCCGTGACCTTACTACCAGGGATGTGGCAAGATGGGTTGAAAGCGATAAAGGCTATGGGGAATTTCTGGCGCAGGTAAAGGGCCAGGCTGGCGTTGGCAAGGTTGTTATCGTACCTCAGATTTTAGGGACTAAGGGCGATTATACAGTTTATAACAGGCTGGTTAAGGATCTTGGCTGCAGCGTAGTGGAAACTACCGGCATGCCTCCGTCCGTAAACGGCATCCGTCTCCGTGATGTACTCCTGAGTGCGTTGAAGAAGAAGGGAATCCGTGTTATCGAGAATGCAAAGGCTGAGAAGGCTATCGTAAAGGGCGATGTGGTTACTGCCATTGAGGCTGGCGGCGAGATTCGCAGCCAGGTTTATGAGGCAGATAAGTTTATCCTGGCTACAGGCGGCTTCTACAGCGGCGGCATCACCATGCGGGATTTTGGCGAGTACAAGGAGATGGTATTCGGCTTGCCTGTTGAGGGTGATTGCACCGAGGAGAAGTGGGTAAACAAGCAGCTTTTCTCTGACAAGAAGCAGGCATTTGCCATGGCTGGCGTGAGGGTGGACAGCTCTCTCCGGGCTGTGGATGATTCCGGCAACGTGGTTCTGAAGAATGTTTACGTTGTGGGCCGCAACCTGAGCGGTTATGATTTCTGCTTTGAGCATTCCGGCAATGGTGTGGCTTTGTCCTCTGCATACAAGGCAGCCAGGGCTTGATGGAAAGGGGTATTATATTATGGAGTTAGAAGAAAGAGCAAGAGATTCAGCAGATAACTGTATTGCCTGCACATCCTGTATTGCGGCATGCCCTGTTACTGCTGCCAATCCTGAATACAAGGGGCCGAAGCTTGTAGGACCTGCTCATAGCCGTATGCATTTCTCCGATCCAAGCGACTATGAGGACACCCTGATGCTGTGCTCCAACTGCAAGAACTGCGATATTACCTGCCCGAATGGCGTTTCTGTATCCACGCTGAACATGCTGGAGAGGGCAAAGTACCTGCAGGCTCATCCTGAGGCTCACAAGCCGGAGGATGAAATGCTGAGCCATGGTTTCAAGATGGCAAATATGCTGAACAGCATTCCTTTTGGCAAGCAGCTTGCCAACCTGGGCATGTCCATCGGCGAGGCTACCGGCATGATGGGGATAATGGGCATGGCACCGCGGAAGACACCGCGCTATGCTTCCACTTACTTCCGCGATATGTTCAAGAAGATAAAGCAGCCGTCCTCTGACAAGAAGGTTCTGTTCTTCCCTGGCTGTTATATTGATACCAATGACCCTGAGGTGGGGGTTGCCTTCGTCAAGGTCATGAACGAGAATGGCTATGAGGTTCTTATGGATGACCGCTTTGTATGCTGCGGTTCTCCTTTGGTGGTGGGCGGCTATCTGGATGAGGCAAGAAATCATGCCGATACCAATGTGGCTGTAATTCAGGAATACGCCAGGAAGAATATTCCGGTGATTGCCTGCTGCACCTCCTGCTCCCTGATGCTGAAGACTGAGTACACGGAGCTGTTTGCCCAGTCCGAGATGAAGGAAGCGGCAAAGAATGTGTGGGATGCCTTTGAATTCCTGGCACGGCTTGATTATGAGGGTAAGCTGAAGAAGGTAAGCATCAAGAGTGACCACAAGTTCATTTATCATGCACCTTGCCATCTGCGGGCTCAGGGTATCGGGCTGCCGGCTCTTGACCTTCTGGAAAAGGCAGGTCTGAATATTGTCAATGCTGATGCAGGCTGCTGCGGCATTTCTGGCAGCTACGGCTTCCACAAGGATAACTATGAGACATCCATGAAGGTGGGGCAGAAGCTGTTTGATGCCATCAACGGGGATAACTATCACAAGGTTGTCTGTGATTGCGGTACCTGCCGCATGCAGATTGAGCATGGCACGGATACCAAGGCAATCCATCCGATAAGAATTTTGGCAAAAGCTTATAAAAAGTCTTAACATTTTTTATAAGATGTGATATAATATGATAGGCGTAATGAGCGGTATTGCTTCAAAGGCAAGGAAACAGGGGTGTTTTCTGAAGCAGGTACCATTCATATATTAAAGGATAAGCTTTGAGAGAGGGCTTTCCGAGAGGTAATTATTTATTTTTTCAAGAGGGGGATTTTCACAATGGCAAAGAAGTATGTAATGGCGTTAGATGCAGGTACCACTTCCAACAGAGCAATCATCTTCGATGAGAACTCCAAGATTGTAGGCGTTGCACAGAAGGAGTTCACTCAGTACTTCCCTAACCCGGGCTGGGTTGAGCATGATGCAGATGAAATCTGGAGCACCATGTGCGAGGTAATGAAGGGTGCTTTGGAAAAGAGTGGCCTTGAGGCAAGCGACATCGCAGCTATGGGTATCACCAACCAGCGTGAGACCGCAGTAGTTTGGGATAAGAACACCGGCCGTCCTGTTTATAACGCAATTGTGTGGCAGTCCCGCCAGACCGCCGGCATCGTTGATGACCTGAAGGCAAAGGGCTATCTTGATGAGTTCAAGCAGAAGACCGGCCTTACCCTGGATGCTTACTTCTCCGGCACCAAGATTACCTGGATTCTGGACAACGTAGAGGGCACCCGTGCTCGTGCAGAGGCAGGCGACCTGATTTTCGGTACTATTGACACCTGGCTCATTTGGAAGCTGACCGGTGGCAAGGCTCATGTAACTGATTATTCCAACGCTTCCCGTACCCTGATGTACAACATCAAGGAGCTGAAGTGGGATGACGAGCTGATTGATCACCTGAATGTTCCAAAGACCATGCTGCCAGAGGTTCGTCCTTCTTCCAGCGTTTATGGCTATGCTGATCCTTCTATTCTGGGCGCCCCAATCCCTGTTGCAGGTGCTGCAGGTGACCAGCAGGCTGCTCTGTTCGGCCAGAACTGCTTCAATCCTGGTGAGGCAAAGAATACCTATGGTACTGGCTGCTTCATGCTGATGAATACCGGCACTGACATCTATGACTCCAAGAACGGTTTGGTTACCACTATCGCCTGGGGCCTGGATGGCAAGGTTGAGTATGCACTGGAGGGTTCCATCTTCGTTGCTGGTTCCGCTATTCAGTGGCTCCGTGACGGTGCCCGCATGGTTGACTCCGCTCCTGACTCTGAGTGGGTTGCCAAGAAGGTTCGCGACACCGGCGGTGTATATCTGGTTCCTGCATTCGTTGGCCTAGGTGCTCCGTACTGGGATTCCAATGCCCGTGGTATGATTATCGGTATTACCCGTGGTACTACCAAGGCTCATATCGTTCGTGCAACTCTTGAGTCTCTGGCATATCAGACCAAGGATGTTCTGGGTGCAATGGAAGCTGATTCCGGCATCAAGCTGGCTGCTTTGAAGGTAGACGGCGGCGCTGTTGCCAACAACCTGATGATGCAGTTCCAGGCTGATATTCTGGGCGTTCCTGTAGATCGTCCTCAGATTATCGAGACTACTGCTCTCGGTGCTGCTTATCTGGCAGGTCTTGCTGTAGGCGTATGGAGCAGCAAGGAAGAGCTGAAGACTGCCTGGAAGCTGGATGTACGCTTCGAGCCTGTAATGCCTGCTGAGGAGGCTGCTAAGCTCTACAAGGGCTGGAGAAAGGCTGTTAAGCACGCTATGCACTGGCTGGAGGATGAGGAGTAATCCTTATTCGGTAAAGGTTTGTTAGAATATCTGTTGAATGGTTGTTTTTGAATTCTGTGCCTGTTGCCGGTTCTGCCGGCAGCAGGTATGAATTCGGGCATGCTGAGGGGTTTGCCCGTATAGAAATTTTTTGTTACGTTATACGAAAGAGGGATGTAAAATGGATAATCTGTTAGGCGAGTTCATGGGAACTATGGTTCTGATGGTGTTCGGTGTGGGCGTTAACGCAAACCTGAACCTGGCGAAGTCCTATGCAAGAGGTGCTGGCTGGATTTGTACAGCATGGGGCTGGGGTCTCGCAGTATTGCTGGGTGTATACACTTCTGTAGCACTGGGTGCTCCGCAGGCTGATATCAACCCTTCCGTTACTATTGCAAAGATGTATCTCGGTACTTATACTCCTGCTCAGTTTGTTGCTACTATGCTGGTACAGACTGCTGGCGGTATTGTTGGTTCCATCATCGTTTATCTCTGCTTCCTGGGCCACTGGGCTGAGACTGAGGGCGGCAAGGTAGGTATCTTCGCTACCGGTACTGCAACTGGCGGTATCTTCAATGGTTTCCTCTCCGAGTTTATCTGTACTTTCTTCCTGATGTTCTGCATCCTGATGATTTTCTCTGCACCTAATGGTCCATTGCCAGCTGGCTTCGGTCCTTACTGCGTAGCTCTGCTCATCGTAGCAATCGGTCTCTCCCTGGGCGGCTGCTCCGGTTATGCTATGAACATGGCTCGTGACCTCGGTCCTCGTATTGCTTTTGCTATCCTCCCTATTCCTAACAAGGGCAGCGGCAACTGGGGTTATGCTTGGGTTCCATGTATCGCTCCTATGGCTGGTGCTCTGGTAGCTGCTGTTGTAGCTCGCGCTCTGGGTGTAGCTTAATTTACTCTCCTGTTGTTTGACTAATGGCTAAAAGTTAAATATCTATTGCATCCCCATCTGCTGTCAGGTGGGGATGTTTTTTTAGAATTTTGTATGATATAATGGAACAAGAATCTTTTATCAGGGAGGCGTATTTATGAACGTAAATGTATTGAAGGCCATCGGCGTAGCAGTGATTGTCCTGCTTCTGGCAGTGGCATACAATATGTATTCTTCTTCGGTGGAGAATGATTTCAAGGATATTTCCCGCACGGAAACCTATCGCATGGGTGACCATTTTACCGGCTTCTACCATAGGCCGGGCTGCCCGAAGCTGAAGCAGGCCCAGGGGGGCGGCATCAGGTTTGAGTCCAATGAGGCTGCCAGGGCGGAAGGTTACAGCCCTTGCAAGCGCTGCGACCCGGATGGCCCAAATGAGTAATGCAAAATAATGTGCAGATGATATTGGTGAAATATATGCAGGGCAAAGGACAGTGATTTTATGGCTTTGACGGCTCCGACACCGCCAACGGCTCCGGCACCGCCTGTGGTGCCGGGGGCAAGGCAGAGCAGCTCTCAGGATGGCAATGCCGGGCAGGAAGCAGGCAATGGTGCCTCGGCAGCGGCTGAAATGGGGCGTGGCTTCGGCGTTCACATAACCATCAATCCTCCCGGACAGGCCGACTCAGGGAAAGGGGGCGGCCAGGAGAATACCGTGGTGCAGACTGTACCGCCGGGGCAGCAGGCAGGGGCGGAGCAGGGTAAGGCTGCTGAGAGGCCTGCTTCTGCCCAGGATAGCGATGCAGCAGCGGCGGAGGTGGCACAGCAGGCACGGCAGGCAGCTGTGCAGCAGATGCTGGGGGAGGATGAAGGCAGCCAGCAGCAGGCAGAGGCTGCGGTAAGGACGGACAATCCCTGGTACCTGCCTTCCGGCAATATGTCCTTCATGACTTTTCTGCCCTTTCTAATTGTTTTTGTGGCAGCGTTTATTACCTTTACCCTGAGAAATCTCAGCAAAAAGGATGGCGTGGCGAAACCCGGAAGCAGGGAGCAGGGAAAGTCTTCCACCAGGAAAGCTGCCGGCAGGGAGCAGCAGGAGAAGCTTTTGCGAACTGTTCAGCCGGTGACTGCCCAAAAGGAAGAAAAGTCCAAGGGCAGGCACTTTGAAATGAGAATTTAGCTATAATTTTTTTACAAATTGAAAAATATAAAGTATAATAGATTCGATATAGATAAATTGGCAAAGCCAAAATTTGTGGGGGCGAACAGTTTTGTTAGATATTAAATTTGTCAGAGAAAATCTTGATGCGGTTCAGGCTATGCTGAGCAATCGTCAGAATAAACTTTCCTTGGACGGCTTCAAGGAGCTGGAGGAAAAGCGCCGTGCCATCCTCAGTGAGGTTGAGGTGCTGAAGAATAAGCGCAACACTGTCTCCAAGCAGGTGGGGCAGATGAAGAAAAACGGCGAGAATACGGATGCTATTTTTGCCGAGATGCGCCAGGTGGGCGAGCAGATTGATGCTCTCGATGCAGAGCTGAAGCAGGTGGAGACCGAGCTTCGCAACATCATGCTGAGCATTCCTAACATGCCAAAGGATGATGTGCCTATCGGCGTGGACGAAAATGACAATCCAGAGGTGCGCCGCTTCATGGAGCCGACCAAGTTCGATTTTGAGCCAAAAGCTCATTGGGATATTGGCGAGGCGCTGGATATTATTGATGCGGAGCGTGCTGCCAAGGTTACCGGTGCCAGGTTTACCTTCTACAAGGGCATGGGGGCCCGCCTGGAGCGTGCCCTGATTAACTTTATGATGGACCTTCATGCCAACAAGCACGGCTATACGGAGATGCTTGCTCCGTGCATGGTCAACACCAGCAGCATGATCGGCACCGGCCAGCTGCCGAAGTTTGCCGAGGATATGTTCAAGGTAGAGGGCACTGACTACTATATGGTACCTACTGCCGAGGTTCCTACTACCAACTACCATCGTGAGGAAATTCTGGATGCTGCCCAGCTGCCTGAGTATTATTGTGCCTATACGGCCTGCTATCGTGCCGAGGCAGGTAGTGCCGGCCGTGATACCCGCGGCCTGATTCGCCAGCATCAGTTCAACAAGGTGGAGCTGATCAAGTTCTCCAAGCCTGAGGATTCCTGGGATGAGCTGGAAAAGATGGTCAATGATGCAGAGGACGTGCTGAAGGTTCTGGAGCTTCCGTATCGCGTGATTACCCTGTGCACCGGCGATATGGGCTTTACCTCTGCCAAGACTTATGATATTGAGGTATGGATGCCGGCGCAGAATACCTATCGGGAGATTTCTTCCTGCTCCAACTGCCTTGATTTCCAGGCTCGCCGTGCAGGCATCAAGTTCCGCCGGGAGCAGAAGGGCAAGCCGGAATTCGTGCACACCCTGAATGGCTCCGGCCTGGCTGTAGGCCGTACCTTTGCGGCAATTCTGGAGAATTATCAGCAGGCTGACGGTTCCGTGGTTGTGCCAAAGGCACTGGTTCCGTACATGGGCGGTATCGAGGTTATTAAGAATCTCTAATTTGATATGAAAAGTAAAGAGGCTTGTGCTGTTTGGCAGAGCCTCTTTGTTTATGGCAATCTGCAGTAGCTGACAGTGGTTAAGGGGGAGCGTAATATGCCGGAACGGGCTGTATGGGCGGAAATAAATCTGGATGCCCTGGAAAATAATATCAGGAATATCAAAAGCTGCATACACAGCAATGCCAAATGGTGTGCAGTGGTCAAGGCGGATGCCTATGGCCATGGGGCCGTAGCCGTGGCAAGGAAGGCGGTGGAGCAGGGGGCGGACTACCTGGCGGTAGCAGTGCTCAGCGAGGCGGTTGCCCTGCGTGAGGCGGGCTTTACTACGCCTATCCTGATTTTGGGGGCAACACCGGTGGAGGCGTCCGGGACTGTTGTAGACTATGGAATCACTCAGGTGGTATTTACCATAGAGCAGGCCAAAGCCTTGTCTGCCGAGGCTGTCAGGCGCGGCAAGCCTGTCAAGGTGCATTTGGCAGTGGATACCGGCATGAGCCGCATCGGGGTGCGCCCGGAACTGGCAGGGGAGTTTGCCAGGGGAATCAGCAGTATGCCTGGCGTAGAGCTGGAGGGCATGTTTTCTCATTTTGCCCTGGCAGATGCAGAGGACAAGACTTTTGCTTATCAGCAGCTGGAGGCATTTAAGCTGGCTATCAGCAAGGTGCAGGAGGCAGGCGTGGAGATTGCCATCAAGCATATTGCTAACTCAGCAGCCCTTTTGGAGATGCCGGAGGCTCATTTTGATATGGTGAGGGCAGGCATCATTCTCTATGGCTTGTGGCCGTCGGATGAGGTGAAGCATGTGATTGACTTGCAGCCTGTAATGGAATTGAAGGCGAAGCTGGTTTATCTGAAGGACCTGCATCCGGGGGAGTCCATCAGCTATGGCTGTACCTTTACGGCACAGCGGGAAAGCAGGATTGGCACATTGCCACTGGGCTATGCGGATGGCTATACCAGATTGTTCAGCGGCAAGGCCCAGGTGGACTTTCACGGTCAGCGTGCGCCTATTGCCGGACGCATCTGCATGGATCAGTGCATGGTGGATGTGACGGATATTCCGGATATCAGGCAGGGAGATACAGTAACCCTGTACGGCTCGGAGACGCTCACCATGGACGAGGCGGCTGGCTGGCTTGGGACGATTAATTATGAGCTGCCATGCATGCTGAGTGCCAGGGTGCCACGGGTATACAAGGAAAGCTCAAAGTAGACATAAGAAATGAAATAGCTTGAAAATGGATAAAAGGGCATAAGAAAACGCTCGGCAGCATAGATATAGGTTCTAGGCTGCCGGGCGTTTTTGGTTGCTTATTGTGCTGACTGTACAGCAGGCAGAATACTCTGGCCGGAAGGCGGTTATCTGTTATGCGTCATATCGTACAGGTAATGGGCTACATCGGCTACCCCGCCAAGGCTCTTGGTGGTATCAATAATGGCCTTGGTCTGGTCTTCGACAATAGCGGAGGTATTTTTGCTCTTGATCACGGTTTTTTCTACGGATTCATTGATGGCGGACATGAACTGCTGGATATTTTCCACGGTTTCGCTGGAGCTGGTGGCAAGCTTGCCGATTTCCTCCGCTACTACGCCGAAGCCGGCACCTGCTGCACCGGCACGGGCCGCTTCAATGGAGGCATTCAGTCCCAGGAGCCTGGTCTGCTTGGCGATATTCTTGATAAGCTCGGTAAAGCCGTGGATTTTGCCTGTGATTTCCTCTACATTGCGGATTTCCTCGCTGAGCTCCCGCTGGTTTTTATCAACGTTGCTGGCGGAGGTGTCCAGGGCCTCCATAGCCCTCATGGCCTGACTGACGCTTTCGTTTACGTCCTCGGACATGCCCCGCAGCTTCTGGAAGCGGTAGCGCTCGTATCCCATGTCAGAGAGCTTCTTGGCAAAGAGGTAGAAGGCGTCTGCTGTTTTTTGCAGCTTTTCCTTGGAAATGCGGTTTGCCTTTTTAGCGGCGGTCAGATAGTCATCAGGATTGAGGCCCAGCTCCTCGGCATAGCGGCGGAATTTTTCCTCGTCAATATCGGAGGTGATTGCCTGGCCGCCGAGAATGGAGCCGATCTGGCGTCCCTGCAGCATGATTGGCACCCCAAAGTCCATCAGACCTGCATGGCATTCGTATACGGCAGGCCTGCCGGTCTGGGCAGCCTGTGCACCGCCTTCCCGGTCGCATTTCATGCAGCGCTCGTTGCCTTTGGTACAGCCCCGGTTGTAATTCATGCAGAAATCTGTGAAGTTTGTAGGCCTGGTAACAGGATTTCCCTCCAAGTCTACAGTAATAGCGGCAATGCCGGCTATTTCCGCAAAGGTGTCCTGAAACTCCTGCAGGAAATCCAAATCAAATAAATCACGCAAGGTTACATTATCAAGTTCATTGTTTGCCATACATATCACCTGGTTTATCCTTTCCACTTCAGCATCAGTGTATTATAACTATTTCCAGTTTAAATTATTCTATAAAAGTTTCCAATTTCCTGCTAGATTTGAAAGAATTTACAAAAAATTATTATTGGATTTATCCGGATGATTTTCATCTAATTCATGACGAATGGGAAGCTACAAGACTTTCACCATTAGGTGGCAGGGAGTGGAATGGAGAAATACGCCTGTATTCTTGTCATAATAAGGGGCTGGGAAAAATTTTAGAAAAAGTTAGTAAAAAGTGTTGACAGGTTATTGATTTTAGTGTAATATATACATCGTTGTCGCTGAGATGTGACAAATGTGAAAAGCTCACTGAACATCTGATAAATGATTCACTGAGCCGGCCACAAAAAATATTTCAAAAAAGTTCTTGACAAAATGAACGCTTTGAGATATTATATAAAAGCTGACTCGCACAGCGGTCTTACGAAAAGCTTACAGAGCTTTTACAAGCCGTTGATGATAGAGAGGCAGTGTTCCTTGAAAACTAAACAATGCAATAAGAAATCATGCACACATGATTTCAAGCCAGATGTTGGATTCTGTGTCCGCCATG
>NZ_VUNR01000033.1 GCF_009695585.1 Anaerovibrio slackiae
ATCTGCTCATCCAATGATGGGCTTCCACCCAAGGTTAAGAGAGATAGATACTATGCTGCTCTACCTATAGCTGCATAGCTATCTTCTTTATACGAGTTTAATGTGTCAACCAATATTGACAATATCACACAAATAAAAAACAGATTTCTTTTTCGGGCGGTGTCGGTCACGGTTGGAGATATTTCTTCAATTTCCGCCTTTACTTTCTCCTTTGCAATCGCAACAGATTTCTGTATTGCCGAAGCGGTGCAATGCTCCATAGCGGCGATTTGGTAAAAATTGAACTCATACTCGTAGTAGAGCAGGAAACGCCGCCTTTGTATCTCTGGAAGGCTCCCAACCGCCTTATAGAGCGTTTCATTCCGTTCTTCCTCAACCATGCGTTCATCAAGGCTCTTAGGCACACGCAACGCCCGTCTGTAAAGGGTTTCGTCCCATACCTCGTTAAACTCCCTGTGCCGCTCGTCCCATTAGAAAAGATTCCTGTTCCTGCGCTCCATCTGCCGAAACTCCATAAAGAACTGTTCCGACACTTCCAACTCGTGGGATTTGCCCTGCCCGTCCTTAAAGCTGATAAAATACCTTGTGCCGCTTTCCGTGGATTCCTCCCGAAGCGTGTATGCCTTAACCCTGTATGCCATCCTGTTGTCCTCCTGCAAAAAATGAGTGAGGGGATTTCCATCCCTCACCCAGTAGCCCGCAGGATGGCAGGCTGTTTTAGAAGCTATAAAATTTTCCGCAGCTTCTTCCGCAGATGGTCTAACCTCGCATAGATGGCACCAGTCGTCAAATGCACAAGCGGGGCAATCTCCTTTGTGGAATACCCCTGCATTTTCAGCAGGACGATTTTCAAGGTACGCCCGTCCACCGTGACTAATACTTGATAGAGATTTTCGCTCTCAATCTCTTCCAGTAACTCCGCAACCGTACCCACTTCCGCCTGCCGCTCCCTGCCTGCCATGTCCTCAAGATATTCCGCAACGTCATTCGTCCATCGGTAAAACCGCCTGTTGGAATTGAAGTCTGCCCTGTCCGCCATGCGTATCTGCTCAATGGTCGCTTCATCAACGCCGCACTCACGCAGCAGCTTTTCCTCCGCTTCTTTCCAGATACGCCATTTCCTGTCCTCCCGTCCGTGGTTGTATGCCATTCTTACTTCCTCCAATCAGAATTGATTGAGAGGGCAGAGAAAAGCCCCCTCATCTTCCCAAAGGAAAAAACAAGGGGGCTGAACGCCTTAAATTTTAATTTTCTATTATCTTTCTTAGTTTTATTAGGATTCTGGCTTTGCGTTTGTTTACAACGCTCTGGGTTATGCCCAACCTCGCCCCGACTTCACGCTCGGAAAGTCCGTCAAAAAAGATTGCCTGTATCAGCTCCTGTTCACTATCCGACAGCAAAGGCAGGGCGGCTTTCAGCCTGTCCACCATGACCGCATTGACAACGGTTTCTGCAATGTCCACCGCTTCATCAGTGATAAAGTCCAGAGGATTCCCCTCGCTGTCCGTAAATCCGTCGAGAGATAGCAGTCTATTCTTTGTATCTAATTTTTGCAGATAACGCCACCGTTCCTTGTCACGGTAGAAGTCTGTGTATTGCTCCCTCACGACTTCAAGCAGACAGCCTTGAATGGGGATAAACAGCTTGTCCATATAGGTCTGGTCGGATTCCCTGCAACGGCAGAACTCCGTGTAGGATAATTCCACATAGCCGCCACTTTCTCTGATATATACCTTTCTTGGTGCATATTTCACCATAAATACCTCCCATCTGAATTTTTGAAATGTAAAAAATCCAGATGGAGAGGCGGAGAACGACACCGCATATCAGAAACAGCCCTACGGCACTTTCCAACAAAAATCGACAAAAGAAAAACCGCAAAGGCTCTGTGACCTTTACGGTTATAGGAAATAGTAATTCTATTGTATGGAGATTGTACTTCTACTTTCAAGGTGAGAAGTACCGTTGCACTGGCAGAAATTTTTTTAACTGGTTTCCTGCCGTTCTCTGATATGCTATGTATTGATAAATTTTGCTTCGTATGAGCAGATAGATAACTGCCCGAAAAAAGGACATAAAAAAATCCCTCCAAATTTAAAAACAAATTCAGAGGGTAATTTAGGGTATAACAAAATAACCCACCCGAATATCGTTTTTTTATTTGGTGAGTTTGTTCTTTCAAATACGAAACAAAAAGAGCCGATGATTCGTGAATTGTTCCACAATTTCATCGGCTCTGCGTCTTAAGCGTCTGGCTCTTTGATGACAGTTATCTTCAAGTTGTCAACTTTAATCAATCTTTCTTGTCTGCATTTTGGACAATAAAGGGGATAATTCTCCAAAACAGTGTCCTTCCTAATTTTATTACGGGTTTTGCTCCCACAAACAGGACACAATATCCATTCGCATTTCATCATAATTAGTCTCTAATCCTTTCAAATCTCATTTTATATGACTTTTGCAAGCTGTTAAGCTAACTTGTGGAACATATGCCGAACCTTATCTATACGGCTATTCGGGCGGCGGGGTTGGCAAATAAATTTACCAATAGCTGGCTGGTATCCTTTTAACTCTGTCAAGCAGACTCCCTGCCCATTTGTGAAATAAGTTAAATCGTTCCTGTATTCTTGAATACATCTAGCAGGGATTTCTCCTTTCAGAATGACCTCGTCATTCTTTATCTGAGTACTTACAATATCTGCACAATACCTTGGAGCATCATGATACGCCCGTGAGAGATATTCCTGCGGTGCATAAATTTCAAAGTGGAGATATGGCTCTAATAGTTCTGTCCCTGCTTTTTTTAAAGCCTGCTCCAATACGATAGGGGAAAGCAGCCGAAAGTCTGCGGGGGTACTTACAGGACTATAATACAATCCATATTCAAAACAGATTTTACAGTCTGTCACTTTCCATCCATACAGCCCCTGCTCGCAGCCATAAAGAACCCCCTCCATAACCGCATTTTGGAACGATTGATTTAAATATCCAAGTGAAACTCTGCTTTCATACTGCACTCCGCTTCCAATAGGGAGCGGCTCTATGGACAACCCGACAGAAGCCCAGAAAGGATTTGGCGGGACTTCTATGTGGATGGTATATTCTGCTTTTCTAAGCGGTCTTTCCATATATATAACAGTAGGCTCTTTTATTTCTGCCTCCACATGATATTTTTCCTCAAGGATGGCACAAATGACTTCCATCTGCACATTCCCCAAAAAAGAAAGTATAATCTCATGCGTTGTAGTATCCACATAATATTTTAAAAGAGGGTCGCCATCTGAAATTTCTGTAAGTGCCCCAAGCAATATTTCCCGCTGTTCAGATTTCTTTACTGCAATCGTTGTTTGGAGCATAGGGAGAGGATTTTCAATAAATTTTCTCTGCGGCAACAGTATTTCGTTCCCCAAAATACTGTTTAGCTGCAAAACATCATTTGGTAAAATTACAATATCACCAGAGCAGGCTGTATCGGATGAATATAATTCACCGTTTGTCGGAACACACATCTCTGTGATTTTTATTTTCTCTTTTTCAGATATTCTAATAACATCCCTCAAATGCAATGTTCCGCTATATATACGCACATAAACAAAACGCCGCCTTTTCTCTGAATATTCAATCTTAAAAACCTGCCCGCATAGTTCAGATTGACCTTCAGGCGTTGATGAATAAAATTTACTGGCAATTACTTCTATAAGCTGCCGAATCCCCAGATTGTTTTTAGCGCTTCCGTGATAAACGGGAAATAACGTTCCGTTTTGGAATCTCCTGTTTTCTTCCTGTTCCAGTTCTGACATTTTAAACGGTTTCCCTGACATATATTTCTCTAATAGTTCATCGTTTCCCATAATTACCGCATCCCACTGTTCCATATCGTCATTGTCCGTTACATTTATATGGGGATGCTGCCCAACCTTTTGCTTCACTATAATTTCCGAAGAAAGCTTTGCTTTCATTTCCCGATATACCATTGGCAAATCAATCCCCTCTTGGTCAATTTTATTGATGAAAAAAATTGTCGGAATCTTCATTATCTGTAGTGCATGAAACAGTATACGGGTCTGTGCCTGTATGCCATCCTTTGCAGAAACTAATAATACTGCTCCGTCTAATACGGATAAAGAACGGTATACTTCCGCCAAAAAATCCATATGGCCTGGCGTATCTATAATGTTGACTTTTACATCCTCCCACTGAAAAGATGTCACTGCTGTCTGGATAGTGATTCCCCTTTGACGCTCCAAATTCATTGTATCTGTCCTTGTTGTGCCTTCATCTACGCTCCCTAGTTCTGCAATTGCACCACTGGTATACAATAAACTTTCCGTTAATGTTGTCTTTCCTGCGTCAACGTGAGCCAGAATGCCTAAGTTAATTATTTTCATGTGATTTTCCTCCTATCAACACCCAAAAAAGGGCATAAAAATACCCAGTGATAAATACTCCTATCACTGGGTAAATAACTCCAATAGCCCCAAAACACTTATATGTTTTCGGGCATATAAAATTACATGATAAAAGTATTCTTAAACTGGGTACAAAAAACTAAGCCCCATATTAAAATAAAAGTGAAACGGGACTGCTACTTTTTGTTCCCACTATCAAATTGACAGTTTATTTAAGAATACCTTGCCGCATATTTATTAACTCCTTGTATAATACTGAATCTAATTATATTCCTTAACCCTTTATTTGTCAAGCTGACAAACTAAAGCAGAAAAAGCGGCAGGATTTCCCCCTGCCACTAATCATCTGTTTATGCAAAAATAATTTCCTTTTCCACAATCTCCCTCGCACAAGCCCTTATGTTATTGAGGCATCCTGTCCATTCTAAGGCGTTTTCTGCCTTTAGCTGTTCCGTTATGCCCTGTGCCTGTTTCATACCCTCTATGAGCCTTTCAAAGCGTTCCTGTGCCTGTCTGTTGATGTCGGCAAGGTAGGCGTTTAGCCTGCCGCTTGTAAGAAGATTGGTGTATGTAACTTTACGGTACTGTTTTAGATAATCTAAATGCCGTTGCCCCCAGATGCCTATTGCCTGTTCTTCTTCGGCGGGTACAGTTAAGCACGGTATCAAATAATCCCCTTGCCTTTCGTATTTGCCGCCCAGTTCCTCAAATAATGATTTTGCCATTGTCTGTTACCTCCACATTCTTTTTTATTTTGAATGTCCGCAAAATCCGTCCTACATCAGAAGGACGCCAAGGCACATCAAGGTGGTGCAGTGCGATAAGTCTGTCCTGCACATTGGTTCCGGCTCCCATCTTCTGTGTGGAACCAAGCAAAAAACGGACCTGTCCGCTTCTTACTTTTCCGAACAGCTCCGCCTTCCTAAGCTCTGTATTTGCTTCATGTATAAATGCAATTTCTTCCAGTGGAACACCCTTTTCGATCAGCTTATTTCGGATGTCCTCATAAACATTAAATGTACCATCTCCTTTCGTTGTTGACAGGTCACAGAAAATAAGCTGTGTTGATTTCTGCTCCTTTGTCTGCTCCCATATTTCAAATGCCTTTTCCACACGGGTGCTTGCCTTTGAATTTTCATCATCCGGTAGCATATCGTTGATAAGCCTCTGGTCTAATGCTAACTTTCTTCCGTCGTAAGCGTTCAAGTTTTCCCTGTTGTTAATAGGCACTATCGAGTAGGAGGGAGATTCTATAAAATCTCCCAACCTCTCACACCACCGTGCGTACCGTTCGGTACACGGCGGTTCTCTAGTTTTTATAAATTTGCAGGTAATAGCTGGTCATGGGCATATAGCCTTGACTGGCTATTTCTTTATTCGTTAGAACAGAGTTTAGCATTAGTGCCGCTCTCCATGCTCCTTTGCGGCAATTTGCCATTTCATGCACCTTCCATTCTGGAATACCATACCGCCTTATCATACGGTATCTTGTCTTTACTTTCTTCCATTGTTTCCAGTACACCGCTATTACCCTACGCCTTATCCATTCGTCAACGTTCTTCAGTATTGCTTTCATATCGGCAAGCTTGAAATATTGGAGCCACCCTCTTATGTATTGCATATATCTGCGTTGACGTGCTTCATTACTTATTCCTTTATTGCGGTTGAGTATTTCACATAATCTGCGCTTCATCTTCCGCTTAGATTTTTCGTGAAGCTTGAACCGGCATTTTCCCTTGAATATGTAAAATCCATATCCTAGAAATTTTACCTTGCTTATATATGCCACAACGCTTTTCTCCTTGTTCACCTTGAGAAACAGCTTCCTCTCAATAAACTTGGATATGCCCGACATGGTTCTTTCCGCACTTCTCCTGCTTTTGCACAGAATCATACAGTCATCAGCGTATCTCACAAACTTGTGCCCACGCTTCTCCAGTTCCTTGTCAAGCTCGTTCAGCATTACGTTGCTCAGTAAAGGGCTGAGCGGACCTCCCTGCGGTACTCCCTTGTCACTCCTCGTATAATAAGTTTTGTAAGCAAGATATCCGCCTTGTATACATAACTTATTTTTCTTTTTACAACTAAATATTTTTCTATGAAATTGGATTTCCTGATGCTACAATAATCAAAGAGATTATGCGGCAAAGGCAACGTCTTTCCCTCCTCGCAGCTAAGGGGATTTGTGAGGGCGAATTCCGGTTTATCAAAAAATTTTTTTGAATGTATTGACAACGTCTGCTGACGATGTTATTATAATTTCAACGACAGCAGTCGATGTAATTCAAGAGGAGGATTTATCTTATGGCAACTTTCAGATTCGATTTAAACCAAGAGTACAGTGAACGTTTAGAGGCTGATGCCGCTGCAAAACGCATGAACATCCAGGAATATATACGTTATAAGCTTTTTGGAGAGTTAACAATTTTTTCTGTAGATGAAGTAGTTAACAGAATTCAATCTGGAGACTTTAAAAATAAAGAATTTACCGTACCAGATGTTTATACAGATGAAGAATGGTCTCAGATTGACAGAGGTAACGCAGGTGTTTTAGGCAAAAACTTCTTTAACCACATCACTGAACATCCTGAATTGGGAATTCGTTTTGTGCCTGACCGCACCATTAAACGCCGAGCAGTTTATTCTTATATTAAGGAGGATTAATCGCATGTTGTACTCTATTGATTCAGGAAAATATGTCACCCAGGTGCCACATAAAAAGGATTTTGATAAGTGGATGAAAAATTTATCTGCTGCAGATTATCAGTCAATCGCAGATACTTTAAACGAAAAAATAGATGAGTCAGACATTAATACCGCAGGCTGGCTTCCAGGACATGACTGGGCTGGAACTATTTACGAACCTATATATGAGGCATGCGGACGAAACCAGGTGTTGTCTGGTATGTTCTTCGGACTTATAGTATTCGACCTTTTAATGAGAAAAGATGACAAAACTTGGGGATTTGGAAGATTTGAAAAAGACGGAAAGCAAATAGCAAGCATGACTTACTTTGTTTTGGATAACCCACCAGCAAGATAAACAATAGAATAAAGAACCCTTTTATATTTAGGAAGATATTGTCTTACGGCAGTATCTTCTTTTTTTATTTTCATTCATCCCGGAATTTGGCTCTCCGCTTTCCCTTAGGAAGTTAAGAAGGACACAAGACACCAGTTCTCCAGAAAATTTTCAAAAAAATTTATTGGTTGATTGTATAATGAACTTGAACAGTTAATCAAAAAAATAAAAATCCATAGCGGCTACCTGTGTTAGAATGGTTTTGCTAGAAATCATCAACAAAGGAGCAATCACTATGGATCAATCCCATTCTAACACAATTGAGCCTTCACGTAAACCAGGAAAGCACTTAACTTTGGATGAAAGGGGTGTAATTCAGGCGCTTCATCATCAAGGGTATTCTCTGCGTGACATTGCTACTATCGTGGGCTGTGCGCACACAACCGTATACTACGAAATTCGGCGTGGAACGCCCAATCCTAAAAGCAATCATGGGCGTAGACCACAGTATACAGCCAAGCGTGGACAGAAAGCTTATGCGGAACACCGAAAATGCTCCAGGAGATCTCTAAAAATTTACTGTGAGGATTGCGAACCATTCATCCAATGGATGGTAAAGCAGGTGCGTGACAAACGTTGGTCTCTAGATGCCTGCGTTGGGTATGCCAGGCGTTGCAATTTGTTCAATGCAAAGCAAATACCCTGTACTAAGACACTTTATAATATGCTCTGGGCTGGAAAGCTGCCCTTGTCTCTTTTCGATATACCACAGGCTCTTAGACGTAAAGCGCATCGCAAATGGACTCGTAATAATAAGCGTATAAAAGGGCGTAGTATTGATGAACGGCCTGACATTGTCAACGCTGGCACAGAAATAGGCCATTGGGAGGTTGATACAGTCGTAGGGCACCGTAAAGGCCATGAAGCTGTCGTTTTCACTGCGGTTGAGAAGGTAACACGCAACTATATTGCCATCCGCATTCCAGAACGTACAAAAGAAGGTATGGAAGTGGCAATATCGCAATTAAAGGAGCAGTATGGCATCAATCATTTCAGCACAGTATTCAAGACAATGACTGCAGATAATGGTCCAGAATTTACAACATTCTCCAACCTTGAAAGCCTGGGAACCAAGGTGTATTTTACACATCCATACAGTTCCTGGGAACGCCCTCAGAATGAACGCCACAATGGCCTACTGAGAGAGTTCATACCTAAAGGGACTTCTATAGAGCAGTATACAGATGATGATATCCTTGATATGGCAGATACACTTAATCAGCTTCCACGCCGTATTTGGGACTATCATAGTCCGGCAGAGTTGTTTGAAGCATTCCTTGATGAAGTCTATGCTATTGATAATATTTATTGATTAGAAGAATGTTCAATTTCAACTTGCAATTTACGTTTAATTTTTCTTCATCCGCCATCTACAACTATATTTTATGATTTTGCTACAGCTTTAGCAAGAAATTTCATTTATACAATTGTGTCAAAAGAAAATCTATATCAGTCGAAAATAATGGTCTATCCCCCGCTTCATACCTTGAAAGATATCTCTGGCTCTCCTGCACGATTCTCTTTTCATTCTTATCCAAGATAGACTTTATCATCTGCGAAAAGACATTGCCTTCTGTTCGATACCTTATCAAATATTGCTTACTCACAGGGAACATTTTAATATAATGCAGTCCATGTCGATTTCTAGATTTAGTTGTTGGTCTTGGCGGTAAAGGAAAATACTGTTCTTTAGATGCACTAGCTTTTATATTTGATCTCAATGGAACAGCAAAATCTTGATTCTTTCCCTTATATTTCAATCTGACGATAAGCACACAAGGGCGATTATCTTTTTGTAAGATTTCCGGATCGCCAGCATATTTAAGCATCAATGATTTATTTATAGTTACAATCTTCATTTTATTCCCTCAACAAAAATGGGGCTCACCTTTTCAGCGAACCCCACTCACATGTAAGCGATATTCTACGCACTAGGCACCCCGTCGCTTGCGGAAGTTAAACATACACGTGCATCATATTCTAACCGTAATGCCCGGTGAGCCAAAAGCTCATTGTAAGTATACAAGAAAAAAACATTACAGTCAATTGATTATATCAATTCGCTTTAATATTTTTAACCAACTCAACAATTTTATTTTTAAATCAAAACACCTTTATTTGCTCCCTATCCTGCTAGGGCTCCTAAAAACTATTTTATTTTTAACAAACATATATTCTCAACATGGCTTGAATGACTAAACATATCAACTGGCTGTACCTTTTCCGCCTTGTACCCCAGCCCATCCAAAATCTCAATATCCCGTGCCAAAGTGGCCGGGTTGCAGGATACATAGACAATCCGCTGTGGCTGCATATTTGCAAAGGTTTCCAGCACCTGCTGAGTGCAGCCTGCCCGTGGTGGGTCCACCACTACTACATCAGGGCGCACCCCCTGCTTGTAAAGCCGTGGCATGACCTTGGTGCAGTCACCTACGATAAACTCCGCATTGCGGACATTATTTTCTCTGGCATTTTTTTCGGCATCCTTTATGGCCGGGCTGACAATCTCCACGCCGTAGACCTTCCGCGCCTTCTGGGCCAGATACAGGCTTATGGTTCCCGTACCGCAGTAGGCATCAATTACAGTTTCCTTGCCGGTCAGCTGGGCAAATTCCAGTGCCTTGTCATAGAGCACCTCTGCCTGCTTGGTATTAACCTGAAAGAAGGAACGGGCTGATACGTTGAACAGAAACTTGCCCAGCTTTGCCTTGATGGTAGGCCTGCCCCACAAAAGCTTGGTTTCCCTGCCCAATATAACATTGTTCCTGTAGGTCTGGATATTCTGCTGCAAACTCACCATCTTTGGCAGGCGGCTGCGGAGCATTTTCACAATTTCCTTCTCCCGGCGCAGTTCCTTCACTGCCGTCACCAGCACCACCATCAACTGGCCGTTGATGCCTGTCCTGGCCACCACATGGCGCATGATGCCTGTATGCCTGTCCTCATCGTAGACAGGTATGCCCAGCTTTTCCACCACTTCCCGAACAGCATTAATAGCCTCATTGTTCAGCTCATCCTGAATGAGGCAGTTGGAGGCATCAATAATTTTGTGGCTTCCCTGGGCAAAGCAGCCAATAATCGTCCTGCCCTTTTCCCTGCCCACAGGAAATGCCACCTTGTTGCGGTAATTCCACGGATTTTCCGCCCCCAGCACCGGCAGTACCGGCAAATCCTTCTGATGGCCGATGCGCTCCATGGCATCCTTTACCTGCTGCTGCTTTACCTTCAGCTGCCCCTCATAGCTGAGATGCTGCAGCTGGCAGCCGCCGCATTCCTTATAGATAGGGCATTTCGGCTCCACCCTGTCAGGACTGGCTTCCAGCACCTTCAGCAGCCTGCCCGAAGCATAGCTCTTTTTTACCTCGCCAATCCGCACCCTGACCAGTTCACCCGGCAGCCCACCTGTCACAAAAACCGTGAAGCCCTCCATGCGGCCTACGCCCTCGCCGCTGCTGCCCAGACTGCTTATCCTTATCTCGTATTCCTTATTTATCTCCACAGGAATTTTTGCCATTTTCTCTCCTCCATATAAAAAAATCATACGCACAACACATATAATATTAGTATAAACAAAAAGCAGCATCACCGCAAGAAGCTGCAACAGCCAAAATCCTGCCATGACACTGCCATAAATACACTATCCTGTCATATATCAATATATCAATCTATCATTTAGCAATACATCATTTTTTAAACTGCACATTAAAGAGCAAATCCGTTGGCTTTTCCAAAAGCAGCTTCGCCCCGTTTTCCAGCAGCTCCTCTTTTTCACGGAAGCCCCAGAGCACTCCTACCGGCAGGAACCCGGCATTGACCGCAGTCTGCATATCCACGCCGCTGTCCCCAAGGTAAACCACCTTGTCAGGCGTTACCCCCAGCTTTTCCGTAATCTCCAGCACCGTAGTCGGGTCAGGCTTCCTTGGATAGCCAGGCCTGTCACCGATAACCATCTGGAAAGTGCCCGGCTCAAAGAGAATGTTAATAATGGTCTTGGCTGCCTCCATAGGCTTGTTGGTGCACACAGCCATGGGAATTTCCTTCTCCATCAGCTTCGCCAGGGTGTCCCGGATGCCGCTGTAGGCACGGGTCTTGTTCAGCACCTTGCCATTGTAAATCTCGCGGAACTTTGCCAGTGCCTTCTCATAAAAAACCTTGTCCGCCGCCTTGTCAGCAGGCAGGGCCCGCTCCACCAGCTTGCCCACGCCATTGCCTACGAAATATTTATAGGCATCAACTGCATGGGTTGGAAAATCGTATGCTACCAGCATCTCATTGCAACTGTCTGCCAAATCATCAATAGAATTAATAAGTGTTCCGTCCAAATCAAATATTACTGCCTCGTATCGCATTCATATCTGCCTCTTTCCTATAAAATAATATTCGCCCCCGAACTTTCTCATCTTATTAATTCGCTATTAATCTGAAAAATCCTGCTAAATTTCATTGAAATTTAGCAAAACTTGACTTATTGATACTTAACTTATCGATACCTATTATACTTAACTTATCGATACCTATTATACTCAACTTATCAATACCTGATTCAGCAAAACTTAACCTGGCACAGCCTCAATTCAAGCCGTCCGCTTCCTTTAGGATGGACAAAAGCTTCCTGTTCTCCGGCAGCATATTGCCCCGTCCCTTTTTGTGGTGCAGGGAAATAATCGCCGCCTCCGTGCTCATGCCGATGCCGCGCAAAAGCTCGCCCCCCAGCTCTCCATGGTGATAATACCGATACAAGAGCCCCCGGACATAGCTCCTTGAGTCGCATCTGCCATACCGCCTTGACCAGACCGGGAAAAACCTGTTCAGCAGCACCGCTATGGATTTCCTGATGGGTCCCATGCTGCTGCCCCGGCCCACATCATGCAGCAGGCAGCACCTGATTAAAAGCTGCCGCAAATTGCCGGCATCCTGTTTGCTGAGATAGGGAAAATCCTGCTCCCGAAAACCATCATCAAAAAGCTCTAATGCCGTCTTCAGCACATGCATGGAATGACGCTTGTCCGCCCGGTTCATCTGGAAAAAAAGCTCCCATGCCGCCTCCGGCAGGTTTTCTTTAACAAAATCAACCTCATCCTTGCTGAGCCTGCTGGCAAAAATCCCCCGGAAAAATTGTTTTACACGGTAAAGCACAGCCACCACTTCCAAACTAGCACCCCTGAAATCTCAGCCCTGCCTGATGAAAACCAGTTCCTTGTAGCCCTTTTCCTGGCGGTAGGCATCAGCCTCCTGCTCAAGGCTTGCTGCCATAGCCAGCTCGCAGGTCCTGCCCTCTGCCCTGAGAGCCTGCACCTGACGGATAGCCTCCCGCTGCAGCCCCGGAGCATAAGCCACATAGACATCCTTTTCCACCTTCGGCTTTGCCAGCCCTTCACGCTCCAGTGCCAGCAGTATGCGCTCAATGCCCACCGCAAAGCCGGTAGCAGGCAGTGCCCTGCCAAAATCAGTCAGCATGTGGTCATAGCGGCCGCCGCCGCACAGAGGGAAGCCCAGCCCCGGCGTATATGCCTCAAACACCATGCCTGTATAATAGCTGAAATCCCGGATAACGCCCAAATCAAAGGTAACATACTCCGCTACCCCGTAGGCCTCCAACAGTTCATAAATCTCGGTGAGATTGTCCAGGGCACGGCGGGACTGCTCATTCATGGCCATGTTGTACGCTTTTTTCAGCACATTCTTGTCACCATGCAGCAGCGGCAGCTGCTTCACCATATCCTTTGCCGTCTCGGACAGCTCAGTAGCATCCACAATCTCCCCCAGTGCCACCAGGTCACGGCGCTCTATAGCATCCTTGATCTGTTCCTGCTGCTTCGGGAAAATGCAGCACTGCTGCATCAGCCCATTGATGAACTCAACCTGTCCCAGGCAAATCTGAAAATCCTTCAGCCCTGCTTCCTTCATGATGGAAACAGCCAGCGCAATCATCTCCGCATCGGCAGTTGCCTTGGAGCTGCCAATCAGCTCCACCCCTGCCTGATGGAACTCGCACTGGCGGCCGGTCTGGGTTTTCTCATAGCGGAAAACGCTGCTGATATAGGACAGCTTGTGAGGCAGCCATTCCTCACCCAGGCGGCTTGCAACCACCCTGGCAATAGGCGTGGTCATCTCGTGGCGCAGTGCCATGGTGCGGTTCTGCTTGTCAAAAAGCTTGAACATCTGGGGCTCCAGATTGCTGCCGTTGCCCATGGTGAGGGTATCCAGAAACTCAATGGTAGGCGTTACCACCTCATCATAGCCCCACAGCTTGAACTGCCTGGCAATCCTGGCCTCAATCGCCCTTTTCTCAGCTGCCTCCTGCGGCAGAAAATCACGGGTTCCGTATGGAATTTCCAAAACTAAATCCTTGTTGCTCATTATCGAAAAATCTCCCTTAAAATCACTTTATCTCCTCAGGCTGTTCCCGGTTCAATCGCTCAAAAACAAGATTGTAGCCATCTGCCCCATAGTTCAGGCAACGCTTCACACGGCTGATGGTTGCCGTGCTGGCACCGGTACGGCTCACAATTTCATCGTAGGTATGCCGCTTCTGCAGCATCTTGGCCACCTCCAGCCGCTGGGACATAGCCTTCAGCTCGCTGATAGTACATATATCTTCAAAAAACTGATAACATTCCTCAACAGTTTCCAATTTCAGCACAGCATTGCACAGCTGGTCATTCAGCTCATCCTTCAGCTTTGGATTTACCACACTTAACACCACCTAAAAATTACCTGTAAAAAACGCAAAACACTTTCATGCTTTACAATACGAAAATATCTCCCACACATTATAGCACAATGCTTTCACAAAGTGAAGCATTAAAATCAATTTTCCGTGATATTGAAGAACTGCTCCCGGTACTGCAGCTGCAAAGCCGCCAGCACCTCCGGCAGGCCTTCTCCGCCCTTTACCGTCTCCATGGCTGCCTGCCGTGCCCGAAGCAGGATGTCTATATCCTGTCCCACATCGGCAATCTTCAAGTCAGGCAGGCCGTGCTGCATGGAGCCAAAGAACTGCCCAGGCCCCCTCAGCTTCAAGTCCTCCTCCGCCAGCACAAAGCCATCCGTGGTGCGCTCCATAATCTCCATCCGCTGCCTGGCGGCCTCTGTCCGTTCCTCTGCCACAAAAATGCAGTAGGAAGCGTATTCGCCGCGGCCGATGCGCCCCCGGAGCTGGTGCAGCTGCGCCAGGCCAAAGCGCTGGGCATTCTCCACCACCATGATGCTGGCGTTGGGCACATTGACACCTACCTCGATGACGGTGGTTGCCACCAGCAGCTTGATTTTGCCTTCATAAAACTCCTGCATGAGCTCCTCTTTTTCCTTCTGCTTCAGCTTCCCATGCACAAGGCCGCATTTTACGCCATAGAATATGCCGCCAGTCAGCTCCTCATAGACCTCCTGGGCCGAGGAAAGCCCCGAGTCCTCATTCATCTCAATCAAAGGGCAGACCACATAGGCCTGCCTGCCCTTTTTGATTTCCTCCAGCACAAACTTATAAATCAGCTCCCGGCGATCCCTGCCCCTCACAAAGGTCCTGACCGGCTTCCTTCCCGGCGGCAGCTGGCGGATCAAAGAAACCTCCAAATCGCCATATACCGTCAAGGTCAGCGTCCGGGGAATAGGCGTAGCCGTCATAACCAGCACATCCGGCACCAGATTCCCCTTCTTTTCCAGTACCGCCCTTTGATTGATGCCGAAGCGGTGCTGCTCATCAGTCACCACCAGGCCCAGATTGGCAAAGGAAACATCCTCCTGAATGAGGGCATGGGTGCCGATGACAATATCTATCTCATGGGCAGCCAGCCTGTCATACATTTCCTGCTTCGCCTTTTTAGTCAGCCTCCCGGACAAAAGGGCCACCCTTATGCCAAGGGGCTCCAAGGAGCCGGAGAAGCTCTCAAAATGCTGCCGTGCCAGTATTTCCGTCGGTGCCATCATGGCTCCCTGAAAGCCGTTTTCCACTGCCTTCACCAGGGCCAGCATGGCAATCACGGTCTTGCCGGAGCCTACATCTCCCTGCACCAGCCGCCGCATGGGCACCGGCCGCTCCATATCATTGCAGATATCCTGCCATGCATTCTGCTGGTCATCAGTCAACCGGAAGGGCAAACTTGACAGCACGCCGCCGGTCAGGCTGCCGCAGCTTGCAAACCGTATCCCCTGCTGCCGCTCCTGCCGCCTTTTTTTCAGCAGCATGAGCCCGTACTGAATGAGATAAAGCTCCTCAAAGGCAAGGCGGTAGCGGGCCTTTTCCACCTGCTGCCTGTCCTCGGGATAATGAATCTGCCGACATGCCTGCAGCCGGGGCAGAAGGCCGTACTGCTGCCGCACCCCTTCCGGGATTACCTCCGGCACCGCCAGCTCACCAGCCTCTGCCAGCCCCAAAAGCTGCTCCGTCAGGGCACGCAGCATACTCTGCTTGACATTTTCCCCAGCAGAATAAACCGGCAGAATACCGCATTTTGCCTCCATGTCCGCCCCCTCATTCTCTACAATCTCAAAGGAGGTCATCTGGCTCATGGCAAGCTGCCCCTGACCGCCATAGGCGTAGGCTGTCCTGCCGGAAGCAAAAATCCGTCTGCCGGTTTTCAATTTCTGTTTTAAAAATTTTTGGTTGAACCAGGTAAGCTGCAGAAAGCCTGTCCCATCCGAGATCGTTGCCGTCAAAATCACCATGCCCCGCCGCCCGGCGCGCTTTTCCTGCAGCCCCGTAATGACGCCTGCCACCGTTGCCCTTTCACCGGCCTCCAGCCTGCCGATAGGCGTAATGCTGCTCTGATCCTCATAGCTTCTCGGAAAGTGCGTCAAAAGGTCAAACAGGCTGCAAAGCCCCAGACCATGCAGCTGCTGCGCCTTCTTCGGACCTACGCCCTTCAGTACCTCTATATCATCTGACAGTTCCATCTATAAAATCCACACCTAAATCAATGCCCAATCAGCATGGCAAGCCCCACAAAGATAACCACCAGGGCGGCAGTCAGCCCCACAAAACCGGCCGCCAGCCGCGGCCAGTTGGTCTTGTCCCGCAAAAATTCCATGGCCTCCGATTCCCGGCGCGGTGCTGCCTTTTCCTGCTCCGCTCCGTCAGCAGCCTCCCCTGACTCATCCGGGGCCACATCCATCGCTTCTCCGTCAGCCTCCGGAATATTGCCCAAAGCAGCCTCCGCCGCCTTTTCCTTCTCAACATCCACTATGGTCATAACAGCCCCGGCACCAGCCTTGGCATGGCCTGTGGCAGGCCTGATTACCTTGCCGTCAAGGCCGCCGCAGATGATTACCGGTGTAATGGGATTTATCCCCTTTGCCTTGACCTTTTCCAGGTCAAACTCGGCTATCATATCACCTGCCTGAACCCGGCTGTTTACCCCCTTGTGAACAGTGCAGCAATCCGGCTCAAGCTTGATGTCCACGCCAAAATGCACCAATACCTCCAGCCCGTCATCAGAGGTGAAGCCAAAGGCATGCTTGTCTTCGGCAATCACATTGATATAACCGGAAACAGGGCTGAACATAGTCCCATCCTCGGGTATTATTGCTACACCATCCCCCATCATCCGCTCAGCATAAACAGGATCAGGCACCTTGCCCAGGTCCACCACCTGACCGGCCATAGGTGCAAATATTGAAATCTTGTAATCTTCCCCCATAGATACCTCCCCTTTGCTATTTTACCTTGCCAGCATGGGCTGCATAGACAACAAACTCACTCTCGCCATCCAGCCCCAGCAGCTGATTGATTTCCTCATCATTGAAGTGTCCCACAGCACATACCCCTGTATCTATGGTATATGCCGCCAGATAAAGATTCTGGCACACATGGCCTGCATCAAGGTACAGATACTGCAAGGCACGTCCCCCGAAATAATACTCCATTCTCTCCAGCACAGCCGCCCAGATAAAGGTCACGGCACTGGCACGGTACATATTGAGCTTATTAAATCCCGGCTGGAGCCACTCCTTCACATCCTCCCCCAGCCGTACAGGCAGCAGGGCATGCTCCACCGCCAGGAAGCGATAAAGCCCCGGTGCCAGCCCCTCTACCTTGTCAATATACAGATATGTCTCAAAGGCATTCCTGGCTCCTGCCGATGGCACTGTCCTCTTGGTAGCACCGGCAGGCAGCACCATCTTGATGCCCTGGGTGCACCACAGGAGGTAGCTCAGCTCCTTCATGGTCAGCTTAGTATCGCTGTAGTCCCGGATGGTGGTGCGCAGCTCCATCAGCTCCAGAAAGCTCACCTGATGATCCTCCAGAAAATCCGGCTCCGGCAAGGGGATGAGCCTGGCATCCGCCGGATAAGGCTTCTGGATTGGCGGCGGCTCAAGGTGCTGCAGCTTCCTAGTATTCTGATTATTTTTTACCATGGCAGCCTCCTGCCACTGATGAAACAACGCCTTATCCATACAAGCCTCGCCCGCCTTCACACAAAATATTTTACGCCCGCAATCACGCGTCAAAAGCCACATAAACTTACCTAAATTATCGGAAAACTCTCCGCATACCATTATAGCAAAAAATAAAAAAAATTACAAACAAATATGCTCCATGCAGGATAAAATTCCCACACGGAGCATAAAAACATCAATATCTCAAAATAACCTCAGACATGCTTTACCGGGAACCTCTTCCGCATCAGTACCCACAGCGGGCTGGCGATAAAGATGGAAGAATAGGAACCGCTGGCAAAGCCCACCAGAAGCGCAAATGAGAAATCCTTGGTGGTATCGCCCCCAAAGAAATACAGGGCAAAGGTGGTGAACAGCACCGTGAACACGGTGTAAAGGGAACGGGTAAGAGTCTGATAGATGCTGCGGTTGGCCAGCTCGTTCAGATCGCCGCCCTTCCTGAAGTGCAGCCGCTGATTCTCACGGATTCTGTCAAAGATAACGATGGTATCGTTGATGGAATAACCCACGATGGTCAGGACTGCCGCCACAAAGCTGGAATCCACCTGCTTCTGGGTAAAGGAGAAAACAATCAGCACCACCAGAATATCGTGAATCAGCGTCAAAATAGCCGAAACGCCGAAACGCCACTCAAAGCGGTAGGACACATACAGGATAATCAAAATCCAGGAAATCACCGTTGCCATCAGGGCATCAGTAATCAGCTCGCCGCCGATGGTGGCACCTACCTTTTCCTCCCGGAGCACCGTGTAGGCACCCACCTTGTCATTGAGGCTGGCCATGATTTCCTTGCGCTGATTTTCCTCCAAATCAATGGTACGAATCATGACATCCTGGGAGGACTCCACATTGCTGGCCTCACCGGAAAGCTGAATGGTAGCATTGTCCAGGTTGTACCCCTTCAGCACATCGCGGATTTCCGTCAGGGTGACCTGCCGCTCAAAGCGCATGTCGATGATAGTACCGCCGGTAAAATCTATGCCGAAGTTAAAGCCCCTGGTAAACATGCAGAATAAGCCAAGCACAGTAATCGTAAGGGAAATCGCGAACCACAGCTTGGAATACTTCATGATGTCAAAACGAATTTTTGGCAGGTTCTGCTGCACCTTCATCTTAGCCAAAGCGCTTCACCTCTCCCTCTGTCTTAGGCCGCTTGTTGATGCCATAAATCCAAGGATTCTTGAAAATATTGGCTGCAATCAGGTTCTTGGTCATGAACTGGGTAAGGGTAATCGCCGTAAACATGGAAATCACAACGCCCAGCCCCAGGGTAATGGCAAAGCCCCTGATGCTGCCGGTGCCGAAGCAGAACAGCACGGCAGAAGCAATAATCGTGGTAATATTGGAGTCAAAAATCGTGGTAAAGGCACGGGAGAAGCCTGCATCCATGGACAGCCGCAACGTCTTGCCGCTGAGATACTCCTCCTTGAAATGCTCGAAAATCAGCACGTTGGCATCTACCGCCATACCGATGGACAGAATAATACCTGCCACGCCCGGCAAAGTCAGGGTAGCATCCAGAAGCTTCAGGGCAAACAGCAGGATAATGACATAAGCCATCAGGCTGATGTCAGCCACGATGCCGGACACACGATAGAACAGCGCCATGAACAGCACTACGGCACCCAGGCCTACAGTAAAGGCAAACACTGACTTATCCTTGGAATCCTGTCCCAGGGAAGGCCCCACGGTACGGGTTTCGATGATATTCACCTTTACCGGCAGGGAACCGCTGCGGAGCAGGATAGCCAGATTGTGAGCTTCCTCCAAAGTCTTGTTGCCGGTGATTACTGCCTTGCCGCCGGTGATTGCCTCGTTGACGCGAGGGGCGGTCAGTACTTCGCCATCCAGGAGGATAGCAATGGTCCTGCCTACATTCATGCTGGTCAGCACGGCAAACTTCTCAGCCCCCTCCGGGCTGAATTCCAGGGCTACTACATTCTGTCCCTGCTGGTCAGTCTGCTCACGGGCATCCTTCAAATCCGTACCGTTGAGAACGGTTTCCCCTTCCTCATTCTTGAATTCCAGCATAGCGGTCTTGCCGATTACCTGGATTGCCTTATCCGGGTCCTTGATGCCAGGCAGCTCCACGATAATCCGGCGGTCGCCCTGGCGCTGCACGATCGGCTCTGCCAGGCCAAGCTCATTAACACGCTTCTCCATGATGCGCACCACCCGCTCCATGGCATCCTCATTCACCTGTGCCTCAGGCGTATCCTCCGCTTCCAGCACCACATGGGTACCGCCCTGCAGGTCCAGGCCCTGCCGGATGGAGGTTGCCAGAGGGGCTACAAAGGTGAAGAATACGGCAACGATGACTGACACCGCTGCCAGAAGTTTCAACAAACTGTCTTTCCTCAACTACTTCAAGTCCTCTCATTATAAGCTGTAAAATAAATTAAAAAAACTATATATTATATCTCATATACGGTTTTTTCCGTAAAAATATAATCCATAGGCTGGTCATGCTCATCGGCTGCAATATTGTCAAACAGCTGGCACTCATAGGCAACCGCCGCCCGGACAGCCCTGGCAGCCTGCCCGAGAAACCGGTCATAATAGCCGCCCCCCATGCCGATGCGGTGCCCGGCACGATCAAAGGCACTGCCCGGCACGATAACCAGGTCAATGGCAGCTGGCTCCACCGGCACCACCTTCTCAGGGGGCAAGGTGGGGATATTGTACTCACCTGCCACCAAATCAGCCATATCCTGCAGCTGCGCGGCACACATCAGCCCCTTCGCCTTGTCCAGCACATAGGGAATGGAAACAGCCTTGCCGGCAGCCAGTGCCGCCTCCAGGACTGCCTCCGTATGCACCTCGTTTTCCATGGAAATATAGCAGAAAACAGACTCCGCCTGCCGGAAAAGCTCCGCATGAATCAGCCTCTCAGCAATGGCGGCACTTTTCTCCTGCCGCTGCCCGGCAGTCAGGCCGCGCCTTCTTGCCATTCCTTCCCTGCGCAGGAGCTTCTTGTCACAAATCTCCATCTTGCCAACCTCTCAGCCAATGGTCTGCTTGGAATTATAATTGTACTGATCCAGAAATTCCCGGCGGAACTGACCGAAGCGGTCCTCCATAATCGCCTGCCGCATCTCCCTGGTGAACCGCTGCAAAAAGCGAAGGTTGTGCAGGGACAGCAGCCGGAGGCCGAAAATCTCGTTGGAGCGGATCAGGTGCCGGATGTACGCCCTGCTGTAATTGCGGCAGGCATAGCAGTCGCAATCCTCCTCAAGCGGACGGAAATCATGGGTGTACTCCGCATTCTTCATCACCATGCGCCCCTGCCAGGTCATGGCAGTGCCGTTTCTCGCCACCCGGGTAGGGAATACGCAGTCGAACATATCAATGCCGTGCATCACGCCCTCCACCAGGCAGTCTGGCGTGCCCACCCCCATCAGGTAGCGGGGCTTGTCCTTTGGCAGCTGCTCCACCGTATGGTCCAGCATATCATACATCAAATCCTTGGGCTCGCCTACGCTGAGGCCCCCCACTGCATAGCCTGGGAAATCCAGCTCTACCAGCTCTTGCACGCTCCGGGTGCGCAAATCCTTGAACATGCCACCCTGCACTATGCCGAACAAGCCCTGATGAGGGCTGGTCATGTAGTCCTTGCAGCGCTTCGCCCAGCGGGTGGTGCGCTCCGTGGAAGCCTTGGTATAGGCATAATCAGCCGGATAAGGAATGCACTCGTCAAAAGCCATGACAATATCCGAGCCGATGTCCATCTGCACCTGCATGGAAACCTCCGGGGAAAGGAACTTCCTGGAGCCGTCAATATGGGAGCGGAAAGTTACCCCTTCCTCGGTAATCTTGCGCAAATCCCCCAGGCTGAACACCTGGAAGCCGCCGCTATCCGTAAGGATGGCACCGTCCCACTTCATAAACTTGTGCAGCCCCCCTGCCTCCTTCACCAGCTGGGAGCCGGGACGCAAAAACAGATGATAGGTGTTGCTGAGCACAATCCCTGCCCCCAGCTCCTTCAATTCCTCTGGTGATACGCCCTTCACGGAGCCCTGCGTTCCCACCGGCATAAAAATCGGCGTGGGAAAGCTGCCATGAGGTGTATGAATAATACCGGCTCTTGCCCCGGTTGCCTCATCCTGCTTAATCAATTCATAAGTTATTGCAGGCAAGCTATCGCCTCTCTTTCCAAACCTTTAATAATTTTATCGATTGTAAAAACCTTTAACCGCTCTATAATATCACAAATATCATTTTCTTTCAATACAGGCGGCACAGGCTGTACATGTCAATAGCAGAACTGCTGGGCATCCAGCGCCTCGGATTCCAGCACCTGCACCTCCAGCTGCCCGTCCTGCATGATTCCTCCCGTGCCCGGGCGGATGCGGTTCACGAAGCCTTCATCATCCAGCCGTGCCATAATCCTGTCAGCTTCATTTTTATCCTTTGCCACAAAAATCGAAACCCACACGCTAAAAAACCTCCCAAGAAAAAGAACCTGACTACCTGCATATCTGATTATCTGCTTTTCAGGCTGCCCTCTCCCAAAAGCTTCCTTATTTCCGCCTCAGCCTCTGCCGAGCCATCCAGCCAGTAGCGCTTTTCATTTTTTATCAGCTTTTTTGAGCCATAAAAATACATATAAACAACCCGGCTGCCATGATGCTTCTGGAAAATCCGCCGCAGGCTGTCAAAAATCTCCGGCTTCTCCTGCTCCGGCCTCAGGGCGATATAATAATCAGGCTGATAATCCTCCAGGCTGATGATATCCTCGGCAATCAGCTGGATTTTGTCCCGCTCATCATCGCTGAAATCCACCTTGCCAAAAACCACAATCCTCCTGTCCTGCTCCGACAGGTTGATCCTGCTGTAAAACACCTTGGGGAACACCACCACACGGATGGTGTTTGTATAATCCTCCAGCCGCAAGAAGCACATCATATCACCCTTCTTGGTAGTGCGGCGGATGCATTCCACCACGATGCCTCCCAGCCTGACCTTGCTGCCGTCCGGAACCTGCCCTTCCATGACCTTGGACACAGGCGTCAGCCCCGCCAGCTTGGCCTGGTACTTGTCCAGAGGATGCCCCGTAATATAAAAGCCGGTAATTTCCTTCTCCCAGCCAATCAGCACCTCAGGCTCCGCCTCAGGTATATCCGGCAGCTTGATTTCAGCCACCTGCCGGACCTCCTCCGCATCAAAGAGCCCCATCTGGCCATTTGCCCTGTCCCTCTGTACCATTGCAGCCGCCTCGGACACACTAGGAAATACCGCCAGCAGCTGGGCGCGCTTCGTACCCAGGGAATCAAAGCAGCCGCAGCGGATAAAGTTCTCCACTGACCGCTTATTGACCGCATGGAAGTCCACCCGGGAGCAGAAATCCATCAGGGACAGGAAGCTGCCCCCTTTCTCCCTCTCTGCCATCATGACAGAAAGTGCCGCCTCACCTACGTTCTTGATAGCTGCCAGCCCGAAGCGGATAGCCCCCTTGTCCACGCTGAAATTCACCTGGCTGGCGTTGATATCCGGAGGCAGGATTTTAATCCCCATGCGCTTGCACTGCTCTATGTACTGGCTTACCTTGTCCGTATTGTCCATGACGCTGGTGAGCATGGCCGCCATGAAATCTGCCGGATAGTTGGCCTTCAGGTAGGCGGTCTGCCATGCCACCCAGGCATAGGCGGCACTGTGTGACTTGTTGAAGCCGTAGTCCGCAAAATGCTCCAGGAGCTCAAAGATGCGCTCCGCCAGGCTATCATCAATGCCCTTCTGCCTGGTTCCCTGCAAAAAATTCTCCTTCTGTGCCATCAGGATGGCCGCCTTTTTCTTGCCCATGGCACGGCGCAGAAGATCCGCCTGTCCCAGGCTGAACCCCGCCAGCACCTGCACAATCTGCATAACCTGCTCCTGGTACAGCACCACCCCGAAGGTCTCACGCAAAATCGGTTCCAGCAGGGGATGCAGGTATTCCACCTTTTTCTCCCCGTGCCTGCCGTCAATAAAATCATCCACCATGCCGCTGCCCAGAGGCCCCGGACGGTAAAGTGCCACCAGGGGAATCAAATCAGTAAAGCCCTCCGGCTTCAAGTCACGCATAATCCGCGTCATCCCGGCAGACTCCATCTGGAACACCGCCCCTGTGCCGCCATCGCACAGCATCCGGCAGGTCTTTTCATCCGTATGGGGCAGCCGCCGCAAATCAACATCAACACCGTGATTTTTTTTGATATTCTTCACAGCATCATCCAGGACAGTCAGGGTGCGCAGCCCCAGAAAGTCCATCTTCAAAAGCCCCAGCTCCTCCACCAGGTCCTTTTCAAACTGGGTAACCAGCGCACCATCGGCAATCATGATGGGCATGTAATCGGTAATGGGATTCCTGGCAATCACGATGCCTGCCGCATGCTTGCCGCAGTTCCTGCGAAGCCCTTCCACCCGCTTTGCCATGTCCACCAGCCGCTGCACGCTGACATCTTCCTCATAGAGCTTGCGAAACTCGTCCACACTGTCCAGAGCCGCCTGCAGAGTCACCTTGGGGCCGCTGGGAATCAGCTTGGATACCCTGTCCCCCTCGGCATAGGACATGCCCATGGCCCTGGCCACATCCCGGATGGCATTCTTTGCCTTGAGGGTGCCAAAAGTAATAATCTGGCTTACATGGTCCTCCCCATACCGCTGCTTCACATAATCAATGACTTCCTCCCGGCGCACATAGCAGAAATCTATATCAATATCCGGCATGGTAACCCGCTCCGGGTTCAGGAAGCGCTCAAAGAGCAGGTCATACTGCAACGGGTCTAGATCCGTAATCCCCAGGGCATACGCCACGATGCTGCCGGCAGCGGAGCCTCGCCCCGGCCCTACCGGTATATTGACGCTCCTGGCGTAGTTGATAAAATCCCACACAATCAGGAAGTAGCTGTCAAAGCCCATGCTGTGGATTACGCCCAGCTCATAGTCCAGCCTCTCCTGCACCTCCTGAGTGATATTTTCGTAGCGCTCCGGCAGGTACTTCTCGCAGAGCTGCCTGAGGTATGCCTCATCCGTCATCCCATCCGGCAGGGGGAAATTCGGCAGATGGCGATGCTCAAAATCGAACTCCACATGGCACCGTTCTGCAATCTTCACCGTATTTGCCAGCGCCTCCGGGTACTCACTGAACAGCCCCTGCATTTCCTCCGGTGTCTTCAGGTAAAAATCATCGCTGGCAAACCGCATCCTGCCAGGGTCATCCAATGTCCTGCCAGTCTGGATGCACAGCAGGATTTCGTGAAATTCGCTGTCCTCACGCTTCAGGTAATGGGCGTCATTGGTAGCCACCAGCCCCAGCTGATACTTTTTCGCCAGCTCCAAAAGCCCTGCCATGGCCTTTTTTTCCTCCGGCATGCCATGATTTTGCAGCTCGATAAAAAAATTCTCCCTGCCAAAAATCTCCAGATATTCCTGCAGCACCTTTTCCGCCCGGAACATATCCCCCCGGATAATCCATGCCGGCACCTCCCCGGCAATGCAGGCACTGAGGCAGATAAGCCCCTTGCTGTATTTTCTCAGCAGCTCCTTATCCACTCTTGGCTTGTAATACATGCCCTCGGTATTGGCCCTGGACACCAGCTGTACCAGATTTCTATATCCCTCGTTATTTTCCGCCAGCAAAATCAGGTGGTAGTACCTTGTGCCATCCACCTCGTACTGCTCATGGCGGTCCCGGGGTGCCACATACACCTCGCAGCCAATGACCGGGTTAATCCCCTCCCCCTTGCAGGCCTTATAAAACTCCATGATGCCGAACATATTGCCATGGTCCGTAATGGCGATATGCTCCATGCCCAGCTCCTTCACACGGGCAATCAGCGGCTTGATGCGGTTTGCCCCATCCAGCAGGCTGTACTCAGTATGAACATGCAAATGCGCAAAAGGAACCGAACCTGTCATTATTGTTATCCTCCTACCAAAATAAAAACCAAAATCCTGCTATGCCCCTAAAGGATGCCCTTGTCCATCTCCCGGAACAGCTTCTGCAGCTCCTGATTGCCCAGCATGCTCTGGGGATAATACATATTCTTGCCCAGTATATCACGCCAGATAGCCGCATCCTCCGGCTCAAACTCCCGGCAAAATGCCTCCACTGCCTTGTCCGTCTGCACAGTCTGCACTATTTCAAGCACATTCCCGGCTTCCCCGCCTGGGAGGTGCCTGCCCCCGGCAGCTCCTCCTGTGCCTTTCTTTGCCAGCTTCACCGGCTGATACAAAAGCATTGCCTTGTACATAGGCACCGCCAGCTTCAGCTCCATGCCTGAGGGAAGTTTCTGCCTGATGGCGTACCACAGGCTGATGCCCTCATAGCTCATGTTGCCAAAATACCAGATGCAGTGCTTGTACCACTCCCTGCCAATCTGATAGGGCAGCTGGAAAAGGTTTCCTGCCAGCTTCCAGCCTGCACCATAAATCACCGAGGCAAACCGTGTCCTGTTCAGCACAGGATACAGGCCGTAATATGCCTCCTTGGTCTCCACGGCAAAGTGCTGGCACACTCCCCCATGGGGCTGCTTGCCGCACTGCACCGCCAGCATCAGCGGGTCCGGCTGGGCCACGATGTTCAGCTGCTCCATGGAAATCCCCAGCCGCTCCAACAGCTCCGGGTACTCCGTCAGCACAGTATCATCATGAAAAATCTCATAGGAACGCTCCTGCAAAGAAGCCCTCTCAGGCTCCCCGCCGCTCATCAGGTAATCGCTCAGGAGCTTGATGTAATGAAAATCCCGCTCCCATGCCGTGATGGGCTGATTGTAATACCAGCTGTAGGTCAGCCTGCCACTAAGACGCTGTTCCCTGACCATGCCCTGTATAATGGCACGGTTTTCCTCATTCCTGCGCCCCACCGTCTGGCGGAACTGCCTGCCCAGCTCGTTGTAGTCGCTGTCCGGCACATTGCCTGCAATCATCTGCTTTGCCTTTTGCAGCGTCATGGCTGCCTGCATCAGCTTGTCGTAGGACACGCCGGGACAGTTCTTTTCCATCTCGTCCAGCAGTATATCCTTCAGACGGCTGCCCTTCAGATTCCTGCGCACCGCCTCTATTTCTTCCAATTTCTTATTTTCCATAGCAAATCAATCCATTATTTCTGCTAAAGACCGCACCTTGGCGGCAATATCATCCGCGCCGGTAATCTCCGACACCACGCATACAGTATCTGCACCGGCTTCCCTGACAAGGTGCAGATTGTGCTCCTTGATGCCGCCTATGGCCACAAATGGCAGCACCGAATTCTGCCTGGCATACTGCACATATTCCAGCCCCACCGGCACGGCCGTCTTCTTAGTCTGAGTGGCATAGACAGGACCTGTGCCGATGTAGTCTATCACGCCGGCAAGCCCGTTGGCAGCCTGCAGCTGCTCCGGCCCGTGGGTGGACCAGCCGATTACCTTGTCAGGGCCCAGAAGCTCCCTGACCGCCCGGGGCGGCAAATCATCCTGGCCGATATGCACCCCATCAGCATCCACCGCCATAGCCAAATCCACAAAATCATCTATCAAAAAGGCAGCCCCGTATTTTCTGGTCAGCTCCCTCAGCTGTAAGCATTCATTGTAGCGTGCCAGGCCGCTCTTTTCCTTTTCCCGGTACTGCACAAAGCGGATACCTGCCTGCAGCATGGCTTCTACCACTTCCAGGTTGCTCCGCCCGGCAGACATGCCCTCTGCCGTAATGCCATAAATAGGAAAACTCTTAAAGCACCTCATGGCCTCCTGCCTGTTCATCCAATCACTCCTATCCAGCAAAATCACGTTAAACTAAATTATACCACAAATATCCGGCAACTTATACAAATAATGGAAATTGAATTACTCCCTCCTAACGCCTAGGCGTTTGAGGAGGGAGATTCCCACTTCTACGAGAACAGCCTTCTGCCTTGGCAAAAGGACTTACACACTCTCCGTGGGCGTTAATTTCCGTAATTCCT
>NZ_VUNR01000034.1 GCF_009695585.1 Anaerovibrio slackiae
ATAATATTTACAAACATGCCTTTGGGATTTTTGCTTATAATCCTGAAGGTTTGTTAAGTGCACTTTATTTCAAGAATTTGCTTCAAAAACTTTTGAGAAAACCTGTTGACATATTACCAGGTTGCTTTATGTGTATTTTATATAAATATAAAGGAAAAGTAAAGCAATTTACGTTACAAATATTTTCATAAAAGAAAGGAGCAAAATGGCAAGCGTAAAAACTGACTTAGGCTATATCCACGGGACGGAAAACCTAATCCAGTGGGTGAACGAGAACAGCAACACCTATCACATCAAGAATCATGGTGACCTTTATTATTGGGTGAAGCAGAAAAAGAAAGAGGGTAGCAGGTGCCTTACTCTCACTGCATCGGAGAGCAAGGACGGTAAAAAGCATATTTTGCCCTTCTGCATCCTCCGTGGTGACAATTCCATATCACTGATGAGCAGATTGAATGCTTCTACAATAAATTTATGTCCAAGTTGCCTGAGTCCATGCAACGCTTATTGCAAGCTAATTGAGAAATTTATCTTTTGAAATATACAGTTTTCAAGGAGCCGTTAGGATTTTCTGTGTGGGAAGTTTGAGTATCTTTCTGTGCTTTATCCTGGGAGCATTTGGCGCAGTGAATTATTCCCAGGGCATGATTGGAAGATATGAAAGCTACATGGCTGGCATCCTGCGCTATGCCCTGACGGAAATTGACGGGGATGCCTTAGAGGAGTGTATTGATTCAGGTAAAGCAAATGCCAGCTATGACAGGGTGCAGAAGGTGCTGGACCGCATCAAGGAAACCAATGACATTGAATTTATTTACATAGTTAAGCCATTAAATAATGGCAGTGAAGATAACATGATGAATGTGATGACGGGGGCTACAGCCTATGAGAAGGCGCATGAAAAGGAATCCCTGGTACTGCTGGGACAGTATACAGGAGATGCCTATTCCCCGGAGGTGGCTGAGAACTATTTAAAGGGCATGAAGGCGGGCAGTGAAGAAATTACCTATTTCAGCAATACAACAGAGTTTGGTCATGATTATACTGCCCTTGTGCCGATCATGAATTCCAAGGGGGAAGCTGTAGCCATTTTGGCAGTTGATATTTCTATCAATGAAATAGGGACAGTGCTGACGAAATACATCAGCAGCATAGTAATTGTGATGTGCATCCTCATAGGCATTTTCCTGACAGGCTTGTACAAATGGCTAAGCAAGAGAGTTATTGTGCCGATTTCTAGGATACAGGTATCAGCAGAGAGGTTTGTGGAAAGCAGCCATGGGCAGGAGGATCCTGATAAGATAATCTTTGAAAATCCGGGCATTAAATCCGGGGATGAGGTGCAGGCATTGTCTGAAGCCCTGGTAACTATGGCATCGGATTTGAAAAAGTATATGAAGAATCTGATGCTGGAAACAAAGGAAAAAGAGCGCATAGGAGCAGAGCTGGGGGGAGCAACCCATATTCAGTCCTCCATGCTGCCATGTATCTTCCCTGCTTTCCCTGACAGAACTGAACTGGATATTTATGCAACTATAACACCTGCCAAGGAAGTGGGCGGAGATTTCTATGATTTTTTCATGGTAGATGACAGGCATCTGGCTATAGTTATGGCTGATGTTTCCGGCAAAGGCGTTCCGGCAGACCTATTCATGGTCATCGGTAAAACCCTGATTAAGGACCATACGGTTCCGGGACGGAATCTGGGGGAGGTCTTCACAGAGGTAAACAATATACTTTGTGAGTCAAATGATAACGGCATGTTTATTACAGCCTTTGAAGGGGTGCTGGACCTGGTGACAGGTGAATTCCGCTATGTCAATGCCGGTCATGAGAAGCCGTTTATCTACCGTAAGGGCAAGGGCTATGAGGAATACAAGACCCGGGCGGGCTTTGTGCTGGCAGGTATGGAGAACATCAAATACAAAGAGCAGGTAATTCAGCTGGAGGCAGGAGATAGGATTTTCCAATACACGGATGGTGTTACAGAGGCAACGGATATGGATAAACAGCTGTATGGCATGGATAGGCTGAACAGTGTGCTGAATCTGAAATGTGCAGAATGTAGTCCGGAGGAGACATTGCGGCTGGTGAAGGCTGACATTGATGCTTTTGTAGGAGGTGCTGATCAGTTTGATGATATAACCATGCTGTGCCTTGAGTATGTCAGGAAAATGGAGGAATGACCTATGAAGGAGATAACCTTGGATGCTACACCGGAAAATATAGGTGTGGCAACGGATTTTGTGGAGGAATTTCTGGATGAAATAGGGTGTCCGATAAAAGCCAAAATGAAGCTGAATATCGCCATAGACGAGCTGTTTGGCAATATAGCCAATTATGCTTATCCGGACGGGGCAGGGCAGGCAACTGTCAAGGTGGAAATGCTGGAAAATCCAAGAGCAGTCTGCATTACCTTCATAGACAGCGGCGTGCCATACAATCCCCTGTCAAAGGCGGATCCTGATATCACCCTATCGGCTGAGGACAGGCAGATTGGCGGGCTGGGGATCTTCATGGTGAAGAAAAACATGGATGATATGCAGTATAGCTATTGCGAGGGCCGAAACCGGCTGAAAATAATCAAGTGTATTTAAATTAATGGTGTAATTTCTGTATGATACCACTTGCTTGTATAAGATATAGGCAGGTGGTATTTTTGTTTATGATAAGTATTTTTGTGGTAGTCTATTAAAATATAATTTACCTGTGAGGTTAATTATTTTTATTGACATAGAGTGCTGGGGATGATAGAATAAATTTACCTAATAGGTAATTTGCTACAGGAGAGTGACATATTGGAAGTAACGTACAGAAACAAAAGAATTGAAAAGATTTGTACGGATACCAAGGTCGCTGAAAAAACATACGGCACTGAAATGGCAGAAAAAATAGATATGCGCATAGGTGAGATATCTGCAGCTGATACTGTGGAGATGATGATTCAGTTCCACATTGGTCGCTGTCATCCGCTGAGGCAGAATAGAAAGGGGCAGTATGCTGTGGACCTTGTTCATCCATATCGCTTAGTATTTGAGAAACATGGAAATAAAATCCAAATAGCGAATATTTTTGAAATAGTTGACTATCATTGAAGGAGTGAAGGAGGTATTTCTATGGCTAGAAGTAAAAGTTATATAGCAACGCCGCCTGGAGCTACTATTAAAGAGCAGCTAAATGATAGAAGTATGAGTCAGAAAGAATTTGCGGCTAGAATGGATATGTCTGAGAAACATATTAGCAAGCTAATTAATGGCGAAGTACAGCTTACTCCTGATTGTGCGGTACGATTGGAAATGGTACTTGGAGTACCAGCGAAGTTTTGGAACAGTTTGGAAAGCAGATACAGAGAGAAGCTGGTGAAAGTTGAAGCTGAGAATGCTATGGAGCAGGATGAGGCAATTGCAAGGCAATTGCCTTATGGCGAAATGGCAAAGTATGGCTGGATTCCGGCAACCAGAAATATTAAGGAGAAGGTTATTAATCTCAGAAAATATTTTGGTGTTGTTGAACTACCATTGCTTGAGAATAACCAGATAACAAAGATTGTATGCCGTAGATTGGCAATTACTGCTAAAGGTGATTTGGCACTTATTGCTTGGGCGCAGAGAGCGAAAATTATTGCTCGTAATATGAATACAGAACCTATAAATGTCAGGGGGCTTATCAATAAATTAGATGAGATTCGTAACATGACATTGATGCCACCGCAGCAGTTTTGTCCTAGATTAAAAAAGCTACTTTCAGAATGTGGTATTGCCTTAGTTTTTTTGCCTCATTTAAAAGGATCGTTTTTGCATGGAGCAACATTTATGGATGGTAATAAAATTGTATTAGGTTTGACTGCGCGGGGAAGTGATGCCGATCGTTTTTGGTTTAGTTTGTTCCATGAATTTGGCCATATTATTCTTGGGCATATAGGGAATATCGATGGTACTACTGACCAAGATGAAAATGCTGCAGATGAATGGTCAAGGGATAAGCTGATTCCGGCGGTTGCCTTTAATAAATTCAAAGAAAATCAGGTATTCTCGCTGGACAATGTAAGTGCATTTGCAAAATCTGTGGGAATAGCACCGGGGATTGTGGTTGGCAGATTACAGAATGAGAGGAAAATACAGTATAATATGCTTAACGAATTAAAAGAGCATTATGCTATAACAATGTAAAAAAGTTTTATGGCAGATTCAGTTGTGTTATAACGGGAAGGAATAAGGCATTGGGTTTATGTATGTATATTTCTGGAAAGAGCGTGATATAAAATGAAGTATATCGTTAAAAAAATTGGCAATATGTCTGTAAAAGTTATCATTAATGAGGATATGTCTTCTTGTGAAGGAAGCATTAGCAGTAGCGATGCTGAAATGGATAAACGTGCGGCAGCTGCTGTTAGGTCAGCTATTTATAGAGCTAAAGTATGCAAAAAACCTGTGGCAAGATATGATGTTGCTACAAAAAGAGCATTTTTAGAATTTGCTGATGGGAGCAGAAAATATGTCGACTAAAAAACCGATGGTTTTGGTTATAGCCGGTCCAAATGGTTCTGGCAAAAGTACTTTTACACAATATTTTGAAAAAATTGGTGAATATACAAACGCTGATGATATTGTTGCTGCAACAGGAATGAATAATGCGGATGCTGCCAGGTTGGTTGATGCAAAGCGTTATGATGCTATTGCTCAGAAAAAAGATTTCACCTTTGAGACAGTGCTATCTTCAGAATACAAATTGGAAATACTAAGAAAAGCCAAGTCTGAAGGATATTTTATAAAATGTATTTTTGTTTTGACTGTAGATCCAAATGTGAATATCGCCAGAGTTCAAACTAGAGTGGCTCAAGGCGGACATGATGTAGAACGAGAGAAGATTATAAAGCGTTATAAAAAATCTTTGGGTAATATCAAGAAATTATTGGAAATATGTGATATTTTGCATGTTTATGATAACACGTTAGAACCTTTTAGGATTATTCGTAAACATAAAGACTATATATCCATCTATGCCAACGATTTGTGGGGTAAAGAAGAAATATTAGCTCTTATGTAGTAATTTTATGCAGGTGTTTCCACGGATATTCACTGTAAAAAATGTATTTATAAATCAAAAGAACGTTGTAATTTTTGTGACAAAATGCTATAATACGCGTGAATAATGAGAGGGGGGAGGTGTAGCTATGTATCGTATTGCCATGGAAAAGCTGCTGAATTGGAAGGAGAGCAAGCGGCGTAAGCCACTAATTATCGAAGGCGCAAGGCAGGTTGGCAAGACCTGGCTGATGAAGGAGTTTGGCAAAAGCGCATACAGGGATACTGTTTATATAAACTTTGATTCTAATTCACGCATGTCAGAGCTGTTTGCTTCTGATTTGGACATTGACCGCCTGATTATGGGGCTGGAGCTGTATGCAGGCCGCAAAATCGATTCAGATAATACCTTATTGATTTTTGATGAGGTACAGCAGGTTCCGAGAGCGTTGGCATCGCTCAAGTATTTTTACGAAAATGCTCCGCAATATCATATTGTATGCGCTGGTTCCCTTCTTGGTATAGCTTTGCACGAGGGCACTTCCTTTCCAGTGGGGAAGGTGGACTTTTTAAAACTCTATCCGCTGTCCTTTAAGGAATTTTTAATGGCAACGGAAAAAGAACGTTTTGCGGAGCTCCTGGATAGGCGGGATTTTGACATGATTGCAAGCTTCAAGCAGACCTATATCGATGCTTTGAAGCAGTATTACTTTGTAGGCGGTATGCCGGAAGTAGTACAAAGCTTTGCAGAAAATAAGGATTTTAATGAAGCTCGTTATATTCAAAAACGGATTCTGGCAGCCTATGAACAGGATTTTTCCAAGCACGCTCCTAATGAAATCGTCCCGAAAATCCGCATGCTGTGGAACAGTATTCCCTCTCAGCTGGCAAAGGAAAATAAGAAATTCATTTATGGGCTTCTGCGTGAGGGTGCCAGGGCAAAGGAATATGAAACGGCAATTATGTGGCTTTCTGATTGCGGGCTTGTTTACAAGGTAGGCCGGGTAAGCAGGGCAGGGATGCCATTGAAGGCGTATGAGGACTTAAAGGCGTTTAAGCTGTTTATGGTGGATGTCGGCTTGCTTGGCTGTATGACAGGGCTTCGCCAGCGGACCTTGCTTGATGGAAATGATCTGTTTACTGAGTTTAAAGGAGCCTTGACTGAACAATATGTTTGTCAGCAATTGAAGACTATTGAAGATATGGGAATTTATTACTACACAAATGACAGAGGTTCCTGCGAGGTTGATTTTGTTGTTGATACAGGTGAGCAGATTGTTCCTGTTGAAGTAAAAGCGGAGGTCAATCTCAAAGCCAAGAGTTTAAAAACTTATCAGGAAAAATTTTCGCCTGAGGTTTCTGTTCGTACCTCCATGGCTGATTTCAAAAAAGAAGCCTGGCTAGTGAATTTGCCATTGTATGGAATAGAGCAGATTGCAAGGCTGACGGAAGATGGTAAGAGTGAATGAATAATAACAATACCAATAATATTTATAACAGCAATAACAGCAAAAATAATAAGGGCGGCAGTGACAGCATCAGCATGAAGGTCATCGCCCGCATACGCAATGATTTTCCCAGCAAATTCGGTATCCCCCGGCAGAGCGGCGTGGTCAGGGAGCTGACAGGGCGCATCGTTTTTGAGCCGGAGTACAGGAATCCTGATGCCCTGCGTGGCATAGATGGCTTTGATTATCTGTGGCTCATATGGCAGTTTTCGGAGGCGGTGCGGGACAAGTGGTCACCTACGGTGCGTCCGCCTATTCTGGGGGGCAATACTAGGATGGGTGTGTTTGCCACCCGTTCTCCGTTCCGCCCCAATGCCATAGGCCTTTCCAGCGTCAGGCTGGAAGGGGTGGAGCTAAATACCCCGGAGGGGCCGGTGCTGTATGTCAGCGGGGCAGACTTGATGGACGGTACGCCGATTTTTGATATCAAGCCATATCTTGCCTATGCAGACAGCCATCCAGAGGCAGCTCAGGGTTTTCGCGGGGAGGGCTGGAAAAGGCAGCTGCAGGTGGAAATCCCGGATGATTTGCTGGCAAAGGTGCCGGAGGCGAAAAGGGCAGGTCTTTTGGGTGTGCTGTCCAACGACCCACGGCCTACATATCACGATGATGAGGCGCGTATCTACGGCATGCCCTTCGGCAGCCAGGAAATCAAGTTCCGCGTGGCGAAAGATAAGCTGATAGTGGTGGATGTGATAAATTTTTAAGTTTTTTTCAAAAAAGTGTTGACAAATGACTCAGTTTTCTATATAATTTCAATTGTTGTCACGCAAGTAAGAAGTGAGGCAAACGGCCCGGTAGTTTAGTTGGTTAGAATGCCGCCCTGTCACGGCGGAGGTCAGGGGTTCAAGTCCCCTTCGGGTCGCCATCTTTTTTCTGATTGTGGGGACAGGTGATGACGCGGAAATAGCTCAGTTGGTAGAGCATCACCTTGCCAAGGTGGGGGTCGCGAGTTCGAGTCTCGTTTTCCGCTCCATTTTTCCTCTGGTGTTTGCATAATTTCATAAGTGGTGACATAGCCAAGCGGTAAGGCCGAGGTCTGCAAAACCTCTATTCCCCAGTTCGATTCTGGGTGTCACCTCCAAATGCGGAAATAGCTCAGTTGGTAGAGCATCACCTTGCCAAGGTGGGGGTCGCGAGTTCGAGTCTCGTTTTCCGCTCCATTTTTTTCTCTGAAGTTTGCATAATTTTATAAGTGGTGACATAGCCAAGCGGTAAGGCCGAGGTCTGCAAAACCTCTATTCCCCAGTTCGATTCTGGGTGTCACCTCCAAAGAGTTTAATCTCCCCTGAGCAGGTCTTGGGGGATTTTTATTTGCCTTTTGTTCTGAAAAAGCATATAATATAAGTAACAAATATTAGAAAGCGAGCGAGGCGGCGTAATGGCAGAAAACAATGTTATGACAAAAATCACGGATAATCTTTTGAAGGTGTATGATTATGCCTTTCTGGAGGGGGCTACCTACGGCTTTTACAAGCCAAACGATGCTATGTATGTAGGTGTGCGGATGACGGAAAAGCAGTACAATTGCCCCGGCTGCGGCAAAAGCTTCCGGGTGAAAATCCGCAATGACAATGACGGCATCCTCTACTTTTCCAAGAGCCGCATTGCGGAACAGAAGAAGATTTATGATGAGCTGGATATGGATTTTCCTGCGGACTGGGAGCTGATGGAAAAGCCTTATACTTATCAGCTTTCCGGTTACTGCGCTGATTGCGCGGCTGAGAAGCTGCTTGCCTCGGAGGAATGGGGGCAGCGCATCAACAATCTCTGCCATGAGCTGTATTTGCAGGATATGCTGGTATCTGATAAGGCGAAGCAGTACATGACGGATGCGGTGGAGAGGTGGCTGTCTGGCATTGAGTCTGCCGATGAGCTGACCAGGTTTGATTTGGCCAACCCGGAGATTTTGCAGGAGCTGATCTGGATTATGGTGCTCAGCGATACGGAGGCCTGTGAAAAAGCCCTGCAGGAGTATCGTGACAGGGTGCAGCCGATTCTCTACGAGCTGAAGGAGCTTTTGGAGCAAGCTACACCTGCCTGGAAGGCGTATGTGGCACGCAGCTCCAGCCTGCCGGAATCCATGTCCGATGGGGAGTATCACGAGTATACCCTGGCCTTTCCGGCTGATGATACAGTAGGACAGGACTTTTATTTCCGCAAGAATGTGGAAAAGAGCCGGGTGGAGATGTTTGTGAGCCAGCATCGCATTGCCTCTATTCAGGAGCTTTTGGCAGATGCAGGCTTTCAGGAAAAGTGGATAGATATGGTGATGGACAAGGCTAATGAGCTTTTGAAATAGGCAATGTACAGCAAGTGATTCATAGCTTATGTTGCATCTCAGGTGATTTCAGAAAATTTTAATTTTTTCATGTTAAAATCATTGGGTCAATTTTTGGATTGGGAGGATTTGCAATGAAAAAATTTTCGGTTTGTATTTTGGTTTGCTTGTTGATGATGTCGATTTGTTCCATGGCCTTTGCCGCCAAAAAGACAGGCAGCCTGCAGCCGGAGGATTTTGCCTTCAAGGGAGTTGCCCTTGGTGATACCAGTGCTGTGATGCAGGAAAAGCTGGGGGAGCCTGACTTTGATACGGAGATAGTGGTGCTGGAGCAGGCTGTCAAGTGCTATGTGTACTCGGCGGATTTGAAGGTCTGCGTGGATCCGCGGACAGAAAAGGTAGTGGCGGTACTCTGCAAGGATAAGGAGTACAAGGCAAGGGCGGGGGTGTCCTATGGTGCTACCCGTGCCAAGCTGATGAGTACCTACGGCAAGGCTGACAAGGAGAAGCGGGATGGCAATCTGTACTATGTGTATAGGAATCCCGAGGATGAGAAGCAGAAGCTGATGCTGCAGATGGAGCCTGCGGATTATTATGTGGAAAGCTTTTTGATTACCAGCCTGCCCCTGACTGAGGAGGAGGCGGCTGAATATGAGATGGGAGAGTTCCCGACGGAGCTGTCCGGGGAGGATGAGCCGAAGCTCAGCGGCGGCTTTAACAGCCGTGGCGAGTGGTGGGCTGCCTACAAGGTAAATGATAACCTGACGATAGGTATCTGATTTTTGTCAATAGTCATTTATGCAGTGCCTGCCGGGCAGATATTTGCCAGCTGGTGGAGGTGCCGTGGGGATTTTTGTTGGAGGGGTACAGTTAAGAAGGAAAGCGGGTGTTGATTTTTGGATGTGAAGCGTCTAATCAGGGTGGCTCAGGGATTGGAGCCGGCGGACCTGGTGCTGAAAAATGCGGAGGTTTTTCACGTTTTTACGGGTGAGTTTATTCTGGGGGATATAGCTATTGCTGATGGCTATATTGCCGGGACAGGCTCTTATTTTGGCATTGAGGAAATAGATATGAGCGGACGGTATATCGTGCCGGGGCTGATTGATGCCCATGTGCATATCGAGAGCTCCATGCTTACGCCGTATCAGTTTGCCAAGGCGGCACTGCCTTGCGGCGTTACCACGGTCATTACGGATCCTCATGAGATTGCCAATGTCTGCGGTACGAAGGGGATTCAGTTTATGCTGGATGCAACTGAGAAGATTCCGCTGAATGTGTATGTCATGCTGCCTTCCTGCGTGCCGTCCACGGAGTTTGAAAATGCAGGGGCAAAGCTTCTGGCAGATGATCTGGAACCGTTTTTGCAGCATCCCAGGGTGCTGGGGCTGGCGGAGATGATGAATGCGCCGGGAGTGCTGACACAGGACAGCGGTGTCATGGAAAAGCTGCGCATGGCAAGGAGTGCAGGCATGCATGTGGACGGACATGCGCCCGGGCTCACCAGCAGCCAGCTGATGGGATACGCTGCAGCAGGGATTACCTCTGACCATGAGTGCATTACCAAGGAGCAGGCATTGGACAGGCTGCGTGCCGGTATTGGCGTCATGCTCCGGGAGGGCACGGCTGCCAAGAATCTCAAGGCACTGCTGCCGGCTGTCAATCCTGATACGGCACCTTATTTTATGTTCTGCTCTGATGACAAGATTCCGGCGGAGCTTTTGGAAAGCGGCTATATCAATGACATGATACGGATTGCCGTATCCGAGGGGGGCGTAAGCGTTGCCAATGCCTTGCAGATGGCAACTATCAATACTGCCCGGCACTACAACCTCAAGGATGTGGGGGCGATTATGCCGGGCTGCAAGGCGGATTTGCTGGTGCTGGACAGCCTCAATCCGTGGGTGCCGCTGCAGGTCTACAAGGATGGCAGGCTGGCTTATGACCAGGGCAGGCTGGTGCAGACTGGTACGGAGCTGGATTCCTCAGACTTGGAGCATACTGTCAATGTGGGGGAGCTGAACCTGGATGCCCTCAGGCTGCCTCTGGCAACGGAGATGGCTCATGTAATCGGGCTGGTTCCCTATCAGATTGTGACAAAAAAGGCAACCCTGCCTGTCAAGCGGGTGGATGGCTGTGCTGTCAGCGATATTGAGAATGATGTGCTGAAGCTGGCGGTGTTTGAGAGGCACAGGGCAACAGGCAATGTGGGGCTGGGGCTGGTGAAGGGCTTCGGGCTGAAGCGTGGTGCCCTGGCATCAACGGTGGCTCATGACTCCCATAATCTCATTGTTATCGGCACCAATGACGAGGATATGCTGGCAGCTGCCAGGGAGCTGCAGCGCATCGGCGGCGGTATCTGCATTGCCGATGGCGGCGAGATAACGGCTTCCCTGGCTCTGCCTGTAGGCGGCCTGATGACCAATGAACCGGCGCAGGCAGTAGCTGACAAGCAGGCGGAGATTATTGCCAAGGCACGGGAGATGGGCGTGCCGGAGTTCTATTCGCCGTTTTTGACATTGGCATTCCTCAGTTTGCCGGTTATTCCGTCCCTGAAGCTGACTGATAAGGGACTGGTGGACGTGGATGCCTTCAAGTTTATTCCGCTGGGGGCAAAGTAAATTAGTTTTTTGATTTTTACGTTTTGGGTTAAGGTTTTTCTTTGGTGCACTTTAGGAAGGTTCGTGGATATATCTCATGTTTTTTCTCAATTCAACTAAGGTCGCAGATGTTCTCGAGTCAAGATTTGACAGGCTGGTAACGCCTTTTTCGTTAGTGAGGCTTATGGCGCTGTTTGTCTGTGTCTGTGTCCTGTTAATTCCAAATGATTACGGGGTGGTTGCCGGGGAGAGGATACTTCCCAATCCGCCTGCTGTTACGGCTGAGTCGGCAATTTTGGTTGACTTGCAGACAGGGGGCATTATCTATGGCAAAAATGCTGATGTGAGGCAGTATCCTGCCAGCACTACCAAGGTGATGACGGCCGTACTGGCTCTGGAGGAGGGGGACAATAACAGGACGGTAGTTGTCAGCCCTTATGCGGCATGGGTGGAATGCACCGGCCTATGGGCAGGTCATGCCATGCGGGAATTTGACATGATAGAGCTGATGCTGCTGGAATCGGATAACGGCGCGGCAACGGCTCTGGGGGAGGCTGTGGGCGGCAGCGAGTCCGCCTTCGTAGCCATGATGAATGCCAAGGCGCGGGAGCTGGGCATGAAGGACACTCATTTTGAGAACTGCAACGGCATGCCGGATGCCAATCATTATTCTACGGCACGGGATATTGCGAAGGTTTCTGCCTACGCCATGAAGAATGAGCTTTTTCGCCATATTGTAGCCAGTGAGAGGATTATCATGCCTGACTGGCAGAATCCCGGGAACACCTACGAGGCGGAGAATACCAATGAGCTTTTGAAGAGCTATCCTGGCTGCATAGGCGTGAAAACAGGCTTTACCAACGCTGCCGGTGGCTGCCTGGTGTCTGCTGCAAGGCGTAACGGCAGGGAGCTTTTGTGCGTGGTGCTGAAATCCAGCGATATGGACACGAGGTTTTCTGATTCGGCGGCACTATTGGATTATGGTTTTCTTTGTGCAGAAAATGGTTTGGCAGAGCTGCCGAAAAATTGACATAGTTAGTAAGTTTTGTTATCCTTAAAGGAGCGACATTCTTTTGTGCAGGCATGCTGCATAGAGAAGGTTGCTCCTTGTTTATTTTGTATGTTAGGGGCGATATTATGAACGTTGAGCATATCCATCATTATAGTCATCATCTGGGCAGGGATATGAATATCCGCGTGTATGGGCATGACGGGCTGCCTATCGTAGCTTTTCCATGCCAGGACGGAAATTGCTACAATTATGAGGGCTATGGCTTTTTGGACAATATAGCCGACTACATTGACGGCGGCGCCATTCAGCTGTATGTGGTTGATACGGTTGATGTGGAGAGCTGGTCCAATGTCTGGGGAGACAAGGGCTGGCGGGCCTGGCGGCAGGAGCAGTATTTTCACTATATAGTGGAGGAAGTGCTGCCTTGCATTTATTCCCGCAACCACAGCGGCAAGCAGCCGATTACCTTTGGCTGCAGCCTGGGGGCTACCCATGCGGCGATTGTTTTCCTGCGGCGCCCTGACTTGTTCGGGGGCTGCCTGGCTCTTTCCGGTGCCTATGATGCCAAGTATTTCTTTGATGGCTGGATGGATGAGGTGCTTTATCGCAATTCGCCGGTGCATTTTATGGAAAACCTGCCGCCTGACCACTGGTATGTGGAGCTGTACAACCAGCGGAAGCCGATTTTCTGCGTGGGGCAGGGCCCGTGGGAGGACGAGGGCAGGCGCACTACGGCTATCCTCAGGGACCAGTTCAATGCCAAGGGCATCGGTGCATGGTGCGATTTCTGGGGCTATGATGTGGAGCATGACTGGCCGTGGTGGAAGAAGCAGATTCGCTATTTCCTGCCGTATTTGCTGTGATATGCTGATATGTAGTATATCATGAGTATATGATGGATAATAAAGAGAAAAGGGGAGTAATGATATGAATTTCGTGTTTATTTCTCCGCATTTTCCGCGGACGTACTGGCTGTTTGCCAATCGTCTGAAGCGGAACGGAGTAAATGTGCTGGGGGTTGGTGACTGCCCGTATGACGGACTGGATGAGAATGTAAGGAATTCCCTGACGGAGTACTACTATGTGCAGGACATGAAGGATTATAGCCAGGTGTTCAAGGCTGTGGCATTTTTCTCATTCAAGTACGGCAAGATTGACTGGCTGGAGTCCAACAATGAGTTCTGGCTGGAGCAGGATGCCCGCCTGCGCACGGATTTTCATATCACTACCGGCGAGCAGTATGCAGATATCGGGCGCATCAAGAAGAAGTCTGCCATGAAGGAATATTACCGTCAGGCAGGGATTCCGTCTGCCCGGCTGCATCATGTGTCCAGCCTGGAGGAGGCACGGAAGTTTATTGACCAGGTGGGCTATCCTGTGGTTGTGAAGCCCGATGTGGGGGTAGGTGCCAACGATACCTACAAGCTGAAGAATGACGATGAGCTGCAGGGCTTTTTTGCCAACTATCCTGAGGTGCCTTATGTCATGGAGGAATTTGTGCAGGGCAAGATTTTTTCCTATGATGCCATTCTTGACAATAAGTCGGAGCCTTTGATGGAGTCCTGCACGGAGTGGCCGCCATCCATTATGAATATCGTGACGGACAAGCTGGATCTGGCTTATTTTGTCCGCGCTGATGTGCCTGAGGCACTGCGCAGGGCAGGCCGGGCGGCGGTGAAGGCATTTGATGTCAGGAGCCGTTTTGTGCATCTTGAGTTCTTCCAGCTGGAGGCTGATAAGCCGGGGCTGGGCAAGGCCGGTGATTTTGTTGGTCTTGAGGTGAATATGCGCCCTGCCGGCGGCTATACCCCTGATATGATGAATTATGCCCATAGCATGGATGTGTACCAGATCTGGGCGGATATGGTTACTGACAACCGCCGCTTGCAGCCTGATTTGCAGGATGACCGCTTCTGTGTGTATGCAGGCAGGCGTGACCAGTTCAGCTATGTACATTCCCCGGAGGAAATCAGCAGGCGTTACGGCAACGATATTGTCATGGCAGAGCGCATGCCTGAGATGATGGTGCCTCAGATGGGCAACCAGTGCTATACCGTCAAGCTGAGAACTGAGCAGGAAGTGCATGAGTTTATCAGGTTCGTAACCGAGCGCAGATAATATTTGGTTGTTTACTACGTTGATAGCGGATTAGTCCTGGTATGAGGATAATGGTGAGTACATGAAGAAAATAGTTATGTGTGTGCTGCTGGTGCTGGCGTTTATGACTACCGCCTGTGCCGCAGGTTCATTTTTTGATTTCAGGAAAAGCGAAGGAGAGAATAAAGTGGCAAATCGTATTGCAGTTTTTGACACCAATATGGGCGAGTTTGAGATTGAGCTGTTTGAGGATAAGACGCCGATTACTACCGGCAACTTCATCAAGCTGGCAGAGGAAGGCTTCTATGACGAGGTGATTTTCCACCGCATTATTGATGGCTTCATGATTCAGGGCGGTGATCCTACCGGCACCGGCATGGGCGGCCCTGGCTATACCATCGAGGATGAGTTCAGGTCTGATTTGCGCCATGACAGCGAGGGCATCTTGTCCATGGCCAATACCGGCCGTCCACATACCGGCGGTTCCCAGTTCTTTATTACCCTGGATGCCACTCCGTGGCTGGATGGCAGGCATACTGTGTTCGGCAAGGTAATCAAGGGCATGGAGGTTGTGCGTGAAATCGGTCATGTGAAGACCGGCGCACAGGACCGTCCTGTGCATGATGTTGTAATCAACAAGATTACTATCAAGGCTGCTGAATAATGGCTGGACATACTGCCCCGGTTTCTCGGAGAGAAGCCGGGGCTTATACTTATATGCTGGAATGCAGCGATGGGACATTGTATACGGGCTATACTGTTGACCTTGCCCACAGGCTTGCCATGCACAATGCTGGCAAGGCAAGCCGCTGTACCCGTTGCCGCCTGCCTGTAAGGCTGGTTTATTATGAAAGCTTTGCCACGAAAAGCGAGGCCATGAAGCGGGAATGTGCCATCAAGAAGCTGACCAGGAGCCAGAAGCTGGCATTGATTGCTGCAGCTTCCAATGAGTGCAATTGATTGCAATAATTTTTATTGACGAATTGGGCTGCATGTGTTATCATGTTACACGTTAGCACTTTAATAAGATAAAGAATGAAAATAAAAACAACAGATTGATGGAGGCGTACAGATGACTTCTAACAATATGGATTACATTACAATCGCGCTGCCCAAGGGCAAGCTGTTCGGCTTGTCTGCGGATTTGCTGGCGAAGGTGGGCTACACGGCGGAGGATTTGAGTGAGAAGTCCCGCAAGCTGGTGATTACCAATGAGGAAAAGAAAATCAAGTTCATCATCAGCAAGACTGCCGATGTGCCTACCTATGTGGAGTACGGTGCAGCGGATATCGGCATCATCGGCAAGGACGTCCTTTTGGAGTCCGGCATGGATGTGTATGAGCTTTTGGATCTGGGCTTTGGCAGGTGCCATCTGATGATGGCGGTGCACAAGGACCACAAGCGGCCGAAGCTGACTGATTATGCCCATACCCGCGTGGCCACCAAGTTCCCTCATATTGCAGAGAAGTTCTTCAACAGCAAGGGCATGCAGATGGAGTATATCAAGCTGAACGGCTCCATTGAGCTGGGGCCTATTGTGGGGCTTTCCGAGAGCATTGTGGATATTGTGGAGACAGGGACTACCCTGCGTGAGAATAATCTTGAGGAGATTGCCTACATCATGGATGCTACGGCACGCCTGATTTGCAACCGCGTCAGCTTCAAGCTGAAATTTGACAGGATTCACCAGCTGACGGAGGATTTGAAGCAGATTTTGGAGCTGGCGAAGGAGGAAAAGCTATGAAAATCGTCAATGTAAAGGATATGGGCATTGCTGCTGTTGAAAATTTATTGAAGAAGCCTGCTTTTGACCAGGTTGAGCTGAATCCCCGCATCAGGGAGGCCAACAAGCAGCTTTTTGGCGAGGACCTGACTGCGGCGCAGATTGTGGATCGCATCGTAGGTGAAGTGCGCCGGGACGGTGATGCGGCTGTTATCAAGTATACCAAGCTGATTGACAGGACGGAGTTTACGCCGGAGGAATTCCTTGTGACGGAGGCTGAATATGAGGCGGCCTATGAGGAAGCAGACCCGGAGGTGGTTGCTTCCCTGAAGAAGGCAGCAGAGAATGTGCGCCAGTACCATCAGGAGCAGAAGCCAAATTCCTGGATGACCTATCGTGACCACGGCTCTATCCTGGGGCAGTCCGTTATCCCTCTTGACAGGGTGGGCATCTACGTGCCGGGTGGCACGGCAGCCTATCCTTCCTCCGTTATCATGAATGCCATGCCGGCAGTGGTGGCAGGTGTCAGGGAAATCATCATGATGGTGCCGCCGAAAAATGGCAAAATCAATCCTTATGTGCTGGTAGCGGCCAAGGAGGCAGGGGTGTCCAAAATCTTCAAGATTGGCGGTGCCCAGGCGATTGCAGCCATGGCCTTCGGCACGGAAACTATTCCCCGGGTGGACAAGATTACCGGCCCCGGCAATATCTTCGTTACCCTGGCCAAGAAGGCAGTGTACGGCCACTGCGATATAGATATGCTGGCAGGCCCTAGCGAGATTTTGATTGTGGCGGACAAGACAGCTGACCCTGCTTATACTGCGGCAGATATGCTAAGTCAGGCGGAGCATGATATGCTGGCTTCCAGCATTGTGATTACTGATAGTGCTGAGCTGGCTGGCAAGGTGGCAGAGGAAGCGGAAAAGCAGCTGAAAAAGCTGCCCAGGGAGGAGATTACCCGTGCTTCCCTTGACAGGAACGGGCTGATTATCGTGACTGAGGACATCATGCAGGCAGTGGAGCTGGCCAATGTTTCCGCTCCTGAGCACATGGAGATTCTGACGGAGCAGCCATTCCAGCTGCTGCCTTATGTGCGCCATGCAGGGGCTGTGTTCCTGGGAGCGTATTCCCCGGAGCCTTTGGGGGATTATTTTGCCGGTCCGAACCATGTACTGCCTACCGGCGGTACGGCACGGTATTATTCTGTCTTAAACGTGGAGACCTTCATGAAGCGTACCAGCATTATTTCCTATACCCAGGCACAGCTTGATGCGGTCAGCGACGATGTTATCAGGCTGGCAGAAGCAGAGGGGCTGCAGGCACATGCCAATGCTGTAAGGCTGAGAAAGCTTTAAGAAGGAGAGATTTTGATGAGGTTAAAGAAATTGAGATATAGAAGCAAGCTCAATTGCATGCCATCCTATGATGTGGTGGAGCGTGAGTGGAAAATCAAGGTCAATGCCAATGAATGCGGCATGAATCTGCCGCCGATGGTGGAGGACAGGGTGATGGGGCGTCTCAGCCGCATTGCCTTTAACCGCTATCCCAATGAGGACTTGGAGCAGCTGATGGAGGCTATTGCTTCCAACTACGGGCTGCAAAAGGAAAACGTGCTGATTGGCAATGGTTCCAGCGAAATCATTGAAAAGCTGTTTTTTGCCTTTGGGGGCAGGAACCTGACGATTGCCTATCCGCAGCCGTCCTTTTCCATGTATCGCATTTATGCCCAGGCTGCTGAGGCCAGGAGTGTTGTGATTGAGCTGAATCCGGAGGATTATAGCCTGGATGTGCGCCAGTTTATTCAGAAGGTGAATGATTCCAAGGCAGCCCTGGCTGTGGTCTGCAATCCTAACAATCCTACGGGCAATGCGCTGACTATTGAGCAGATTGAGGATATTGCCCAGCATACCAGCTGTGCCCTGCTGATTGATGAAGCTTATGTGGAGTTTTATGGACAGTCGGCAACCTGCCTGCTGAAAAAGTACCCGAAGCTTCTAGTGGCCCGCACCTTCTCCAAGGCATACGGCCTGGCTGCTATCCGCTGCGGTTACCTGCTGGGGGATAAAGCTGTGATTGATATGGTCAAGAAGACCTTCATGCCTTATCACATGGATGTGCTGACGCTGGTAACTGCTGATACAGTTTTCCAGATGCGTGATGAGTATGTGCCGCGCATTCAGCAGATGATTGCAGAGCGCAACCGCATGACGGAGCAGTACAAGACACTGCCGGGCTTTACGGTGTATCCGTCTCAGACGAACTTTATCCTGGTGCGTTGTGATTTGGCAGCTGAGCTGAACGAGGCACTGGCTGCCAAGGGCATTGGTGTGCGCTGCTTTGGCAACAGTGCCGGGCTGGAAGACTGCATACGCATTTCCATGGGAACCCGTGAGGAAAATGATGCAGTGTTTGCGGCAATCAAGGCTTTTGCAGAGTCGGAGGGGCAGAAATGAGAAGCGGCAACGTAATTCGTGAAACCAGGGAAACGAAGATAGACCTGACTATAGATTTGGATGGCAGCGGCAGGGCTGACGTGGAAAGCGGTATCGGCTTTTTTAACCACATGCTGACCTTGCTGGCCGCCCATGGGCGCTTTGATTTGGTGCTGAACTGTGATGGCGATATTGAGGTTGACGGGCATCATTCTGTGGAGGATATCGGCATTGCCCTGGGACAGGCTGTGCATAAGGCATTGGGGGACAAGAAGGGCATTACCCGTTATGGCACCTTTTTCCTGCCCATGGATGAGACCTTGGTGATGGTTTCCCTGGATATCAGCGGCAGGCCTTTTTTGGTCTACGATGCAGGCGGTGCTATGGCACCGATGATTGGCAAGTATGATACGGAGCTGACGGAGGAATTTTTGCGGGCATTTGCCTTTAATGCGGGCATTACACTGCATGTCAAGGTGATGTACGGCACCAATTCCCATCACAAGGTAGAGGCTATTTTCAAGGCACTGGGACGTGCCCTGCATGCCGCCGTGAAGATAAATCCTGAGACGGCAGATGAAATTCCTTCTACCAAGGGAATGTTGTAAGGGGCTTATGCCGCAAAGGGCGTTAGGAGGCAGCAGATGATTGCAGTTATAGATTATGGTGTAGGCAACCTGTTCAGCGTGGAAAAGGCGTTGCTGCAGTTTGCAGACGATGTGGTAGTGACAGGCGATGAAAAGCTGATTTTGGCGGCAGACAAGCTGGTGCTGCCGGGAGTTGGCGATTTTGGCGAGTGCATGAGCAATCTGGAGGCTACCGGGCTGATTCCTGCTATCAGGCAGAAGATTGCAGATGGCACGCCCCTTCTGGGCATCTGCATTGGCGAGCAGATTTTGTTCGAGGGCAGCGAGGAATCACCTGGTGCCAAGGGACTGGGGCTGTTCAAGGGCATGGTACGCCGCATCAATGCCCCGGGGCTCAAGGTTCCTCACATGGGCTGGAATTCCGTGAATTTTTCAGAGCCGAAGCATCCTTTGTTCAAGGATTTGGGGGAGCACCCATATTTTTATTTCGTGCACAGCTACCATTGCGTGCCGGAGGACGGCAGCGTGATTACGGCGGTGACGGAGTACGGTGAGCAGCTTACGGCAGCTGTGGCAAAGGACAACGTGATGGCAACCCAGTTCCATCCTGAAAAATCGGGAGACGTGGGGCTGCAGGTTCTGAAGAATTTTATTGAGATGTAGTGGTTACTGATAGGAGCGAAATATGGTTATTTTTCCTGCGATAGATATTCGCGGCGGCAAGTGTGTCCGCCTGTTCAAGGGTGATTTTGCCCAGGAGACGGTGTTCAGCGACAAGCCGGAGGAAATGGCTGCCAAATGGGAAGCCAAGGGAGGGAAATTCCTGCACCTGGTGGACTTGGACGGTGCTCTTGCCGGCAAGTCCGTCAATCTGGATGTGGTCAAGAAAATCGTGGATACTGTAAGTATTCCTGTGGAGCTGGGAGGCGGCATCCGCACTATGGAGAACATTGATGAGGTGCTTTCCCTGGGGGTGCAGCGGGTTATTCTGGGCTCTGTGGCTGTCAAGAATCCTGCCCTGGTGAAGGAAGCCTGCCAGAAATACGGTGACCGTGTGGTGGTAGGGATTGATGCCAAGGACGGCATCGTGGCAGTAGATGGCTGGGGCGTATCCGGCGATGTGGAGGTAACGGTTCTGGCCAAGGAGATGGCAAAGGCCGGTGTCAAGACCATTATCTACACGGATATTTCCCGTGATGGAACCCTGTCCGGTGTCAATGTGGAGGCAACTGCCAGGCTGGCCCGGGAGAGCGGCATCAAGGTGGTGGCTTCCGGCGGCGTAAAGTCCCTTGATGATATTAAGGCACTGCTGCCTTACGAGAAGGACGGCATTGAGGGCGTCATCGTAGGCAAGTCTATTTATACCGGCAGCCTTGATTTGCAGGAAGCTGTTGCACTGGTGGAGAGTGCAGGAACCGGGGAGGCATAACTATGTATACAAAGCGTATTATTCCCTGCCTTGATGTCAAGGGGGGCCGGGTGGTAAAGGGCACCAACTTCGTAGGCCTCCGGGATGCCGGTGACCCTGTGGAGCTGGCACACCGCTATGATTTGGAGCGGTGCGATGAGCTGGTGTTCCTTGATATTACTGCTTCCAATGAGCAACGTGATACTATCGTGCAGGTGGCAAGGGACTGTGCCTCCCAGGTGTTTATTCCCTTCACCATCGGCGGCGGCATCCGCACCACTGATGATATGCGGAAAATGCTGAAGGCAGGGGCGGACAAGACCTCTGTCAACACGGCTGCCGTAAAAAATCCTGATATCATCCGCCAGGGGGCGGAGAAGTTTGGCCGCCAGTGCATTGTGCTGGCTGTAGATGCCCGCCGCTGCGGCGAGGAAAAGTGGGAGGTCTATGTCAATGGTGGCAGGACTCCTACCGGCATTGATGTGATTGAATGGGTAAAGCGTGCCACGGAGCTGGGGGCAGGAGAGATTTTGCTGACCAGCATGGATGCTGACGGCACCAAGGACGGCTACGACATTCCCCTGACCAGGGCGGTGTCCGAGGCTGTGGATGTGCCTGTTATTGCTTCCGGCGGAGCAGGCAAGATGGAGCATTTTTATGATGTGCTGACCGAGGGAAAGGCAGATGCCGTGCTGGCTGCCTCAGTCTTCCATTATGGCCAGTACACAGTGCGCCAGGTGAAGGATTATCTCAAATCCCGTGGAGTGGAGGTTAGATTCTGATGCTTGATATTTCTATGATTAAGTTTGATGCTGACGGGCTTGTACCAGCTGTGGTGCAGGAGGAAAACGGCCAGGTGCTGATGCTGGCGTATATGAACGTAGAATCCTTGCAGAAGACGCTGGAAACCAGGACTACCTGGTTCTGGAGCCGCAGCCGTCAGGAGCTGTGGAACAAGGGGGCAACCTCCGGCAATATGCAGGAGGTCAAGGATATGTACTACGACTGTGATGGTGATACGGTGCTGGTCATCGTACATCAGCAGGGCTCCGGCGCCTGCCATACGGGTACCTACTCCTGCTTCAGCGGACGCCGCCTGCTGCCTAACGATAAGGCCTTGGCAGTAGTGGAGCAGCCTGTGGCAGATGAAAATGCCCTGGCAGGTATCATGAACGAGCTGTATGCTGTCATCAAGGACCGCCAGCTGAACCCCAAGGAGGGCTCCTATACCAACTATCTCTTTGAGAAGGGGCAGGATAAAATCCTGAAGAAGGTGGGAGAAGAAGCGGTGGAGACCGTCATTGCCTCCAAGAATCTCAATAAGGATGAGATTGTCTATGAAATGGGCGATTTGTGGTATCATTGCCTGGTGCTGCTGGCTTATCACAACATCAAGCCGGAGGAGATTTTTGCCGAGCTTATCAATCGTCACAACGGTGGCAATTATCACAAGTTTACAGGCAAGACCGGCATCCGTCCTGTGGACTGAGACAAATAACAACTATACAGACAACATATTATTCAAACCGCGGGATAAAAGTATAAGTCCTGCGGTTTGTTTTTGTGCAAAACCTGCTCTAACCCGAACTAACCAATTACATCCGATAAATTATAGTTATCGGATGTAATTGCTACACTATGTTATTTAATGAGATTTGATATAGTTGTGACAAATATTAACTTTAAACTTATCAGATGCGTAAATGTTTTTTATTGATGTTGGTTGTTATACTATATACTTGTCCCCTGTCGGAAGCAAAGTCGGAAAAAAAGTCGGAAAGAATTTCTTATCGGATGTTCACAGGCTATGGCATCTGCGGCTAATGCTCATTGTAAAACAGTGTTTTTCGCTACAAAAAAGCTATCATTTGACTGTTTGCTAAGAGCAAAATCAGATGATAGCTTTTTGTATTTCATAGCCACTAATAGCTACTAATTAATTATTTATTTATCTTGTCTCCTCTATCATAGAGGTAGCAATAGATGTAATCTCCTCACTGCGTGCGGTTACCGCTTCTACATTGGCGGAAATTTCTGCGATAAAGTTATTGATTTCCTGTGCTTTCTTTTCAACGGCATTGGAAATCTTTTCCATGGTCTTAATTTCCTGGGCAGTTTGCCGCTGGCTTTCCTGAGATGTATGTGCCACCGTTTCAGATTCCCCTGCCAGCTTGCGCACCTCGGCTGCCACGACAGCAAAGCCGCGTCCTGCTTCTCCGGCATGGGCAGCTTCAATAGCAGCATTCAATGCCAGCAGGTTCGTCTGGCTGGCAATCCAAACAATTTCCTGCATTACATTGGCAAACTCATCCATTTTTTCACCAACCACATCTGTACCCGAGCGCAGGCGGCTGGCAACGTTCAGCAAATCATTTATCTGATGGGAAATCTTATCAATATGCTCGGAGTTTACCATACTTGACTGGGATACCTCCTGCATAGCATCCACAATATCCTCAACCTGCTTGTGCAGGAGACGATTTTTCTCCTCACGCTCCAGCATATTCTGATGGATGACCTCATTCTGCTCCCTTATGTGAGACTGCTCCTTGATCAGGCAATTGCGCTCATAGTCCACACAATTATCCGGGACATTAATACCTCGCTTCAAGGCATTAGCAAAACGCTCGCAGCTGCCATAGCCGCAGGCATGGCAATTTATCTCCCGTGATTCCCTGGTATGCTTTTCCAAGGTGTTATAGGTTTCTTCCAAATCCTCCCCCTTTTCAAATAAGCCATGCACATCTTTATTGTCATATTTGCGCATAAAGTCCGACAATTTCAATTCCTTGTCAAACCGCTCATAAGGATCGTATTTTACCCCGTTACCAGTATTATGAATCTGCTGGGCGGCCTTCGCCTGCTTGCGCTCATTGGTCTGAGCATCAATATCATCCAGGGCACAATCATGACAGGTACCTGTACCCAGATTGCAGCCAAATTCACAATTAAGCACATCCACAACTCCCGGCAATGCCTTGCCAGCCTTCCTGCGCTGCAGATACTCCCGCAGATACGGATAAGCCAGCTGCGTGGACTCAATCTGGCGAATCCAGATGTCAGGCTCAGTTATGCGGATATTCTCCTTCAAACCTCCCGGACGGCTGAAGGTATGTCCAAGTCCGGACGGAATCCCCTCAAAATCAGTCTCGGCATAACGTGATAATGTAATCCCTTCCTGCTGGATATACTGTTGCAGCTTCGCCAGAGTCACATTATAATGCACCAGTCCGTCATTATTCCTGTCCTCGATCTCATCGGACTTTGCCACGCACGGTGACAGAAACGCCAGCTTGTCGGTCACGTTCAGATACTTGCGCAGATATACTGCCAGGCACATGAGAGGGCTCTGCACCGGAGACAATGATGCCAGCAAATCCGGCAGGTATCGCTCACAATAATTCACTATAGCAGGGCAAGGCTGGGCAATGACGGACTTCAAATTCCGTTCCTTTATTGCACGCAAATAGCCCCATGTGGTAATATCGGCTCCCATGGACACATCGTAAATATGCTTCACGCCGCATGACTTCAGCCAGCCAAACAGTCGCTTTGGCTCCCTGATATTTGTAAGCACCGCTGGTGCAGCAACTACTGTAATAGATTCACCGCGCTTCAGGTCTTCAAAAAAGCGCACCGTATCATCCTGATAATCCCTAGCTCCGTGGTCACAGGCTTCCATGCAGGCACCGCAATGAATGCAATACTCATCATCAAGCTTTATCTTGCGGCTGCCGTCCGCTGCATGATAGGCATGATTGGCGCAATCAACTGGACAAACCGCTATGCACTTATTACAGCCAGTACATTTTTCTTCAATCGTGAAAATTCTCCCTTTTGACATCTGCGACATTAAATCTTACCCCCACAAGTTATCTGGCGTGTATCTTCTTTCTCAGCCAGATGCTTTTTGTTTCTTCATACCCGACTAAAATACCTTGCTTTCTCTCTTTAGTATACCAAAAATCAAGGTATTTTTACAAGTACTTTAGTCCCATATTTTGAGTATTTTATTAATGTATAAGTATTTTTGCAAAAAAAGAACAAATATATCACATCTTCTTGATGCAATATATTTGCTCGTTCTGTGCTTTAGCAATCGTCTGTATTTATGACCGCCACATCCCAGTCTCATTTATCTGCCCTGAAAAACAGGCTGTCGTTTTTCCTTAAAGGCAGCAACCCCTTCACGGAAATCATCCGTGTCCAGCAGGACTGATGAAGTTTCTGCCTCAAAATTCAAGGTCTCCTCCAAAGAGGCACCATACATGCCGATGCCTTCCTTTGCCTTCATCACCGCCAGCGGCGCCTTGGAGGCAATCAGGTCAGCCACCTGCCGTACCTTTTCTTCCAGCTGCTCCGCCGGCAAAACATCATTTATAAGCCCCCATTCCCTGGCTCTTTCGGCAGACAGCGGCTTTGCAGTCAGCATGAGCTCCTTTGCCCGGGCCTGCCCGATGCATCGTGCCAGATAAAAGAAGCCGCCACAGTCAGGGGAAAGTCCTACATTGACAAAGCTCTGGATAAATTTCACCCCTTCTGCTGCATATACCAGGTCACAGGCTATAGCCAGATTAAAGCCAGCACCTGCAGCTACGCCATTTACCATGGCAATGATCGGCTTGGTAGCGGCACTAATTGCCTTGACCATGCCGCCCACCTGGCTGATGAAAGCTTTCCGCTCGGCAAGGCTGTTGAGCGTGTCCAGTGACGGCAAATCACCGCCTGCCGAAAAAGCCCTGCCTGCACCTGTTAGAATCATCACCCTGACGTCAGGATTATTTTCCCCTCTCCTGATGGCAGCAATAACGCCATCCACCAGCTCCAGGCTCATGGAATTAAGGCTCTGCGGCCTATTCATGGTAATAGTTGCCACATTGCCAGTTTCACTGTATAAAACCGCTTTATCATCTGTGCAATTATCCATAAAACATTCCTCCTCAATGATTACGCACATTATATGCTCAGTATACAATTGAAAAATTTACCAGTCAACATACAAAAGAGCCTCGCTGACCTGCAAAGCTCTTTCCTTCGATATCTTCTATTTCTATTGAATTACTCACTCCTAACGCCTAGGCGTTTGAGGAGGGAGATTCCCACTTCTACGAGAACAGCCTTCTGCCTTGGCAAAAGGACTTACACACTCTCCGCGGGCGTTAATTTCCGTAATTCCTACGGTATTTTTATGCTTTGAAGCTTATGCAGATATTATTTCTTTTGCTTTAGCCAGAATATTCCTGGCTGCATTCACATCTCTATCGTGATGATGCCCGCATAC
>NZ_VUNR01000035.1 GCF_009695585.1 Anaerovibrio slackiae
AGAATATGATCTGCTGGAACAAGGTCATCCAGCGTTATGAACTGCATCTGATGTTGTTTTGCACGATTCTTTTTCTTATACATAAAAACACCCCAATCATAATAATATTTTACCATGAATGGAGTGCCTTATGCTAGTTTGTCAACAATCTGACTGCTGCAATATATGCAGCAGTTTATGCTTGTGATTGTGGTAGGGGCACAAATACTATTTTATCAGAATACAGTTATTTTGGAGCTGTTTATGCGGTACTAGAAAATCAGGGAATAGCTAGGCTATGTCCTTTTGATAGCGAAACATTGAATATTGATGTTGCTGCGATACATAAATCTATTGATAGTAATACAAAGGCTGTTTTAATCACTCATACTTGGGGAAATCCATGTGATATGGACAAGTTAAATCAAATAAAACAGCAATATGATATAAAAATTATATCAGATGCTTCTCATGCTCATGGTGCTGAGTGGAGAGGTAAAAAAATAGGAAATATCGATTGTGAAGATATTGCGTGTTTTTCTTTGGGGAAAGGGAAACTTATATCAGGTGGTGAATTAGGAATAGCTGTTACCAATAACAAAATTTTATATGATAAGTTGTTGATGTTAGGACATCCCAATCGGATTCCAAATGCTTTAATCGGGAATGAATTTATAAATTATAGTAACGGTTTTGGTATAAAACTTCGTCCGCATACATTATCTATGGTGATAGCTAGAAACCAATTAAAAAAATATAATAGAAAAGCACGATTGAATCGTGAAACTAATATGTTTTTGGAAAATGAAATTGATAAAATTGATGGATTTAAAACTATAAAAAAATATGAAAAGGCATCCAGAGTATATTGGAAATTGTTAATCAGAATAAAAAAAGAGTATTGGAAAGATTGGTCTGTAGAAGAAATTGTTAAAAGGTTAAAAATAAATGGTGTAGATACAGAACAATTTCATAATTACGATTTTAAGTATGAAAATGATATAAGTTATAATGTGCGTTATTTAGGTCAACTTGACAATTGCTCTAATATGATGCCACCTAATGATCTAATTTTTTTGCCTACATATATTGATGTAAATAAAAAAGAGATGGAAAAAATTATAAATGCATTTAAGAATGTATCTTATGAAAGGAAATTTTCAATATGATTTCTATTATTATTCCATGCAAGGATAGAGAAAATGATTTAAAACAATGTATATCAAGTATTTATGTTGCGAAAAGTGTATTTTGCAATTTGTATGATGAGGAAGTAGAAGTAATAGTGGCAAATGATCATTCTAAAGATGATTTTAATTCTAAAATTTTTCATTTTAATTCGGATATTAACGTATACGATGTACAAGGATATGGACCAGGTTCTGCTAGAAACGAGGCATTTAATATAGCTAGAGGAAAATATGTTTTTTTTACAGATAGTGATTGTGTTGTTGATAAAAAATGGCTTATTAATGGGTATTCAGCAATTTGTGATAGTGAATACATAGTTCAGGGAAATCCAACATTATATCAGAAGAAAAATTGGTTGGGAGAACAAGAAGAATTGTTATACAGAACGATGTTTTCACGATATATTGTTAATTTTGATGATGCTCAAATGACTGATTCACGAAATCTAATTTTGAATAAGAAGATTTCGGAAAAATTTGGGGATAAGATATTTGCAGATACACAAGATAAAGCAACTGCCGAGTCGAGGGTATTTGCTAAAAGAGCGATGTTGCATAATTTCAAAATTAAATATTCTGAACATGTGAAGATATATCATAAGGATCCTAAGACTTTATTAGAAGCTTGCAAACAGAAGTATCGTCATGGATGTGGAAGAATATTATTGTGGGATAAAAAACAGGATTTTACTTTTTTAGAAAATAGATATTTTACAATTCCGATAGAAACTGGTATTGATTGTAGTTATGTATTTTTGACTCATGCATGTTTTTTATTAGGATTCTTTAGTAGCTTTAAATGTACAGATTATGCATATTACAATTATTTTTTAGATTGGATAAAAGCTATGAGACAGAAGTATGCATACAATAAGGTTGAAGAAGAAGAACTAGATAGGGTGTTTTGTGTTGTTTTGGGATGAGATATATTGCCAAATAAATGCGTTACTATTGCATTGTCAAATAAACTTTTATAGTACAAACGATATATATTATAACCCAGTTGATTCCAGCAGTGTTCGATTATATCTGATAAATGATGTTAAATACTATGCAAAAGTTTTTCTAAATAGAGATCCTAAATTAGTTCATGAAGAACTTACATTTATGCGCTATCTTAAGAAAAATGATATTATGGTTCCTGGTGTGTTGCTGATAGATAAAAATGAATTTAATGAGATATCGTACAATGGTAATAAGGTAGTGTTCTTTTTTGCAAGGGAAGTTAGTGGGGATGATGTTGTAGATAGAGAAACTTTGTTTGATATAGTTAGAAATATTGCTAAAATGCACAGTGTTTCTCGAAAATATAAAATAGAAAATAAAGAAAGGTTAGCTAAATGCAATATAGAACGATTACACCTTTTGGTCAAGGATAGTAAAAAACTCGTAGATAAAATGTGTTCGCGTAAAAAACTAGAATTAATTATAAATGAAGTTGATGTTAAGAATAAGTATAGTATGATTCATGGTGACTTGCATAAAAAAAATATAATTACAAGAAAAGGGAAATTTTATGGTTTAATAGATTTCTCAGATTGCAGATTAGGACATTTTGAAGATGATATTGGTAAGATAGTACAAAGTTTTTTGACCGTTAAAGCATGCAATATTGGAGATGTAAAGAAGGTTATTAGGGAGTATAATTCTGTTAATAATTATATTTTGAATACTAAGGAAGTGCTTCTTAGTTGTGTATATCATATATTGTATTTTGTAAATGTAAATTACGATTATATATCAGATATAGAACAATACTCTCACACAATCGAATTATGCATGCAGGAGTAAGAGAATGAAACAATATGATTATCTGGTAAAATTCGGCGGTAGTTTGTTAAATAGTATAGAAAATTATAGGAAATTATTAGAAGTATTTTCTAATAATGAGGAAAAAAATATATTTTATATTGGTTCTGGTCCTACTGGTGAATTTGTAAAAACTATATTAAAAAAAACAGGAAATGGGAATAAGCTAAATAAAAAACATAAAGTGTTATTATGCTCTAGTATAAGAAGAATTAATGCCCTGATTACGGAATCTATGAATGACAAATTTATATTATGTAGGACATTTGATGAATGTGAACAGTCTTTATTATGTCATAGAAAACCTATAATTGATAATGAGGCATTTTCTAGATACTTAGATGGTTATAATTTAAAAGCTGATTATCAAGCTGCATTATTGTGTAAGACATTTAATATAAATAAATTAATGATAATAACCGATGTACCTGGGGTATATAGTTCAAATCCGCGTATTGATAAAAATGCAAAATTTATAAGTTATATGAATACGAGCCTCTTAGCTCAGTTAGATAGTTCATGTGTAGATGTGGGTGTAGAAAAAGTGTTAAAAGATTATAAAATTGAGTGTGTAGTTTACGGTATGAATGAAATTATACTGAATGGGTATGTGTCGTATAAGTACGCAAAAGATAATGGGACGTTTATTGATTGGGGAGAATAGTTTGATTAGGGAAGCCTGCTTAAAAATTACAGAAGCATGTCCATGCGATTGTGGTTTCTGTGATTCAAAATATAAAAATATAAAGGTGAATAAATTTTTATTAAATAAATGTGAGTGGAGAAAAATAAGTAATGATCTAATTGCTAGTGGGATAAAAAATGTAGTTTTGAGTGGTGGGGAACCATTGTTGAGACCTGACATTACGTTTGATCTTATAGACCTTTTTAGAGCGAACAATGTTTATGTAGTGCTTAATACATCGGGAGTTTTGTTAGATAAAATTAGTTTGCTGGATGACTTAATATATGCACATCCCAATCTTATTGTTTTTTCTATTGATCATGCGGATCCAGTTTTACATGACAAATCAAGGAATTGTGATGGATTATTTTCTAAAATAGAAAAAAGTATTTCGTATATTTTAGAAAAATCAGATATTTCCATCGGGATACGTACAGTATTAACTAGGTATAACTATTTAGAATTGCCTACAATCATAAAAAAATTTGCAGGTATAGGTGTTACGTGTTTTAAAATAATACAAATTGAAAACGATAGAGAGAAGGAATATGTATTATCTTATGATGATTTAAAAAAGTTTTGTTATGAAACAAAAACTGATGTTTACAAAATTATTAAGATGTTATCTTTTGAAGAGCCATCTAAGCTTGATGCGTGTAAAAAAATAGAAGGATTATTTATGCATGGAGCGAATTGGACAGAAATTGAACAAGACATATTTTCTCCATGTTTTAAAGATAGTTACAGATGTTGCTTAGGTGGTACATTCATTACTGTTCAGGCAAATGGTGATGTTCTGCCATGTTGTGAATCTGAACATTATTATTATCCTATTTTAGGAAATTTAAAAGTAATGAAAGTTGAAGAGATTTTGAGTTCAACAAGATTTTATAATTTTTTGATGAATAGATTAGATTATTGTATTTATTGTACCCAGATGTATAATATTCAATTAACTTTTTCTAGGGATACGAAAAGTGTAGAGCAGAGATATGAGTGAAAGGTTTCGTAAAGGTAGGTAAGACATGAAAGCAATGATAATAGGTATCGGTAATATAGCTCAAGTTCACATAAAATGTTTAAAGCATTTAGGTTATGAGATTGTAGCTATATGCGATAAAGTTGGGGATAAGTGTAAAATGGCTGTTCATGAGTACGATTTATCATGTAGAATTTACACTGATTATAATGAAATGCTTGCGCAGGAAAAGGCCGATGTAGTTCATATTTGTACACCACATTTTTTACATATGGAAATGATAATAGAGTGTATGAAGAATGGCTTATATGTATTCGTAGAGAAGCCATTAGCAATATCACGTGAGCAAATGTTATTATTGGAGGAGCACGATTTTTTTGATACATCAAGAATTGGAGTTTGCTTTCAAAATAGATTTTCTCCAGCAGTCATATATGTGAAGAATCTGTTAAAAAATAAAAAAATTAAAGGGGCAGTGGCTACATTAGCCTGGGACCGTGGTATAGATTATTATAAAGATAGTGATTGGAAGGGAAAAAAAGTTTTTGAAGGTGGCAGTGTACTCATTAATCAAGCAATACATACGATTGATTTAATAAGATATCTAAAAGGCGATCCCATATCAGTAATAAGTCACATATTCAATGATACTTTAAGAGATTGGATTGATACAGAAGAATCAGCGTTTGTTATATTTAATTATGATGATAATACAAGGGTATTACTTACTGCTACTAACACATCGTCAACATATTTTGATGTAATAATTCAAATACAGGCAAATGATGATTGTATCATCATTATTGGTGAAGATTTGTATGTTAATGGACAAAAGATTGAAACAGAGCCGTGGGATTATTTTTTTGGAAAGAAAGCGTGGGGCACAAATCATTTAGCATGTATTAAAAAATTTTATGAATATGTAAGTGGGGAATGTGACTTTCCAATAAAATATCATGATGTTGTAAAAACAACAGAACTTTTATTTGAATGTTATGAAAGATTTAATACAGTACGAGTGTGAATTATGAAAGAAGAAATGAGTTTAGCATTAGTAAGCAGCTTAGTTGAATTAGGGTATAGTGAAATTGAGCCGTGTAGAGTAAATAGGTATAGAAAAAATCGTCAGTATTATATCGCTAAAGTAAATAGTATAGAGAAAGTGTTTATTAAGTACATAGTTAAGAATGATGCGACAGATTTAGATGGAATATGGCTTGAGAGAATTGTATACAACATTTTATTTCGAAAAGAGTATATTATTCCAAGTAAATATAAAAAAACATGCTCTATTGTTCCATATATTGAAAATTGTGGCAGTATAAAAGACATAATTAAGACGTTTCCTGAAGAGAAGTCGATTTTATATATAAGAAATATATTTAGCGGCTATGTAAATTTATTAGATAAATTAAATAAAAATGATATCAAATGTAGTTACTTAGATTATACAAGTTTGATGGGGCTTTATATAGAACGTTGGACAATGTACAGTAAAAAACATATAATGATTAAAAAAATTGCGATTCAAATTTTTAAAAAGGTTATAGGAATCTGGGAGAAAGATATTGATGTATATACAGTTAGATATTTTCGAATACATGGAGATTTGAATCCTAGCAATTGTTTGTGTTGCAAGGACTATGATGTATATTTTCTTGATTATGAGAATATTTGTATATCAGATCCTAATATTGATGTTGCTAGTATGTATGTAAAATTGCTTCATCATGCAAGGTTTTCAAAAGTATTGCAAGGCGAAATTAAAATGGCAGTTAATTGTTTTAAAGAATCACATTATTATTGCAAAGAGACATTTGAACTCGCACTGAGAGGTTTTTCTTTTATTCAAAAGCATTGGAGTTAAATATGAATTATATAAAAATAGAATATGATAGATTGCATATCATAGATAAGAAAAACATAGATTATAAACTGATTATAGAGGAATTGGTGAAAGATGAGTTATCAGTTTTTTATATTGTCGATAAAGGACATGTTGTAAGTGCTATAGATAAATATGATGTTATATATGGAAGAGAACCTTCTCTCAAAAAAGAATATATTTTTAATTTTTCAGAATACCCGTCTAGTAAGCAAATTCATGACATTCTAAAAAAATATTTATTCAAAAAAATAGTTGTTTTTGTTAATAATAAATTAATATGTGAGTATAGAAATTTAGAATATGGATATTTTCCCCGGCAAATTTACAGAAATTATATGGCACTTAGATGTTTGTGGTATTTCAAGCAAGATTTTAAGAGATATTTGGTGGATAATGGGTATAGAGAAATTATTATTATTTCGTGCTGGGATATAAGGCTATGTTTTTCTACGCTCTTTCCAGATATCAAAGTATCATTAATGGAAGATTTAAAAGACATATTATATCATGATGATACGTTAATTCTTGATTTTAAATATGGTGAAGATTATTATAGATTTTTAGATGGAAACCATCTAGATAAGTTGAAAAACTTTTTTTTGATAGCTGAGACTATTGTGTTAAAAATTTTCCAGAAATATTGTATAAGCAACAATGTTAAATATGCATTTGTTCAGGGACCTATAAAGGATAAATTGACATGTTTATCTGAAATAGAAAAGAAAAATTTTAATGATAATCGTACCTTGAATGATTTGCTATGTGATGATACGATGATTAAGGTTATTTCTTCTGATTCTGATGATTATGAATATTTAAGAAGAAGGTTACTAGGGGCAACTTATGTACTAAATAATGGCTTTTCTCTGATTGAGTCTAATTTTTCTAGTAAGTATTTAAACATAAAAGAAGGCATACGAAAAACTATTCCTTGTGTAGAAGAACAAGAAAATTCCATTCATATATTTGGTCCATGTATCACAAATGGTTATATGGTAAGTGATAAAAATACAATTGCTTCATATTTACAAAGAATTATTCTAGACTGCAAAGTATATAATCATGGTACTAATAATGGGCAATTCTTGCTATGTGATATCATAAATGCTTTGAATACCGCTGTAAGGGCAGGAGATTATTTTATATTTATATTAGAAAGTGATCCAATTTTGGAACATGTAGGTATACATGTTCACAATTCAACAAATATGTTTAATGAGAAGAAAAATAAAAATTTTTTTTATGACTGTCCGGCACATTGCAATAAATATGCTAATCAATTATTAGCAGAATACATATATAATATTATAAATATTAAAAAATATACGTATAAAACTAAGAAAGAATCTTTTTTTGATAAATTTGCGACAAATGTGTATAATTTTGAGCATTATGATGTCACAAATCCTGATTTGTGTTCGTTTTATATAAGGTATTCGCCATTAAAGGAGAAATTAAAAAAGTATAAGAAAATAGGTGGGATATTAGCCCATGCTGCGCCGTTTACCAATGGTCATAAATATCTAGTAGAGACAGCCTTAAAGGAAATGGAGGCGGTAGTATTTTTTGTTATGGGGGATTATCTTCATAGTTTAAGTGTTATGGATAGAGTAGAAATGGCAAAGATTAATCTTATGGAATATGCCAATGTATATGTTGTACCTATTGAGTCTTTTGCTATATCTGCAACATATTTTCCAGCATATGCTAGCAGGAATAATGAATTGTATAGTGAAAATAATTTGCTTATGTATACAGGCGAAATGGTGGACAAATATGTTTTTGGTTATTTTGGCATAAAGCATAGATTTTTAGGAGAGGAAGAGCCTGGAAGCTTCACAGATAGATATAATTCATTGGTAAAGAAAGCTGCTGCACTACAAGGCATAAAAGTATATGTGATACCAAGAAGTTTAGATGCGAAAGGAAAAGTTATATCGGCTACTAGTTTTAGAAATGTATCCGAATTTGATAATTATAATGATGTCAAAGATATTTTAAGTTATGAGACATTTAGTTATATAAAGGATAATGATATAGTATTTTTTTAACTGTGGTAAAAATTATGATAAAAGGTGTTATTTTTGATATGTATGAGACACTGGTGACTCATTATAGTGGATATCCTGTATATTTTAGTGAGGCAATGGCTAGGGATTCATATGTAGATGCAGATGCGTTTAAAGCAATTTGGCAAGGCTCTAAAAAGGCTAGAAGTATAGGTAGGCTATCATTTGAAAAGGTGATAAGTGAGATACTTATTTCTAACAATAAATTTTCTCACGATGTAGCAAATAAAATTATGTATAAAAGAAAGATGTTTAATGAATTTACTTGCAAGAATGTGAATAAATCAGTTTTACATATGCTTGAAACTATAAAGTCAAAGGATATAAAATTAGGACTGATAAGCAATTGTTTTTCAGACGAAGTAGATTGTATAGAATGTAGTCCGGTATATAGTTTTTTTGATGATGTTAGATTGTCATATCTTGAGCGTGTATGTAAACCTGAGAAAGACATATTTATGAGATGCTTAGGTAGTTTAGGTTTAGAAGCTAATGAGTGTATGTATGTAAGTGATGGTGATTGCAAAGAATTAGAAGCTGCTAGTGTAATTGGATTGCGCACAATACAAGCTACATGGTTTTGTAAAAATAATATTTTGTGTGAAGATTATGGCAATAGGTTTATTCAAGTGAATGATCCTATGAAAATTGTGTTTTATGTGGATCAATGGAAGGGAACAGTGTAAATGAAAATAGTTGTTGTTGGGGCGGGTTATGTTGGTATGGCCTGTGGCATTCTCTTTTCCAAAGGACACGATGTAATTTTTTTAGAGGTAGATAAAAATAAGATAAAGCGTATAAATTCAGGAAATTATCTGCAGGCCAACAAGGAAATATCTGATAGATATCCTATGAACAAATATAACATTCAAGCAACGGACAATATTAAATTTGCATATGAAAATGCAGACTATGTGATTATAGCTGTTCCTACAGATTACAATAGTGATGCAAAACAGCTTGATGTTAATGTCTTATATGGGGTTCTATCTGATGCAGTTAAATATAATAATAATGCAACAATAATTATTAAGTCTACAGTTCCTATTGGATGCTGTGAAAAAATTTCCAGGTTATATAGTTTGGATAGGCTGTTATTTGTTCCAGAATTTATTCGTGAAGAGAATATTTTGTATGATACTTATAACCCTTCACGTGTTGTTGTTGGGTATAATGTCCTGTGTGATGTGAATCACGAGTATGCAAGCAAGTATGCAAGTTTGATAAAGCCGTTGATTACTGGTACGAAAAATATTATGTTCATGAATTATAATGAAGCAGAAGCGGTAAAGCTTTTTTCTAATTCTTATTTGGCAATGAGAGTAAGTTTTTTTAATGAATTGGATGCTTTTGCAGAACAACATAATATGAATACCAAAAAGATTATTGAAGGTGTGTGTGCTGACCAAAGAATTGGGATGTATTATAATAATCCTAGTTTTGGATATGGAGGTTATTGTTTGCCTAAGGATACGATGCAATTACAATTTAGTTTTGATGATGTTCCTAATGTCATAATTTCAGCAATTAATGTAAGCAATGAAATGAGGAAGAATACAATCGCTCAAAGAATACTATGTGTGATTGATAAAAAATTCAATAAAGCAAGTTTCGTTCTAGGTGTGTTTGGATTGGGGATGAAAGAAAAAAGCGATAATATGAGAAATAGCAGTATTATTGATATTATAAAGATATTAAAGTCTCATGGTGTTAGTATTATAATATATGAACCTATGCTGAGAAAAAAAGAAATGTTTATGGACTGTTACGTTGTAAATAGTATTGATGAGTTAAAAAAAAGAGCTGATTACATCATAGCTAATAGATGGAGTAGTGAACTTATGGATGTAAAAGATAAAGTTTATACGAGAGATGTGAATGTATAAAATACCATATAGGGAATAAAGGTGTTTGTATGACGGAAATATTAGGAAATTCTAGTTTGATATTTTCTGAAGATGATATCTATGTAAATATAAAAAAATTTAGAAAAACCCAAAATATCTGTTTTATTACAGGACAATCTGGTTCGGGAAAATCTACTCTTGCCAAATTAATTATGAATACTTTTCATGCGAAATTAGTGTCGCTGGATGTTATTGATTATAAGTTATTTTGTGGCAAAATTTACTCTTGGGATGATTTAAAGTTAAAATGTGAAGTGTTGTATGAGTATATGCGCAGTACTAAAAAATCATTATATTATAATACAAATGTCAGCAAAGAAATAAAAGAACAAAATACTATAGATTTTGTGGAGTGGATTTCTAAACAAGAAGGGTATTTTGTTGTAGAGGGAATTCAAGTATGTTACGTTCTTTTAACACAAACAAAATACAGAACATATCCGGTAATATTTAAAGGGACTAGTCATTTATTATCATATATTAGGGCTTGTTGTAGGGAAAAGTCGTTTAAGCGTTTAAATTTTTTTAAATGGTATCCTTATTATAGGGAATGGAAAACTATGATAGATAGAACGAGAAAATTAGTTCTAACAGAGGATAATTACGTTTGTGTTAATGAAAATGATATAAAAGGAATAAAATTTTAAAAATACTAAATAAAAATATATGTTTAATATTCCGTGGCGAATAGAGGCAATTTTCAAGATTTTATAGACACAAATGATGATTATGTCTATAATTGTATGGTAGAGGTTTGGATATATTATAAGCTTGTATAGGGAGGATATTGTTTATGGGATATCGCATGGATAATGTATTTATAAAGAAAATGTGTATAGAAAAGGCAACAGATAAATATGATAATCAGTTTGTTCTTAAAAAAGTTGTTTTTGGTACAAATAATCAATTACTTGTTAATGGGCAATATAGAGATTTAGCGTATGATTTATATAATAAAACTGGTGTGGTTTTTAGAGTATTGGATATGACAGATCGAGAGATTGTAATAAATTGTGACGAAATCTTTAATAGTTTACTGGCTTTGAGAAATGAGCGAATCAATGTAACAGTATCTGAATCGGGTTGTGTATTGGAAGGAATTGAGCTAAGTAATGAATAAGATAAAAGCTACAGTTTCCACTTTTACTGAGTACTGGAATGCAATATATGAATTGTCCATTCAGGCCAAACGTAAGAATTTGGTACTATTGTACAGAGGTCATGGAGATAGAAGATATAAATGCCAGCCTGGTATTTTTCGTGAGAGTAACAAAAATTTAGATGAGCAGTATCAGTACAATAAAATAATTCAGGACTATCCGGAGGAGTTTAGCAAACATGCTCATTTGAGTAATCTTGTCAAAATGCAGCATTATGGAGTGGAAACAAGATTACTGGACTTTACGATTAATCCACTTGTTGCACTTTATTTTGCGGTAGAGGCGCAGCCAGAAAAAGATGGTGAGGTTATTGTTATTCTAGAGGAACGACAAAAAATATTAACACATTATAGTGATAGGGCTTTAATGTTGTCATGTCTTCCACCATTGCCTAGTAAGGTGAAGTCTGAAATTAGGCAGTTTTGTCATATACATACCAACGTTATTACTGATGGCTGTTTGGCGAGAAATAACAGTGATGCGATGAAGAAATTGTTGCATGAAATCCGTGGAGAATATCCTAGTTTTGAGACAGCAATAGTGGGACAGGATTTGCTGGATTGTTTTTTTGTTTTTGCCAATAAGGACAATGAGAGAATGAAAAAGCAACATGGCTTGTTTGCTATTTTTGGATTGAATGAAGAAGAAAATGTAGAAAAGCTGGAGCGTAATGCCATACGGATTGTGATTCCCCAAAATTGTAAAAAGAGACTTTTAGGCGAATTGAGTTTGATGCAAATTAATTCGGAGTACATATATCCTGGCTTAGAGAGAAAAGCTATGTTGAATATCAATAAAAGAGCAAATTGGATTGCTGTGGATATTTAAATGATGTGGGCTTTAGATAATGTATGTTGCCTTAAGCCTTTTTTACATAGGTACGCATATTGTCCCCTTAATGTTGTATAATATACTTGCAGATATATGATAGCTGCTAGTATAAATGTGCATGGGAGGAATATTCATGAAAGAGCAGAGTGAGCAGGATTTCATTGTTGAGAAGTTTTCTTATGAGAGTTTGGAGAAGCTGTCCAAGGCGGAGCTAATAGATATTGTGTATCGCTTGCAGGATGCCCTGGTGGATTTGCGTGTCACGGTATGCGGATATGCCCAGATTGGTATGCATAAACCGCTGTATGAAATTGCTAGAAATATAGAAAAGGGGGATTTGGCTAAGTCCTGGGATAAGGCACAGTGCAAGAAGATTGTCCTGCATATAAATGAAGCATTGAAGGAAGATTTGGAAGCAATGCTGGGGCAGATGAGGGCATTGAGCAAATATGAGGCAAATTCCTATGGTGACAAAAGCGGCATGATTACTGGCAGGCCGGAGGCGTATATCGGCAATGAGCAGGACTATGAGTTCTATATAACAGACAGAGAAGAACTCATGATACAGGATGCCATAGAAAATTTGAAAGAAGGCTGTAGCTGTTCCTGGGGAAAATAGTACAATATATTGCGTTGGATAACAAAGAAAAAGTGGATTATAATTCATTTTTAGTATAACAATCACCCTTAGATGGAGTATAATCTATCTAGGGGTGATTATTTTGCAGACGAAGCTTATCGAACGCAAGGAGTACATAGATTTTCTTATCAGGCATCGGGATAGGGATGTTATTAAGGTGGTTTCCGGTGTCAGGCGTGCCGGAAAATCTACATTATTTGAGCTGTATAAAAGGTATTTGCTGGCAAATGGCGTGACTGCGGAGCAGATTATCAGCATCAATTTTGAAGATTTGCAATATGAGGATTTGCAGGATTATCGAGCGTTGCATAAATATGTGTCAGGCAAACTTCTGCCGGACAGAATGAATTATATATTTTTGGATGAAATACAGCATGTAGAGAAATTTGAAAAAGCAGTAGACAGCCTGTTTATCAAAGAAAATACGGATATCTATCTGACAGGCTTAAATGCCTATTTTATGTCTGGTGAATTGGCAACTTTTCTGAGCGGCAGGTATGTGGAACTCAGGATGCTTCCTTTGTCTTTTAGTGAATATGCGACTGCCTTGCCTGACAATATGTCACTTCAGGCGAAGTATAACAGCTATGTTACAGATGGTTCCTTTCCGTACATCATTAGGCTGGATGGCAGAAAAGAGGACATCAGGGAGTATTTGTCCGGCATATATAACACTATTATCGTCAAGGATATACTGACAAGGCTGCAGGTGCGGGATATAAAAATGCTGTCCAGCATTGTGAAATATGTTTTTGCCAATGTGGGCAGCCTGCTTTCGCCAGGTAAAATAGCCAATGCCATGACCAGTGCTGGCAGAAAAATCGACCCAAAGACGGTAGAAAGATATTTGCAGGGCTTGCAGGATAGCCTCATTATATATCAGGCAAACAGGTATGATGTACGAGGCAAGGAGCTGTTAAAGGTCAATGCCAAGTATTATGTAGTAGATATGGCTCTGCGTAGCAGTATTACCGGCAATCTTGGCAGGGACATGGGGCATATTTTGGAAAATATTGTCTATCTGGAGCTGTTAAGGCGTGGGTACAAGGTTTATGTTGGTGATATTCCGGGCGGTGAAATAGATTTTGTGGCTGAAAAGAATGGCAGCCTTGCATATTTTCAGGTGGCGTTGTCAACTCTGTCTGAGGATGTTTTGGAACGGGAATTAAAGCCTTTGCAGATGCTGAATGATAATTATCCGAAGTATCTGCTGACTATGGATGAGTATGATATGGAAGCTGATTTTGCTGGCATCAGGAAATTGAATGTACTTCAATGGTTAGAAAGAGCATGAGAATAACGCCGAGAGTTTGACATACTCCCCTGGCTTTAGCCATGGGGAGTATGTCAATATCTGGATAGATTATATGTCCATAAAGATTATCAAAGACAAGGAATAGCTTCTGCTATTTGCGATGAATTAGAACAATTGGTCAATACAAACAAAATAATAACACACGCTTCTATTACTGCTAAGACGTTCTTTGCACAAAGAGGATATAGAGTGATTAAAGGGCAAGAAGTTATTAGGGATGGTATTTCCTTAACGAACTATGTAATGGAGAAACGAAAAATTTAACTTATGGAAATAGAAGATAACAATGATTATTAGCATGGCAATCACCTGTAGATGGATTATAATCTATTTACAGGTGATTTTTTGCAGGCAAGTTTCATAAAAATTATGCACACAGATATTATATTTTGTAGTATAATATCTGTGTGCATAATTTTGCTTTAGATGCCATTTAAGGGAGGTGGTTGCATGAAATTTGTTGACAGGTCTAAGGAAATTGCTGCTTTGGAGAGGGAATACCATCGAGAAGAAGCCTCTTTGGTCATTATATATGGGCGCAGGCGCGTTGGCAAAACGGAATTAATCCGGCATTTTATTCAGGATAAAACCGCACTGTATTTTCTTGCCACCGAGGAATCAGAGGCGATGAATCGTCATGCCTTTCAGCAGCAGATCGCTGATTTCTTGGAGAGCGATTTGCTGCGTGAGGCGGTAATTGACCGCTGGGAGATTATTTTTCAGCAGCTGGTATTGGCAGCAAATGAAAAGCGCCTTGTGATAGTTATAGATGAATTTCAATACATCGGCAAGAGCAATCCTGCTTTTTTGTCCGTATTTCAGAAGATATGGGATACTTTGCTCAGCAAGGCAAATGTCATGGTTATCCTGTGCGGTTCCCTGGTATCGATGATGATGTCCCAGACACTGAATTATGACAGTCCTATTTATGGCAGACGCACGGCGCAGATACGGCTGCGTCCAATAAGCTTTGCCCATTACCATGAATTTTTTGCAGAACAAATGCCGATGGGAGAGCTGGTGAAGCGTTATAGCCTGACTGGCGGTGTGCCAAAGTATATTGAGATGTTCAAAAACTCAGGGGATTTGACGGAGGCGATTCGCAGCAGTTTGCTCAATCCTGCCAGTTACCTTTTTGATGAGCCAAATTTTTTATTGCAAAAAGAAGTGACGGATGTAGGCAGCTATTTTTCCATTTTGCGGGTTATTGCGGCAGGCAATCACAAGGCTTCGAAGATTGCAGCCCTCTTGCAGCAAAAGCAAACAAATCTGCCACGCTATCTCAAGGTGCTGATAGACCTTGATTTACTGGAACGGGAGGTGCCTGTAACTGAGGCAAATCCGGAAAAAAGCAAGAAAGGGATGTATCGGATCAAGGATAACTTCATCAATTTCTGGTTTCAGTTTGTTTATCCCAACCGCAGTTATATTGAAATGGGGCATACTGATTTTGTCATGGCTCGGCTGGAGAAAAATTTTATTGATAACCATGTCAGCTTTGCCTACGAGCAGATATGCCAGGATAAGCTGTGGGAGCTGTCGGCAGAAGGGAAGCTGCCCGGTGTGCTGGAACGGGTGGGACGCTGGTGGGACAATACCCATGAGATTGATGTAGCCGGCATATCTGAAGCTGATGACCTGCTGGTACTGGGGGAGTGCAAATTCTGGGCAGGGCCTGTGGGGATAAATATCCTGGCACAGCTGGAGCAGAAGGCTGAGTTTGTGGATTGGCATGAGGACACAAGGCAGACTGTCTATATATTGTTTAGTATCAATGGCTTTAGCGTAGATTTGCAGGCTGTTGCTTCAGCTCGCCATGATGTAATTCTTGTTTGAAATGTATAATAAAAGTGTTGCATCGTATGACAGGGAGTTGTAAGATGGTAATAGGCAGATGATGTGACGGCAGGCAAGAGGGGGTGGCTGTATGGGCATCTATTTTAATCCTGGCAATGAGGGATTCGCAAGCGATGTTAACAGCGATATATATGTTGACAAGACAGGGCTTATCAAGCACATGAATAAAAGCCTGGGCAAGGCGCAAAGGTGCATAGCTGTCAGCCATGCCAGGCGGTTCGGAAAATCTCAGGCTGCAGGTATGCTGGAGGCCTATTATAGCCTGGGCTGTGATTCCAAAGAACTGTTTGCCCCCTTTGAGATTGCTCACGAGAACTATGCATCAGTGTTCAAATATAATGATGAAAAATCTTTGAGCTGCGTCCTGACTATGGCGTATTTTACGGCTCCTGCCTGCTATACGGTTATACGGGAGTTGCCGGGGGGAAAAGGCTTTGCGGATTTAGTGTTTATTCCCAGAACCGATTCCGGCAGCAAGCCTGCGATAATGGTGGAACTGAAGGCGGATAAAGATGCGGAGACAGCAATCCGGCAGATAAAAGAACGCAGATATGCAGGGGCTTTGCAGCACTACAAGGGTGCAATTATTTTGGTTGGCATCAATTATGACAAGGCGAGCAAAAAGCATACCTGCCTGATAGAAAAAATATAAGGTCAGCAAACATGGTATGAGAGCTTTTATTTCATAGAGTATGCAAAGGAGGAAAATGTATGCAGACGATAGCTTTGATTGCCCATGACAAGAAGAAGGATGAGATGCTGGAATTCGTTGGACACCACAAGGATTTGCTGAAAAATTTTCATCTGGTGGCAACACGGACCACGGGAACGCTGATTAATGAAAAGTATGGACTGAATGTGGAGACTATGATGTCAGGACCTTTGGGCGGCGACCAGCAGATTGGAGCCCTGATTGCGGTAGAGAAGGTGGATTTTGTGATTTTCCTGCGTGATCCTCTGACCTCCCAGCCTCATGAGCCGGATATCAACGCCCTGCTGCGTCTGTGCGATGTGCACAACATTCCGCTGGCTACCAACAGAAAGAGCGGCCATATCCTGCTGGAATATGTGGCGAAGAAAATGAATGGCTGAACGATGAGTGATTTAGAGATTTAGAGATTTAGAGTTTTAGTGCTTGAGATTTTGAGATTTTGAGAGTTTGAGAGCTTAAACGGGTATAATGATGTTGTAATGATATAGTTGCTGTGAAAAGCCGCCTCTAAAGATGGTTTTTTACAGCAATTATTTTTTAGAAGGACATATATTGGGGGAGTGATTTGGTATAATAAAATTGCTCCAAAGGAAAATGCAGCAGCATACTGCCAATATGCTGCTGCGTGGGTGAGATAAATGAGCCTTTAATTGTAATGCCTGAATACTTAAATGTCTGAATGTTTGAATGTTTGTTGCCTTACTCACTTATCTCACACATCAGGGAATATTTTTCTGATGGTTCGTAGGGAGCCGGATTGTCAGTGCGGTAGAGTAGATAGTCCACGCTGGTTTTGTAGAAGTCAGCCAGCTTCATCAGAAGTGCCAGTGGGATTTCCCGCCTGCCAAGTTCGTAGTAGGAATAACAGACCTGTGAGCAGTTTAAAAGAGCAGCCAGCTCTCGCTGCTTCAGGTCGTTATCCTCACGCAGCTCATAAAGTCTTGATAAATGCAATCAACCACCCCCTTTTGGGGATAGTATATTATAAATCATTTTGTTATAATCATTATGAAAACGTATTGTTTTATAAGGAATTTGCTAAAATGAGTATAAAGTAACATTAGGTATGATTAGTTTATTTTATGAATAATTCTTTTTAAGATTGGTGATAATTATTTTTGGGAGGGATGGATATGCTGAAGGATATGGCTGAGATGCTGTTTGGCGAAAAGAAGTGTGCCAGGTGCGATAGCAGGGAAAATATCAGGCGTGTGGCAGTCTCAAGCTTTTCTGGCCGCAGGGAGTACAAATGGCTTTGTCCCAAGTGCGCTCTTTTAGAAAAGGCAAAGGTTTATTGAGGTGAGGATATGTCTACAAATGATACTCAGTTTTCAGAGGAAAAAACAGATAGAAGCATGCGGCTCTTGCAGATGTTTGACAGGCTGCAGCGGGGCTCCGGCATCAGCACCAAGGCCTTGCAGCAGGAATTTGGCATTACGGCAAAGAGCGTGCAGCGGGATATCGGGGAGCTAAGGGTGTATATAGCGGAGGCTTATACGCCATCGGTGTATGGCAATATTGAATATAACCGCATCCGCAAGGAGTATTACTGGCGCAATCGCAGCGATATGCTGCTGCATGAAAAGGAAATCCTGCTGCTGGCAACGATTCTGCTGGAAAGCCGCGGCCTGACCAAGGAGGAGCTGAACCGTCTGGTGGACAAAATGCTGGTGCAGTGCAGCCCGGAGTCGGAAAAGCACATCAGGAGCCTGCTGAAAAATGAGCTGTTTCTGTACAAGCAGACAGAAAATGCCCACACCGTCAAGGATTTGCTGTGGCAGCTCAGCGAGGCGAAGCAGCAGCAGAGATATGTGCTGCTGGAGTACAAGAGGGTTGGTGCAAGAGCCTATGAGAGTATCAAGGTAAAGCCTTTGGGAATCATGTTTTCGGAGATGTACTTTTATCTTTTGGCGCAGCTGGAGGAAAGTGCGCCTATCGCCTTCCGCCTTGACCGCATAGGGGAGTGCAGCCTGCTGGCGGAGCATTTCCATGTGGAGTATACCAGCCGCTTTCAGCCGGGAGAGTTTCGCAAGGAAATCCAGTTCATGAGCACCGGAGAGCTGCGGCAGGTCAAGTTCCGTTTCTGGGGCAAGTCTCTGGAGGCAGTGCTGGACAGGCTGCCCAATGCCGTGGTTGTATCTCAGGATGAACGTGGGACCGTGCTGCAGGCGGAGGTGTATACCAGGGGAGCCAAGATGTGGTTTCTCAGCCAGGCGGAATTTCTGGAGGTACTGGAGCCGGCGGATTTCCGTCAGGAGATGCAGGAAACTATCAGCAGGATGCTGGGGAATTATCAGGAGCAAGTTCAATTGCCATAGTTGCCGTCAGGCAAATTTTTTAGTATAATGTTAGGTAAGTAATGGTTGCGGGCGATGGCAGCAGGCGATTGCTGGCAGTGATAGTAGTGATAGCAGTGCAATTAGTGAATTTGTAGTTTTTGGCAGGCTAGGAGCAGGAGGTGAAATCATGGCAGTAGGTGGCATTTTTGGTTCCCAGGGCGGCGGTGCATGGGACTGGCTGAACAAGGCGTCTGACAATGCTTATGACAATGACAATGCCTATGGAGTAAATGGCCAGGAGCAGGAAAGAGATGACTATCTTTCTCCGGACGAAGCGAGGAAAAAGCTGAATGGGCGCAAGTCCACGCCGGAGGAATGTGAGACATGCAAGAACCGCAAATACCAGGATGGCTCTGATGAGATGGTTTCCTTCAAGGCGGCAGGCCATATAGCTCCTGAGTCCGCTGCGGCCGTGGTGATGGGGCACGAGCAGGAGCATGTGTCCAATGCCTATCAAAAGGCGGAAAAGGGCAACGGCCAGGTTGTCAGGGCTTCCGTGCAACTCAAGACGGCGATTTGCCCTGAGTGCGGACGCACCTATATCTCCGGCGGCGAGACTAATACCCAGATACGGTATTATAATGAGGATAATCCTTATCAAAAGGATATGAAGGAATCTGATGCAGACAATAAGTACCGCGGTGCCAACGTGGATATTTCTGCATGAGGCCTGCTTATATTGATTGCGGAACTTGTATGCCTGATGCCAGGGCTGTGCTTTGCGTACAGCCCCTGCATCGGGTATTTTTGTTGGAAAAATTTTCCTGCCAAGGATAAGCGATTGATTTAGATGGATATTAGCAGGATAAAAGATTTGCTGAGAAGGATAAACGAAAGGATATATTGTAAATGAGTTTAAAAATGTCGGGCCATTTCACATATAAGCGCCTGCTGCGCTTTGTCATATCGCCTATCCTGATGATCATCTGCACGGCGGTTTATGGCGTAGTGGATGGCTTTTTTATTTCAAACTATGTGGGCAAGGTGCCCTTTGCAGCGGTCAATCTGGTGATGCCTGTGGACCTGGTGCCGGTAGCTATCGGCTTTATGATTGGCGAAGGGGGGAATGCCCTGATTTCCAAGAAGCTGGGGGAGAACAAGAGGGGGATTGCCAATCAGTATTTTTCCCTGCTGATTTATACGACAGCGGTGATAGGCGTGGTGCTTTCCCTGGCAGGTTATGCCTTTACCCCTGTGATTGCTGATATTTTGGGTGCCAATGACCAGCTGAAGCCTTACTGCGTGGAGTACGGCAGAATCCTTTTTGCAGCGCAGTTTTTCTATGTGCTGCAGAATATTTTTCAGAGCTTTTTTATCGCTGCCGGCAAACCTGACCTCAGCCTAAAGGTTTCGTTGCTGTCCGGCGGCATCAATGTGCTTTTGGATGTGCTGTTTATTGTAGTGCTGCAATGGGGCGTGGCAGGTGCGGCATGGGCGACTGCCCTGGGGCAGGTGGCTGGCGGCATGGCGCCATTGGCGTATTTTGCCCGAAAAAACAGCAGCCTGCTGCAGATTACCAGAACCAGGCTGAATCTGCCGGTACTGTTCAAGACCTTTACTAATGGTTCATCGGATATGGTATCTGTGCTGTCGGCCTCGGTGATTACTGCCCTGTACAATTATCAGCTGTTGTCCATAGCTGGGGAAGACGGCGTGGCTGCCTATGGGGCGATTATGTACATCACCTTTATTTTTATGTCCATATACCTGGGCTATGCTTCCGGCAGTGCACCCCTTATCAGCTTCCAGTATGGTGCCAAAAATCACGAGGAGCTTCACAATCTGGTCAGGAAAAGCATTGTCCTGATGCTGGGGCTGGGCGGTATTATTACCGTGGTGGCGGAGCTGGCGGCTGAACCTCTGCTAGGAGCTTTTGTGGGCTATGATCAGGAGCTGTTCAGCCTGACGGTACATGGCTATTGCATGTATGTGCTGGCGTTTTTGCTGATGGGGCTGAATATCTGGGGAGCGGCACTGTTTACGGCACTGAATAACGGGCTGGTATCGGCGGCGATTTCCTTTTTGCGCACCTTTGGCTTTGAAATGGCAGCTGTGCTGCTCTTGCCTATCTGGCTGGGGATAGATGGTATCTGGATTTCTATTTTTGTGGCAGAGCTGTGCACCTGCTTTATTACGGTTTACTTCATGGTGAGCAAAAGAGAAGTTTATCATTACTGATAGAAGAACAGTGTTAAATAAAAAATGCCAGCAAAAATATCATCACTAAACATAACTAACAGAGGGAAAGTTTTTTGCCAATAGAAAATGCCATCAGCGAAGGGCGGCAATTGCGCCTATTGCTGATGGCATTTTTATTTTTTGCTAATTATGCTAAGTTTTTGTCAAATAGCTTTTTATTTGGTGGCAATGGCAACATCGCCGTCGGTATCCTCGTTGTCATCTTCCAGCAAGGTTTCCTTGCTCATGCGGGCTGCAAGGTAGTTGGCAGCCAGGGAGCCGGAAATGTTGTGCCATACGCTGAAGATAGCCCCAGGGATTGCCGCAGCTGCACCGAAGTGGAGCATGGCAAGGGAAGTAGCAAGGCCGCTGTTCTGCATGCCAACCTCAATGGAAACAGCCTTGGCTTTGGCGATATCCATCTTCAGAAGCTTGCCGATGGCAAAGCCACAGGAATAGCCCAGCAGGTTATGGAGCATAACGACTACCATAATCAAAGCACCGGTCTCCAGAATGCGCTGGGAGCTGACAGCTACTACGCCGCCTACAATCAGCACGATGGATACAACAGATACCAGAGGCAGAACCTTTACAACCTTCTCAACAGTGCTGCGGAAAAGGGTGTTGAGGACAATACCCAGCACAATAGGTGCTACTACCATCTTCAAGATGGACAGCATCATGGCGGACAGGGAAATCTCAATCCATGCCCCTGCCAGCCACCAGGTCAGGAGCGGCGTAACGATAGGAGCCAGAATGGTGGTTGTCATGGTCATGGAAACGGACAATGCTACATCGCCCTTGGCCAGATAGGTCATGACGTTGGAGGAAGTGCCGCCAGGGCAGGTACCAACCAGAATGACACCGGCTGCCAGGTCAGCAGGCAGCCCGAAGGCGGTAGCCAGCAGCCATGCCAGGAAAGGCATGATGGTGAACTGTGCCAGTGCGCCTACGAAGACATCCTTCGGACGCTGGAAGACCAGCTTGAAATCGCTGAGCTTCAGGGTCATGCCCATGCCGAACATTACCACACCCAGCAGGAT
>NZ_VUNR01000036.1 GCF_009695585.1 Anaerovibrio slackiae
GAGTATCTGATTGGGCAGTTTGCAGCCGGTTCTGGCAAGAAGGCTGGCGAGTTTTATACGCCACAGGCTGTTTCTTCGCTGATTACGCGGATTGTGACCAGTGGCAAGGCCGATAAGCATGGATATTCTATCTATGATCCTTGTATGGGTTCGGGTTCACTTTTGTTGCAGGCAAAGAACTATCTTGAGGAGTCAGTGCGGAATACAATTCAGTTTTTTGGGCAGGAGCGTTCTCATACCACATACAACCTTGCCAGAATGAATATGATACTGCATCATGTGCCTTTTACTCAGCAGCATTTCAGGAATGGTGATACCTTGGGAGCAGACTGGCCGACAGAGGAACCTACCAGCTATGACAGCGTTGTGATGAATCCGCCATATTCTCAGGCTTGGAGTGGGGATAAGGGATTTATGAGCGACCAGCGTTTTCAGCCTTATGAAAAGCTGGCTCCAAAAGGAAAAGCGGATTTTGCTTTCCTGCTGCATGGATTTTATCATTTGAAAAATGATGGCACCATGGGGATTGTTCTGCCTCATGGTGTGCTGTTCAGAGGTGCTGCCGAGGGAGTAATTCGCAAGCATTTGCTGGAAAATGGCAGTATTTATGCTGTTATAGGTATGCCGGCTAATATCTTTTTTAGTACGGGTATTCCTACGTGTGTTGTTATTTTGAAGAAAAATCGGGATAGCCGTGATGTGCTGTTTATTGATGCCTCTAAGGAATTTAAGGCTGGCAAGGCGCAGAATGTGATGGAGCAGGAGCATATTGATAAGATTGTGAAGGCTTATCATGAGCGCAAGGATGTGGAGAAGTTTGCGCATCTGGCTAGTTTTGAGGAAATTCAGGAGAATGATTTTAATCTCAATATTCCGAGGTATGTTGATACTTTTGAGGAGGAAGAATTGGTGGATATTGCTGCTGTGCAGGAAAGGTTGAAAGTGCATAGAGAGGAAGCTGCTGCGCTTGATGAACAATTGGCTGGTTTTTTTAAAGAATTGGGATTATGAGAGTGGTATAGCGTGCATGGATTGTAAGTGTGAACATGGCTTCTAAGTTACAGACCTACGGCAATAATATCAATTATAGTAGAATTTTGATAGATAAAATATGATTGAGAGGTGACATATATGGTTGTGCCGAAGTTGAGATTTAAAGGATTTACAGGTGAATGGGATAAAATAAAATTATCTCAAATTGCAGATATAATAAAAGATAAAAATGATGGTGCCGAGCATCCGGTTATGATGCTTTCTGCTGTAAAAGGGTTTATAAATCAACAAGAAAAATATTCTAAAGATAACGCTGGTAGTAGTTTGAAAAAGTATACACTGCTCCGCCGTGGAGATTTAGCTTATAATCGAGGAAATTCAAAGTTAAAAAAGTATGGTTGTATTTTTGAATTGGAAAATTCATCAGCATTAGTACCTTATGTATACCATTGTTTTCGTATGAAAAATGGTAACTCAACTTTTTATGGAAATTATTTAAATTCTGGTAAAATTGATAAAGAATTAAGAGGTATAATTTCATCATCGGCTAGAATGGACGGGTTGTTGAATGTGTCAGAAAAAGACTTTGTTAATATATTGGTTTCTAAACCAATATTGTCTGAACAGCAAAAAATAGCCGACTTTCTTACCACCTTTGATAAGCGTATTACTGCACAGCAGAATATTGTAACTGACCTTGAGGAAACGAAGAAGGGATTGCTCCAGAAAATCTTTAGTCAGGAGATTAGGTTTAAAGATGACAATGGGCAGGATTATCCAAAGTGGGAAAAGAATTTGTTAGCTGATATAATTGTTTGTTTTTCCGGGGGCACACCAAAATCAGATTAAAAAGACTATTATGTTGGTAACATTCCTTTCATACGTTCTGGAGAAATTCATAAGGCGAATACGGAATTACATATATCAGAAGACGGGTTAGCAAATTCATCTGCTAAAATGGTTAAAAAAGGCGATTTGTTGTATGCTTTGTATGGTGCTAATAGTGGAGAATGTGATATATCAAAGATTAGCGGAGCAATTAATCAGGCTGTTTTATGTATTCGCCCAATAAAAGATAATGTTTATTATATTTTTTTATGGTTGAGTTATTTCAGAAAATACATAGTAAGTACTTTCTTACAAGGTGGGCAAGGGAATTTATCGGCAACCACTATAAAGAGATTAAGTGTAATGTTACCTTGTATAGAAGAACAGAGGAAAATAGCAGACTTTCTGTCAATTTTCGACAAAAAAATAACTGCTGAAAAGCAAGTTCTTTCTGACCTTCAGGAGATAAAGAAGGGATTGCTTCAGCAGATGTTTGTGTAAGGGGGTGTGGTTATGGCAGAACTTGAAGCGGCAATGGAGAAAAATCTTATAGCGCAGTTGACTACAGGTATTTCCCAGTGGACTTACCGCAAGGATATTACTACAGAGGAAGCTTTGTGGCATAATTTTCGTGAGAAGCTCAATCAGAATAATCAGGCGGTACTGGATGGGGAGCTGCTTACTGATGAGGAGTTTGGGCAGATTAAGAACTTTATGCTGGAACAGGCGCAGACGCCTTACAAGGCCGCCTTATGGCTTGCTGGGGAGAATGGTGAGGCTGTTATTCCCCTTGTCCGTGAGGATGCAGCAAAGGGGACGATACATTTATTTGCTGTGAGCAGCAGGGAGATTGCTGGCGGTCGTTCCTGCTATGAGGTCATCAATCAATATGTGTCAGCTAAAGAGGGCAGTGGTGACAGGGAACGCCGCTTTGATGTCACCCTGCTGATTAATGGTATGCCCATGATACAGATTGAGCTGAAGAATCAGAATCACCCCTTCATGGATGCCTTTCGGCAGATTAAGAAGTACAAGGTGCAGGGCAAGTTCAAGGGCTTGTTCGGGCTGGTGCAGATGTATGTTGTGACCAACGGCAGCAACACACGTTATATTGCTGCTGACACTGGTGACAGGCTCAACGAGAATTTTCTTACCACATGGGTTGATAGCTCTAATCATCCCGTGGAGAATTATCTGCAATTTGCCAGGAGCGTGCTTCGCATTCCAGAGGCTCATCAGATGATTGGGTTCTACAGCGTGTTGGATGCTGAGAGGAAGAAGCTGCTGTTATTGCGTCCATATCAGATTCATGCCATTGAGGCGGTGAAAAAGGCGTCAGGGGAGGGGAAGTCAGGTTTTGTATGGCATACCACCGGCTCAGGCAAGACCATGACCTCCTACACAGTCACTAAGAACTTGCTGACGATACCTAGCGTAGACAAGACTATCTTCCTGATTGATCGCAAGGATTTGGATCAGCAGACCAGCACATCTTTCAAGGCTTATGCGGAGAATGATGCCGTTGACATTGAGGACACCCAGAATATTGGCGAGCTTGTAAGGAAACTGTACAGCAACGACCGCATTGCCATTATCACTACTATTCAGAAGTTGCAAATTCTCATTAAGAGGTATAGCAGCGAAGCGAAGAAGGACAGCACGAAAACTAAGAAATTCCATGGTTTGAGGATTGGTTTTGTAGTGGATGAGTGCCATCGTACTGTAACGCCTGAAACCCAGCGAATGATTATGAATTTTTTTGAAAGCTCATTGTGGTACGGCTTCACTGGTACGCCGATTTTTAAGGAAAATATGCGGGCCAGGAAGGGAGATTTGCCTCGGACTACTGAGGGCATGTTCGGCCCGTGTCTGCACAAGTATACTATTCGTGAGGCATTGCACAACAAGGCTGTGCTGGGTTTTCAGATTGAGTACAAGGACACTATTTCCTACGAGCAGATTTGTGTCATTGGTGAGCAGATGGGCGTAGGAAAGAAGCATGAGCTATTGGTCAATGAAGATCGTAGCAAAGTTACTTACACGGTTATGAGAGAGGTCAAGGTACAGGACACTGACCCATACGCCAACGATATTCATCGTATGGAGGTTATTGACTTCATCATCAACAAGTGTGCTGGCAAGTTCAGACTTTCGGCAGAACGTGGTGATGCCTATGAAGCTATACTGACAGTTAAGTCCATCAGTGATGCCCAGTGTTATTATCGTCTGATGAAACAGTTTGTGGCAGAGGGGAAGGTAGCGGAGCATGTACGCAGTAAGCTGAATGATTTTCCGCGGATTGCCATCACCCATACCGTTACCGAGAATGATGATGATTCAATTCAGAACCAGCAGTTCATGCTGGAAGCCATGCAGGATTATAATGCCATGTTTGGGACGAATTATGGCCTTGACAGCCAGAGGGCATATAACACGGATTTGAATGACAGGCTGGCAAGGAAGAAGGGGCAGTATCGCCTGCGGGAAAACCAGCTGGATATTGTGATTGTTGTTGACCGCTTGCTGACAGGCTTTGATGCACCGCCTTGCGGTATTCTTTTTGTGGACAGGCCGCCTATGAGCTATCAGAATATCATACAGGCATTTTCCAGAACCAACAGGCTGTATGACAGGTCGAAGAAGTACGGCATGATTGTTATATTCCAGCGAGCTGAGGAATACAGAAAGGCTGTAGATGAGGCTCTTTGGCTGTATTCCAATGGGGGGACGAATGATGTAAGTGCTCCGCCTTTTGCGGAAATTGAGCAGGAATTTACCGAGGCTATCAGTGAGATAAGGAAGCTGGCACCTGCGCCTGAGGCTGTAGATAACCTGCTGAATGACAGGGCAGCTATGGCAAAGTTTGTGAAGCAGTTCCAGAAGCTGGACAAGTCTTTTGGGGAAATTCAGGTCTATATGGAGTGGGCTGACAAGGATTTGGAGCGTGATTATGGCATCAGCCATCAGGATTTTGATGATTATCTGGGAAAGTATCAGAATGTGCTGGAGGCATTGAAGCGTTCTCGTGATGATGATGGCGATGATGTAACCATTGACATCGAGTATGAGCTGGAAACCATCAGGATTGAAATAATAGACTACAGGTATCTCATGTCATTGATACAGCGGCATATCCCTGATGAGGACCAGATTATTGTAGAGGCTGTACATGATGAAAATATTGAAAAGTACATCGACCAGCTGGCGGAAAGCAATCCGGGCCTGGCAGCTGTCATCAGGCAGTTCTGGGAAGATATGAAGGCTCATCCTGAAGCCTACAAGGGCATGGACGCCATGAATGTTATTGAGCAGCGTATAGATAACATCATTAATCAGCAGGTTGATATGCTTGTCAAAGAATGGTGCGTCAAGAAAAATGAGGTGCTGTTTGTGCTGGAGAACTACAAGAAGTCTGCGCCAATCGTTGTAGGGAATGACTATGAGAAGTTCAAGCAGACACATAATATGAGCAAGCTCATGTATAAGAGAAAGGTCAAGGAAGCCATTGCTGCCTTGGCGGAGAAGATAAAACCTTTGCTGGATAAGTAAGAAAAAAGCCTCCCCTTTTGTAGAGGAGGCTTTTTATAGTATTCAAGTTGAAAAAGTGCTATAATATTCTACATCAGGAAAGAGAGGTGGGAAGTCATGCAGTTGACGGAGTTGCAGCGTGAAGCGCAAAAAGTAATTAGAAAATCCAGTGCCAGAGAGCTGGAAAAGCTTAACAAGGCTGGCCTGACTGATTTGTGCAGGGAGTTATCAGAAGTCCTTAGTCGTATCAATAACAGGATTTTAACGGAGACAGAGGCTCGTGTAAAGCTTGAGATAGAGGATACGAGGAAGGAACTTGCCAATGTAAAAAAGGATAGAGCTCGGATTGCAGAAAAAGTACAGAGTCTGGAGGATGAAGTTGAGCAGTTGAAGATTCATTCCCCGAACTGGGGGGGCAAACGTGAAGGTGCTGGCAGAAAGAGCAGTGGTGTAAAGAGATTCAGCAGGGTTGTGATTTGCTCCAGCAGAGAGGCTGAGGCCTATAAGAAATATGCCAAGGCTGGCAATGAGACGTCGTTTGAGAGCGTGTTGCGGTCAGTTAGGAAGGATGAGATAGGAGACGTGAAGAAACGATATTTGTACCTGTCTCTGGACGAATGGGAACGTGTTAAGAAAATTATAAATAGCAGAAAATCAAGATGAATAGCAACTTAGTATATAAAAAGTGTGCTATTTGGCTGCTTTGGCTCGTTTTTCTCTTACCCTTCGGGCTAGAGTTGATATGGAAATGCCTGTTTTGCGGGCTACCTGCTTGTAGCTTAGTCCTTCTTCCAGAAGTTCCAGAGCATGGTCTGTCTGTGATGCAGGAATACGAGGCCTTCCGTCAACAAAGTCAGCTTTCTGCTTGGCGATAGCTTTGCCAGCCTGAGTACGCTCGATAATCATATCACGCTCAAACTGGGCAAAAGCAAGCATGATATTAGCGATGAGTTTGCCAGTAGGCGTGTTGTCCAGCAGTCCTATATTCAGGATATGAACCTTGATACCTTTCTTCATAAGGTCATTGATGAGGTTGATACCTTCTCCTGCATTGCGGGCTATCCTGTCCAGCTTGGTGACTACGAGCGTGTCATCGGGCTGAAGCTTGTCCAGCAGCTGGATAAAAGCAGGACGATGTGTTGTGGAGCCAGTATACTGCTCTACGATAATCTCTTGACAGCCAGCGTTCGTTAGCTGCTCCTGCTGGTCGGCAAGGCTGTTTCCAGAAGCTGCCTGTCCTGCGGTTGATACTCGTGCATAGCCATAAATCATTTTTTATCCCTCCTACTATTGACAATGACTTTTGACAACGCCTGATGCCTTAATTTTACTGGGTATATACATCGTTGTCAATAGTGTTAAGTTATGACAATAAGAAGAATAAATATTTGTGTATGAGGCAACATTTTGGTAAAATATAGGTGTAGCTGGATTAAGTGAGGAGTGGTTGTGTTGACTCATGGAAGAAAAATGAAATTGGCAGTGAAGGACACAGTATTCAGGGACTTATTTTCCCAGAAAAAGTACCTTTTGCAGATGTATCAGACACTGCATCCAGATGATACAACCATAAAGGCAGATGATTTGGATATTGTGACATTAAAGTCAATACTTATGAACGGCATATACAATGACTTGGGCTTCATGGTCAGGGGCAGCCAGCTGATGGTTCTGGTGGAAGCTCAGTCAACATGGTCTCCTAATATCGTTATTCGTTCCCTGATGTACTTGATGGAGACTTATCAGGACTATTTCAGGGAAAACAAAATTAAGTTGTACGGCAGCCATAAGGTCGATATGCCGAAGCCTGAGTTGTATGTTATCTATACTGGTGACAAGGGAAGCCATCCTGATGTGTTGTCACTGAAAGATGAGTTTTTTTCTGACACAGATTGCTGCATAGATGTCAAGGTAAAGATTATTTACCTTCAGGATAGCGATGATATTATCAGTCAGTATATAGGCTTTTGCAGGGTATTTAATGAGCAGGTAGCATTGTATGGCAGGACGCTGACAGCAGCAAAAGAGATTATCAGGATTTGTCGTGACAGAAATCTGCTCAAGGAATACTTGGGTGAACGTGAGAAGGAGGTCGAGGAAATTATGCTTACTTTATTTGACCAAGAATATATCTGGAACCTAGAGAGAGATAGCATAAGATCAGAAGCTTTGGCAGAGGGGCGGAATGAGGGAATTTGGGAAACTAAGACTCAGACAGTATTAAAAATGTTCAGACGTAATATGCCAGTTGAAGATATTGCCGATATTAGTGGATGTTCCGTGGAGGAAGTTAAGGAAATATTAAAAAATGCTGCGGTTCTTCATTGAGTATGAAATCACCTGAAAATGGATAGGCGTGGGAAGATATTGGTTGTGCAGCAGCAGGAGTGGCAGGAACAGCAACTTCAGCTTTGGTTGCTACGAGTGCAGGAGCCGCACTGGCAGCAACGGCGGGTGGAGCAGTAATGATTGCTGCTGCTCCGTGGTTGCTGCTCCAGGGCAGTATTCTCTTTCGTTGGGAGTCTGTTTGATTAATAGCAAATAAATAACGCCCTGCTAGATTTGCTCTAGTGGGGCGTTCATTTTTTTATTTTGAATCGCTAAAAGATTGTATTTCATTTGGATCTATATTAAAAAAATCCATTATCTCATCCGTTTCGTTCTTTTTTTGTTGATGGTTTGATAAAATAGCCATACATTCGTCAATTGAGAGGTTGTTTTCTTCGATTAGATGTATAATACTCTTTGCTTTATTCAATGTTACTATTTCTTCTAGCTCTTTTATTTTCTGCTTTGATTTTGACAGTTCTTCTTTCAGTTTTTCATAATTAAGCTTTTCTGCTTTCAGCAATTCTTCAGCCGTTTTCTTTTTACCTTTTGCCATGTTGTTTACCTCCAATAAGTTTTATATGTTGTATTCGACGTTTATCGTAAATATCCTCTTTTTTTATAAAATTTTAATCAAAAGCAGGATTTTTTAATTTTTCGTAGAATATGATAACCGTAAAATATAATCATCTTACATTATGAGGAGGAGAAGTCATGTTTAAGAAAATCATTGCAGGTGTAGCGTTAGGTGCTGCTTTAGTTATGGGGGGACAGGTTGCTTATATAAACCAAGCAGAGGCTGTGGATGTATATGCAGGAGAACAAACAAAATTTGATATAAAGCAAGTATACTATATTGACACTGATACGTTATCACAGAATAATAACGGTACTATAATAAGAGTAAAAGCAAAATGTGTTCAAGATGGACAAAATATGGGATATTCATCTTATGAATTTGTAAAGAATAATGGTGAATGGTATGGTTGCGAAGATGGTAACAAGGCTTCTAAAAATCCTGTAAAAAGTGTTAAAGTATATCAGATAATCTTTAATGCTTGTCTGAATAACTTATAAGCACATAAGCGAGGCAGTAAATCTGTCTCGCTTTTTTATTTGTAAAACTATATGTAAGTTTTCTGACATCTATAGAAAATATATTTCTATAATACCTAATCGACTTGCTTGTATAACAATTATACCGATTTTGTGGGAAAGTACATTATATTGATTATTGTATCTATTACTTTACATGGTAGATTTTAATTCGTTTTTTCGTTTTCGGGAAATCATATAAAATTTGTTACAGGAACATGGTTTAGATGAGATTTTTGTACATTTCCTCCAACTGATGAATTGGATTTTGTACATGACAGACCTTATCTCCATCAGTTAATGGCACTGGATTGATACCAAGTTGACGCAGTTTCTTAATATGATTGTTAAATGTTTGAGTTGTACCTTTTAGTGTAACGGAACTATTCTTGAGAGCATAGCCAGTAACGTATTTTTCTTTGGCAACTGCTATACTCCTTGTTTGGGCTATCATCTTTGTTATATTTATAAGTTTTTCAGACATACTGTCCGTGCAGCTTTTCCTGAGTATGCTCTTTATATTACTTCTATCGTAGAAATCTTCAATACCAATGGTATTTTTATATCCTGATATAAGCTCATTGTATGCTATATCCTTATCCAGAAAATTTAGCACATTAGAAGATTTGAGAGCATATTTCTGAACAAGATTTTTAATTCCCTGCTTACTGAACTGAATTTCAAATCTGATGATTTCTCGTGCAGATGCTTCCAAAGTGCGTTTTTGATTTGTGTTTATATAGTTCATATTTGCGATTTCTGCTGCTTTGTCGTAGATTATGATTTTTCGGCTTTTATTCTTTTCAGCAGCAGATTGTTCATACCGCTTTTGTGTATCAGACTTGCATAGTTTAGTTCTGTTATACATACTGGTTTTGTGTATAACCTTATAAAATGCAGAACGTTTATCAGGCTCTCTTATTTTGAAATTGAATGAGTAATCTATTCGCTTGGCAAGCATTTTATCAAATGTGAACTCATCATACAACGCGGGGAGAAAACACTTTATAAAACGGTCAAATTGTTCATTCAAAAGGGAAATATTATTAGCGGTTGGTATAAAAAGATTTACGCTAGGAGGTTCATTTTGATGAATTAGGCGATACGGATTAACTACAAATCTTAGTTGAAATGCGACTGTATAGTTTTTTTCATCAGTTGCCATATCAATAGTTTCTATTCCATACCTTATAAGCTGAATTGCGTTTATGCCGAAATAAAGCGAGTTAGGGTAATATGTACATTTTCTATAAAGATGATCAAATGCTTCATCTGTTGAAAAATACATTGACTGAAACTGAGGAGGTTTCTTCATTTTCTTTAGAATGTAGGATATAGTACTCTCATCAGGATAAATGTCCTTGCCAATGGTCATCGTATGTATCATAGTAATCTCCTTGTGTTCATTAAATGTTTTATCATAAGATTTCGTAACACTGGAGTTACAAAATTTTTTACTCCTTGTCGAAGCCTTGCTCCGACTGCGTTCGTAATGAAAATTTTTTCTTAAACTCCATGTGCCTTATATTATTATTAAAGGGCATGACCATTGATCACGCCCTATTTGTGTTATGGCTGTAAAAGTTTTAATCGCCTTGATGTGATAACCTGTAAAGCCATTTCATAAGATTTTTTCATTACACTGCGCCACATCGAACTTTTACCGTTTTCAAAATTATATATTGTTACAGAAGAGCAGCCGATTTCTTTTGATAGTTCTTTCCTTGAAATATGTAGTCCTTCGCGTTTTTGGCGATATATTTTCCCTTCGGTACGCCATAATTCTGGTAAGTTATCTTGACTAGTTATTTTATGAGTACGATATTCAAACATGATTTTTATCTCCTTTATCAATGAAAAAAGTTCTGATGTCTTTTCCAAAAAATCTGGAAATATTCAGCAGATTGCCAACGGAAATACTTCCACAACCATTTTCCCATCGACTTATAGTATTGATAGATATGTTTATTGCTTCGGCAAGGTCTTTTAGGCGTAAACCAGCTTCCTTGCGGAATTGTCGAATTTTGGTGAAATCAAAATTTATCATTTTAATGTCTCCTTGTAAATTAAGTCATTGACTGAACAGCCGTATAAGTGGCAGAGTTGCAGCAATTTTTCAGCCGGAATTGGTGTTTTTCCAGTCTCCCAGTGGCAAAGAGTTGAAGCTGTTATTCCGATAATTCTGCTTACAAACTTAACCGTGAATTTTCGTTTTTTTCTAGCATGTTGTAGCCAAAAAAGATTTAGATGTTCCATGTTTTTTCTCCTTTTATTTTTTTGCGCGTCTGCTCGTTTATTACGTTGTATAGGGGGCTTATTCACAAATTTAGGTAAATTTTTAAAAATTTTTTCTATATGCTCTTGAAAACTACGAAAATTGCTCTGTCTATATAGTAAATTTAATATTTTTTAGTGTAAAATTTTTAGCCCCCGCCCCATTTGGATTTAGAATAAACTCGTATAGTATGCCGTGCCATCAGTGATATGCTGGTGGCTTTTTATATTTTGAGGAGGAATTTTGTATGAAAAATTTTGTTCAAAACCCAGATTTTATGCGTTCCCAGCCACCATTGGCAGAAGTGCTATCTGATTTATCATCAGGCTATACTCCTGCTAACGGAGTGCGGTTTACGAAAGAACAGGACTTGGCAATCTCTCATATTGATGGTCTGACTGTAGTAAACAGCGGAGCTGGAGTTGGTAAAACGCTCTGCCTTGTAGCAAAGCTGGTTGAAATCCAAAACGTAAAGCCAGGTGCGAGGACACTTTGCCTTGCGTTTAGCAGGAAGGCAGCCATAGAAATTCGTGATAGAGCTGGCTCGCTGGAGGGCGTACAGGTCAGCACCCTGCACAGCCTCTGCTTTCATCTCCTGCGTGGTAATGGATATGGAAACTTTACGGTCATAACCAATCAAGCAATCACGGAGAGCGTCATCAGGCGTCTTATCGGCAAGGCTGACACCACAGTTGACGAGGTGATTGGCAGCCTCAACAATCCCAACATTACTAAAAAGGCTACAATCCGAGTAAGAGAGCGGTATCTTGAGTATCTGACGGAAAATCGGATGCTGACATTTGACACAATGCAGCTGTTTGCCGTCAGATTGCTGACTGCCAATACGGCTCTTAGGAAACGCTGGTGCTCATCATGGGAGTACATATTAATCGATGAGGCACAGGATTTGGACTATAACCAGCTCGCCATCATCAATATGCTGAAAGGAAGTACCAAGAATATCTGCCTTTTTGGGGATAATCGGCAGAGTATTTTCAGTTTTCGTGGCAGCGTCCCAGATGTAATCAATTCATTTGATAAATCTGCCACAAGGTTTGAGCTGACTATCAATCACCGTTCAAATGCTGGCATCATCGGACTGGCGAATAAGGTAATGGAGGACTACCCTGCCCTAAAATGCTCCAAAAGCCAGAAGGGATATTCATGTCCTGCTTACATGATTGCTGATAACGAGGCAGATGAGGCGAACGGTATCATTGAGCAGATTGGCAATTTGCATCAGCAGGGCAGTCAGTACAAGGATATTGCTGTGCTGTATCGGTCTGGTTTTGCTGCCAAGAAGGTTATTGAGCTTCTGCTGGAGAAGGGGATGCCGTTTGCATCACGCATCTCTGATGTACTGACCATTCAGCAATATCCTTATTCATCGATAATTAATTTGTTCCACGCAATTCTCTTGAACAATGATACTCGCACTATCAAGTCAATCCTGTCGGTGATGTACATGAAAGCTAATGCAATAAACCACATTGAGGAACTGGCAAGGGATAATGGCTGTACGCTTCTGGATGCGATGAAGCTCATGGAGCTGCCCTTCTTCCATCAGGATTATGTTGACGGCATGGTAGATGCCATGAAATCCGTTAAAGACAAATCACCATCCGAGGTAGTGCATGCCCTGCTGAATGCTGGCTTGAGGAAGTATCTTGGTACGGCAAACACTATGGTTGTTGAGTCATTTGCTGATGAGCTTCAGGAGTATGGCAGCTTGGAGCAGTATTTGCAGCATATTTCAGAAATCAGGGGTATGCTGGACGAGATGAAAAAGAGGACTGCTGATACTGATGATGTTATTCAGGTCATGTCAATTCATGCAGCAAAGGGGCTGGAATGGGATAATGTCTTTATTTGTGGCTGCTATGACGGAGCTTTGCCATCAAATAAAGATACAGCCGATATAAGCGAGGAACGGCGGTTGTTATACACTGCCATCACTAGGGCCAAGGAAAAATTGTACATCTCGATGCCGAAAGTTTCCACACAAAGCAAGGAACCCAATAAAATCTGTAGGTTCTTGTTAGAGGCTCTTGCTTAACAACAATATGTATACGCTGGTATCTCCTGCATTGTCAGGATTTTTTTTTATGCCTTTTTTTAGGTCTGTCTATGAAAGGGGGTGAGGCTATGAAGGACATTTTAGTCAGGTTAGCTGCTCTTATCCTGATTGGCACAATGCTTTATAACCTTCCAGCAAGTCTGGATGGAAGCATGGAGTTTCAGGACAAAGTGGTGGCAAATCATTTGGAGGCTAACAAGAGAATTTTGAAGTGAGTAAGAAAGGATGAGTTTTATGAAAAAGAACAATGACAATCTGTATCAGGAAGCCGTGGATAAGCTGCTTGAGATGTATCAGAAGGGCGAAATGCCAGAGGCTGTGTCGTGGAGCATCATTCGCAGGAGAAAGGGCGAGGTTGCTATTCCGTCTGACAAGTGGAGTATCGGCAATCAGATGTTGATGTACGCATACGGCACAGCTGACGCAAGAGGATTCAAGCAGTGGAACTCCGTCAATCGCTTTGTCAAGCAGGGGAGCAGGGCAATCCACATCCTTGCTCCATGCACCAAGAAGATAACGATGAAAAATCCTGATACTGGCATGGAGGAAGAAAAGATTTTTATTACTGGTTTTCGCCCTATCCCTGTATTCAGAATTGAGGATACCGATGGTGAGCCTGTCCCAGTGGTCGACTACACTCCTGATGAACTGCCGCCTCTTTGGGAAGCTGCTGAAAATCTTGGTATTCCTGTTACCTACATGCCGATGTGCAGAGCTGCCCTGGGGACATACAAGCTCAACGAGAATAAGGTCAATCTGTACAGTAAGGACGCTGTGGTCTACTTCCATGAGCTTGCCCATGCAGTGGAGCACAACTTTGTCCATAACTTGACTACGCTGGACGGAGAAATTGCGGAGGCTACAGCTGAGTTTGCAGCTATGGTGCTGTGCCAGATTACTGGAATAGAGGGCTATGAGAAGCAGGGCTTTGAATATATTGCCCGTTATGCCGGCAAAAAGAAGAAAACTGACAAGGCGGAGAGTGTTCTGAAGATGATTATGAGCATTATGTCCGATGTGGAGAAGATTGTAAACATCATTCTGGATGCTGCCGAGGGTATTCTGCCAAGCAAAAAAGCTCCTAAACTTGAGGCTGTCTGAACCACAGCTTCTGCAGGAGCTTTTAGATAAATATCATGCTTATCTTATCAAGGAGGAATGGATATGTCAAAGAAAATTTTAGCAAAGACAGAGGGCATGCTCCGTGAGGAATGGCTTGCACTTCGTAAGCAGGGAATTGGCGGAAGTGATGCAGCAGCAGCTTGCGGTCTTTCTCGCTGGAAAAGTCCGCTGGGCTTGTGGCTGGAAAAGACTTCCAGTGACACGCAGTCAGTCTACAATGAGGCAATGTTTTGGGGAACAACTCTGGAGCCAGTTATCCGTGATGTGTTCGCTACCAAGATTGGCAAGGTAGTCGAGGTCATGCCGTACATCTTCCAGTCTGAGGATTATCCGTTTATGATTGCTGACATTGATGGCATTATCCGTGAAGATGATGGCTCGGTGTCACTCGTGGAAATCAAAACGGTTTCGGCTTTTAAGGCTGGGGAATGGGCTGACGGTCTTCCTGCTGAATATTATATCCAGATACAGCATTACCTTGCTGTCTGTGAGCTTCCTAGGGCTTATGTGGTTTACCTGATTGGAGGAAATGAGCTGCATTATGAAATTGTGGAGCGTGATGAGGAAACCATCAGTACTATCATCATGCTTGAGTCTGCTTTCTGGGATAAAGTCGTGAGACGCCAAAAGCCTGATGTTGACGAGAACTCAGCAGAGGCACTTGACCAGCTCTATCCTGCCAGCAACAAGACCAGCATAATCCTGCCTGATGAAGCAGACAAGCTCCTTGATGATTACATGGCAATCAAGGCTATCGAGGACGATGTTAAGAAGCAGAAGAACCTTTTGGAGAACCAGCTCAAATCCATGCTAGGAGAAGCTGAGTGTGCTAAGTCAAGGAACGGTTTCTCCGTCAGCTGGAAGGAAGCAGTCAGCACTCGCCTTGATACGGCAGCATTGAAGAAAGAACAGCCAGACCTTGTTGCCAAGTATACTGTCAGGAGCTGCTATAGAAGGTTTAGTGTCTACAAGCCGAAGAACAATACCGACAACAAGTAAGATACATATTAGGAGGAAATCAAGATGATTTATGCAGTCGAAATCAAGGAAACAATGTCCCGTGTTATCTATGTAGCCGCAGGGAGTGAGCGTGAGGCTCTTGCAAAGGCTGATGGGCTGTACACCAGTGGCGAGATAGTATTGGGTGCCAGCGATTTTGTAGACTACGACATCAGCCTTGCTGATGATGAGTGCTAAACCTGTAACTGAAAAAAGATTGTACGGCTCTCAGGCTTCGGTCTGGGAGCCATTTTTTTGAAAGGAGTTTATCAAGATGAAAAATTACTTAACATTGAACCGTATCAAGCTGGTGAGGGAGAAGGATATAGAATATGACGCTCCGCATATCATTACCTGCCCAGAGGACGCAGTAGAGGTAGCCAATGCTATATTCGACATGGAGAACCTTGCAGAAGAAACGATGATTGCTCTGTTGCTGGACATGAAAAATCATGTAATTGGGGCCCATGAGCTGTCACATGGCACTATTGATTGCTCCATAGCAAATCCGAGGGAACTGTTCAAGGCTGCTCTCCTGCATAATGCATCTTCGGCAATCCTGTGCCACAATCATCCATCTGGCAATCCTGCTCCAAGCCTTGATGACATAAAAACAACGGAGATTTTTATGAAGCTTGGCAGGATGATGGGGATTGAAGTGTTCGACCATATTGTCATTGGCTATCAGACATACATCAGCATTAAAGAAAAGCTTGCAAAGTAATGAAAGGAAGGATAACTATGAATATCAACGACATCAAAGCAGCTCTTGCACAGAGGGCAAACGGATTAAAAATGCCTGTAATGACTGGGGCTACAGCTCCTATATCAGTCGATAATACTGCGTCAGATCATGGCAACAATGTTGCACCTGTTCAGGAATCTGTATCTACAGCAAAAACTGATGTAAAGGCTGAAACTGCCGATAACAATTCTGCCATTCAGGCATCTGTAAAAGTTGCTGAGGAAAAGCCAAAGCGTACTCGCAAATCTCGTACTGCAAAGCCAGCAAAAGAGGAGCAGACCACACCAGAAAATCCTGAGAATAAAGTACAGGAAATGACCGAAAGCATTGAAGTTGTTGTGGCAAAAATACTGAAGCCCTATGCCGATTATGGTGTTATTCAGGGCTGCAAGAAGCCAAGTCTGCTGAAGGCTGGAGCTGAGAAGCTGGCTGCATATTATGGTTACAGCACCAGTATCGAGGTCGTAAACCGTTATGAGAATTATGATAAGGGACTGGTGGCATACGAAATCAAGGTTACGGTCTGCAAGGGAGATGGAAGTGTTATTGCCGAAGGAATCGGTGCAGCCAATTCCCGTGAGCGGAAGTTCCTGCGTGGAGATTTCTTTAGCCAGATTAACACTGTCCTGAAGATGGCGAAGAAGCGTGCATACGTTGATGCAATCCTTACGGCTACTGGAAGCTCCAGCCTGTTTACTCAGGATATGGAGGACATAGCTGCTGGCGATACTAAAATGGAGAATGTAGGCTGATGATTTATGGAATAAAAATAAGGAGGGGACGTTCCCCTCCTTTATGCTTATATGATTGTATATGTTGTTATTGTTGTTCAACATTAGCAACACTTATATGATTTTGTTTGTTTTATTTACCTTGGTGTTCATACCGAGTTTCTGATTCATAAGAGTGAGTTGTTTCAAGACAGGCTTATATTCAATAAGAGCGGTTTCGAGGACTTCTTGCACAAATATATTTACAGATACATTTCGGATTTTTGCTAACTGTTTTATGTCTGCTGCCATTTGCTCAGGTACTATTAGATGAAGATGCTGACGTCCTGGAAACTCTCTCTTTGGAGTTTTTGCTTTCTTTTGATTCTGTTGTTCAACACCATCAGCATTATCAATATCTGTCATTTTAGCCGTTGTTGTTATATCTTCCTGATTGTTTTGTTGTTGCTTTTGTTGTTCAATATTAACAACAGGGTGTTGAGCTGGCTGTGGCGGCATGAATTGTGCAGCTGCCCCTTGAGATTTGTCAAAAGGATTCAGAGGTGAAGTAGAAAAACTTTTTTGTTTTGCCATTTTTTACTTAACCTCCTCTACGAAAATCTCATTTATCAGTGCTCTGTAATCTTTTGCAGCATTACATTTATTGTCATAAGTAAATATATCTTCCCCTTTTGCTTGTGCTTCTTTTACAGCGGTATTGTCGCGTATCTTATTCTTAAATACTTTGCTGCTCATCTGAGCAGCAGCATTTTCAAACATGAGGGTAAGGTCTTTGGATAAGCGTGTACGTTCATTATACCTAGTTAAAAGGATGCCTGTTACTTTGAGTTTTTTGTTGCAATACCCACGAGCTGTCTCGATTGTATTATAAAGCTGAGATACACCTTGTAGACTTAGTATGTCTGCCTGTGCTGGCATAATAACTTCATCGGCAGCAATGATAGCGTTAGCTGTGATAGTTCCAAGAGCTGGAGGTGTATCAATTATTACAACATCATACTTATTGACCTTCCCCTTCAGGGTTTCCTGTAATTTGAATGGTTTACTGATAGGATCAGTGAGTCTGCCATCAATTGATGCCAAAAACATGGAAGCTGGGATGATGTCATACTTATCCTTATTCTGGATACCTGCGGACAGAGGTTGCTCACCTACCAAAATCTCAAGCATTGTTACTACGTTGCTATCTTTATCGTCAGTAGTTGCACCGCAAAGAACTGATAGATTGCTCTGCGGATCCAAGTCTATCAATAATACTTTTTTACCGAGGTCGTATAGCCCAGCTGCCAGTGATTGTGCAGTTGTACTTTTGCCTACGCCACCCTTTTGGTTGGCTATTGCATAAATCTTTGCCATTTTTCAAAACTCCTAGAAAAATTTTTTTATAATTTTATGATAACAGATGATTGAACAACACGCAATAAAATAATTATATTGAACAACAAAAACAACATGATGTTGTTGCTTTTGTTGTTGTTGTTGTTCAACATAAGCAACATATACAACATGATGTTGTTGCTTTTGTTGTTGTTGTTGTTCAACATAAGCAACAAAAGCAACATAAGCAACACAAGGTTTTATGCAGCTTAGAGTGGAGCAGCAAGTATTGACTCAGGTCATTATCAGTGCTATCATTGATGATAGTTTAGTATTTAGGCTCAAACTTAATAATTAGCACAAAAAAACGCTCCCATCAGGATTGCCGTCCCGATGAGAGCTGTTGCACATATCCCCCCCAAAAAAAACACCACAAAGAACATTAAAGGGAATATGCTCATTGTCTATGAAAGATTGTACCTTGTTCGACATTTTTTGTCAAGAGGTATAGTTAAGATAGTGGGGGATTATGTGCAGCTTGTGCGTGGTATCACGACTGCAAGCTGGGTTTAGTCAGCCCCTGCCTCGTTCAGCTGAGGTAGCTTACTCCGTTAGAGGGAGCTTTTTTTAGTCTCGATGCGTTGAGGGTGCAACTCCTTCATCTGAGCCTGCTGGGTTCGTCACAGCAGGCAATAACTGTCCTGGGATATGGGTGACACCATAGATGAGGCATACCGCGTCAAAAGATTTAGCCACTAGCTGATAACACCAGACCGAGCCAGCTGCTCCTTGTGGAGCATAAGACGCGAAAGGGAAATGAAAGCCGACCGACACACCAGTTTACGCCGTGTGCGGTCTTTTTTATTGCCTTGCTTTTGGTTCTTCGGAACCTATAAGGCAGGGCAAACTCTGCCTCCCTCCTCCCAGTTTACAGGTGTTCGTGCTACTCGTCAAGTTATAATTATCGTAAAAGTTTGGTCGTTAGCAAGGTTCAGATGAGTTGGCGTTTAATGGGATAGTAGATTTCTCCTGTGAGTTTTGATGGCAACAATTGTACACCAGTGCATTGTAATAGATAACAAAAAAATATTAATGTTTTATAGAAAATTATTTGACTTACAATTAGGATAGTGGTATACTCAAATCAACAAAAGATGTTGGTAATTTTTAGGATTGCTATTTGTTATTGATAACAATGCAGGATTGGGAGGTTTATTATGAAATTATACGAAGATATGACTAAAGAAGAATTTGATGTACTCAAGGCTTTGGACACTCGCAAGTTTGAGTATGCTGGTATGGAATTGCTGGGCAAGGCTGGCGTAGAGCCTAAAGATATGTCGGACAGTGTTATTTCCTTGGCTGCATTGTCATATTTTATCAAGAAGTATGATATTGGCAGCGAGGGGGAGCTTCATGTATTCCTTGATGAAAATATTGAGGATATGGAGGTGAATAGGCCTCTGCAGGAGTTTGTGGCTGCTCATTGGAAGGAAATTCAGGAATTTTCGTATGTACCATTACAGAAAGAGCTGAAAGCGTTGGTTCTTTTCAGTAATTCTTCTGACAGGGGCGTCAGGAAGGATACGGAATATGATACTCCGGATAGTGTTGCTGAGTTGGCGATGGCTATTCTGGATATTCGTGGTGGCGATAACGTGCTTGATATGTGCTCTGGACGTGGAAATTTTCTCGTAAAATCTAGCATCGAGAACCATGAAGATTGTGCATATCATGGGATTGAAATCAATCCTTCTGCTGTAATTATCAGCAAGATAAAGTCTTTACTGTTAGGAAATAAGTTTACGGTAGAGAAGCAGGACATTCTCCAGATGGATAGTTTGGAGAATAAGTACGACAAAGTATTTTCAGAACCGCCTTATGGTGCTATGTTTGAGGGTAAAGTAAGTTCTGCATATACAGATGAACTCAGTAAGTATATTCCTAAAGGATTGACGAAGAAAGCTGATTTTTTGTATATGATACTTCCTATGTTGCACCAGAAATGCGGTGGAAAGACAGTTGTTTTGGCTACTCATGGTACTTTGTTCAGGATGGGGCGTGAGGCAGCCATTCGTGAAAATCTTATCAAGTCCGGTAAGGTTGAGGCTATTATAACGTTACCACAAATGCTTCTGTCTTATACATCTATTCCGCTTGTGGCATGGGTATTCAGTGACAATAACAGCTCTGTAAGAGTAGTAGATGCAAGTGAACTTGGGCAGGAAGTTGGCAGGAAATCTATCGCATTATCGGCAGATGACATTAAACGCATAATGGAAGCATTGAAGCAGGATAGCGATATAAGTAAAAGTGTCTCTATGGAGGAGTTAGCCAAGAATGAATATGTGCTCATGCCGAAACGTTACCTTAATACGATTAAGATAGAAAATGGCGTAAAGCTGATAGACTTGATGAAGAAGCAAGGACGTGGTATGAATATAGCCTCTCCAGACTTATCTGAGCAGGACACAGGAAACGGTCGTTACTTAATGCTGCAAAATATTTCTGATGGTACAGTTAATGTAAATCTGCCATATTTAGTTGATACTCCAAAGCAGTATAGCAAGTATACTGTTCAGGAAGGTGATTTGCTGGTATCTCGTACTACTCCGTTCAAGATTGCGATTATGCCGAAGGTTGAGGAAGATGTTATAGCCAGTGGTAATCTGTATGTTATCACGCTTGACTCAGAGAAGGTAAATCCTTTCTATGTTATGCTGTATCTTAACAGTAAACTTGGGCTTCAGCAGCTGATGATGAAGTGTACAACAGGGATTCTTGCTAATATTGCCAAAGCTGATTTGGAATCAGTAAAAATTCCTATGATTCCACGTTCAGAGCAGGACGAGTTGGTTGAAAAGTACAGTAAATTATTAGGAGAATTGCAGGAAGCTGAGGCAAAAGTAAATAATTTGCGGAATATGATTGGCAGCGTATTGGATTAAGGGGGAGCATTATTATGGCATTATCGAATTTGGGACCTGTACTTTGGGCTTGTGCTGATAGCATGAGGGGGAGTATGGGTGCTGATGAGTATAAGGATTATCTGCTTGGCTTGGTTTTTTACAAGCATATTTCTGATAGCCAGCTTTATGATGTTTATGACTTGCTGAGGGATGAGAAGCCAGAAAGCTTGGCAGAGGCTCAGGCGTTTTATGAGGAAGTATATGCTAATCGAAGTCAAAGTAATGAGGCTGCTGAGGAATGGAATGATCTGCAGCAGGAGCTGATTGACAAGTACGGCTTCGCCATTGCTCCTCATACTACCTTTACGGCTTTCTATAATCAGATAAATGAGAATGAGTTCACTACGGATAGCTTGCGTCAGGCCATGCGTGATATTGAGCAGAAGGTTTTTGATTTGGATGATGTGACGCAGATAAAGCCTTATGAGGATTTGTTTGAGGATTTTGATATTGATTCCAAGAGCCTGGGGGCAACACCGCGGGAGCGTAACAGGCTGCTGGCAGATGTTATTAAGAAGCTTCAGGCAGTCAACCTGAGTGAGTATGGTGCAGATGCTTTAGGGGACGCTTATGAGTATCTGATTGGGCAGTTTGCAGCCGGTTCTGGCAAGAAGGCTGGCGAGTTTTATACGCCACAGGCTGTTTCTTCGCTGATTACGCGGATTGTGACCAGTGGCAAGGCCGATAAGCATGGATATT
>NZ_VUNR01000037.1 GCF_009695585.1 Anaerovibrio slackiae
ATAAGCTTCAAAGCATAAAAATACCGTAGGAATTACGGAAATTAACGCCCACGGAGAGTGTGTAAGTCCTTTTGCCAAGGCAGAAGGCTGTTCTCGTAGAAGTGGGAATCTCCCTCCTCAAACGCCTGGGCGTTAGGAGGGAGTAATTCAAAGCTTGTTTGGACGGGAAATCCTGGCTAATATGATGTCCGGCGGTGCTGTTAGTGGTTTGCGCGGATAATGCTATACCGCCGGATATATAGATTATTAGCAAAATATGGTGTTATGGTTTTATGAGCAGCCTGCGGGTTGCTTTTTTGTTTGGAGTGAGTTTTGTATGACTATTGCAGTATGAATTTTAGTATAGTATAATTAACTTAATTACGATTAACTTAATTATGCTATACCTATTTTTAAGGAGATGCCTATGTTTATTGGTCGATATAATGAGCTGGCTCAGCTGGCTCGCTTTTATCAGGAGAACAAATTTCAATGCATTATAATTTGGGGACGGCGCAGAGTAGGCAAGACGACTTTGATAAATGAGTTTATCAAGGATAAGCCTGCTATTTATTTTATGGCTACGGATACGACTGCCCGGGATAATCTCATTAGCTTTAGCGAAAGCATAGCTGGCATGGATGGCTCTGCTAGTGCTAATGCACCAGTATATCAGAGCTTTGAGCAGGCATTAAATGCTGTTGGGGAAATGGCGTCGAATAAGCAATTAGTTTTGGTGATAGATGAATACCCTTATCTGGCAAAATCCTACAAGCCTATTTCCTCGTTATTGCAAAAACTGATTGATTCGCGCTTTAAAAGAGACAGCAAGCTGTTTATCATATTGTGCGGTTCATCTATGTCTTTTATGGAGCGGCAGGTGCTGGGCTATCAAAGTCCTTTGTACGGCAGGCGCACGGGGCAGCTGCAAATTATGCCTTTTAATTTTTATGAATGTAAAAGCTATTTTCAGCATTTTACTGATGAAGAATTAGCTGTGATATACGGCATTACCGGCGGTATCCCTCAATACATGTCGTTTTTCAATGATGAGTTGACAATAAAGGAAAATATAATCAGAAATTTTTTGGCACCCAGCGGATATTTGCTGGAAGAACCAGAAAATCTGTTGCAGCAGGAAATGCGTCAGCCAGCTATTTACAACGCGATAATCAAAGCTATTGCCAATGGAAGCTCAAAAAATTCCGAAATAAGCTCCAAGGTTGGTCTGAATAGCAGTGCCATAGCTAATTATCTGGAGAAGCTTCTGGAGCTGGGGATTGTGGATAAAGAAACGCCGGTTGGCTCAAAGGAGTCCCGCAAAACCATCTATGCTATAAAGGATAATCTTTTCCGCTTTTGGTATCGTTTCATTCCGGGCAACATTGCCTTGATTCAGAGGGGCAAAGCAGAGGCTGCCTGGAATAATATTGAGGTTTTGCTGCAAAGTTACATGGGCAAGGTATTTGAAGATATTTGCTGTGATTATTTGTGGCAGCACTATGATGAGCTTCCTTGTACTTTTCAGGAGATTGGGCGTTGGTGGGGTTCAAATCCGCAGCTGAAGCGGCAGGAGGAGCTGGATATTGTGGCTGCCAATGATGATAGTGCTATTGTGGCTGAATGTAAATGGCGAAAGGAAAAAACGGATATTGATGTGGTGGAAACGTTGCTGATGCGAGCAAAACTGCTTTCTTACCGGCAGATGTATTATTATGTTTTTAGTAAATCTGGCTTTACTGCCCGATGTGTGCAGTTTGCTGAGGAGCACAATGTAATCCTTGTGAGCTATGCTGACATGGTTTGATGAAAATACAAGTTTTTTTGCAGCAGCAGGTATTTATAATGTATATCTGCTGTTTTTTTCGTACAATTTATGTTAGAATATAGATTTGTAAGATGAATAAAGTTTTATGCTGGTAACACATTAGAATAATATCCAGATATTATTAGAATATAACATGGCAGGCTGGTGGATTGTTTGCAGTTGAAGAAGCTGGAGGCGTATGGCTTTAAGTCCTTCGCTGATAAGATTGAGGTTGAATTTGATAAGGGAATTACGGCTATTGTGGGGCCAAATGGCAGCGGCAAGAGCAATATTTCTGATGCGATAAAATGGGTGCTGGGGGAGCAGAATGTCCGTAATCTCCGCGGAGTCAAGGCGGAGGACATCATCTTTACGGGCAGCGAAACACGGCGGCAGATGGGCGTGGCAGAGGTTTCCCTTTACTTTGATAATGATGGCAGCCTGCCGGTGGATTTTCATGAGGTTGTGGTAACCAGGCGGCTGTTTCGGACAGGTGAAAGTGAGTTTTACATCAATAAGTCCCGCTGCCGCCTGAAGGATATTACCAATCTCTTTGCGGACTCGGGCATCGGCCATGACAGCATGGGCATCATCAGCCAGAATAAGATGGATGAAATCCTCAATGCCAGGCCGGAGGAAAAGCGACTGTTCTTTGAGGAAGCGGCAGGGATTACCAAGTACAGGAACCGCAAGAAGGAAGCCATGCGGAAGCTGGATGATACGGAAGGCAACCTGCAGCGTGTCTACGATATCCTGGGGGAGATTGAGAACCAGCTGGAGCCTCTGAGAATCAGCGCGGAGAAGGCAGCAAGGCATCAGGAATTGCAGGGGGAGCTGAAAAGCTTCCAGCTGGCAGGGCTGTACCACAGGTTCCTGGAGCTGAAGGGGCGCAGGCAGGGCTTTGATAGTGCCATACAGGAAAAGAAAGACCAGGAGCTGGCGGCGAATACTGCCGTGCAGCTGATTGAGGGGCGCACTGTCAGGCTGGACGGGGAAATCCTGGAGCTGGAAAAGCAGCTGGAGGCATTGGCGGCCAAAAGGAGTGAAATCCACGGCAGGATTGAGGCGGCAGACAGCGAAATCAAGGTGCTGGAAGAACGCCGCCGCCAGGGCAAGGCCAATCGACGGCGGCATCAGCAGATGCTGAAGGAGCTGGCGGCAACAGCGGAGGAAGCCCGTCAGAATGTGGAGCTTTTGGCAAAAGCCGAAGCCCGGGCCAAGGAGAAGCAGCAGGAAGCGGAGCAGACCGTGGCAGCTAACCGCCAGAGGGCGAAGGAGCTCAGAACCCAGCTGATGGCCATGAAGGGACAGCGGGATGAGCTGGCAGGGCGCATGCAGGCGGCAGAGCGGAATATCCATACTACCGGCAGCCGCGTGCAGGTGCTGGAAAGGCTGCAGAATTCCTACGAGGGCTTTGGCAGGGCGGTCAAGGCGGTGCTGAAAAGCCAGCAGCCCTGGCGCAGCGGGGTCTGCGGTGCCGTGGCGGAGCTCTTGCAGGTGCCGGGGCAGTATGTGACTGCCATGGAGGTGGCTCTCGGGGGCAGTCAGCAGAATATCGTGACCGAGGATACGGATACTGCCAAGGCCGCTATCGAAATGCTGAAGCGTGACAGGCTGGGCAGGGCTACCTTCCTGCCCCTGTCTTCCATTACTGTCAGGCAGAACCGGGAGAATATCCCGGCAGGTGCCAAAGGGGTGCTGGGCTGGGCCAATGAATTGGCTGGCACGGAGCCTAAATACGGCAAGGTGGCGGATTTTTTGCTGGGACGTACCCTGGTGATGGATACGCTGGACAATGCCCTTGCCCTGAACAGGCAGCTGGGGCAGAGGCTGCGGATTGTCACCCTGGAGGGTGAGCTGCTGAGCCCCGGTGGTGCCCTGGCAGGCGGCAGCCAGCAGAACCGGGAGAGCAGCTTTTTAAACCGCCGGGAGGAAATCCGGCAGCTGCAGGAGTCGCTGGCAGGCTTTGAGCAGGAAAAGGAGAAGCTTGCGGCAGGGATTGCCGGTATTGCCCGGCAGTATGATGCGCTGGACAGGGAAGCGGACGAGCTGGCTTCTGCTACCAACAAGCTGGAAACGGAAAAGGCGGTGCTGGAGCAGCAGGCCATCAGGTCAAAGGAGCAGATTTTGCTGCGCCAGCGGGAGCTGCAGCGGTGCGAGAATTCATCACGGCAGCAGAGTGATGAGCTGGCGGCACTGGAAAAGGAGCTGTCTGACAGCATGGAATCCATCGCCAGCCTGATGGAGACCAGCCAGCTGGAAAACCGCAGGTTTGCAGCGGCAGACCAGGAGCACAAGGCTGTCTACCAGCAGCGCATGAACCGCCTGTCTGACAAGAAGAATAATGATAAGGAAGTCCGGGAGGCGCATGGCAGGCTGGCTGATATTCAGAACCAGCTGCACCAGATTGAGCTGAATGCCTCCAAGGTGGACTATGATATAGAGCAGTGCCAGCAGGAAATGCTCAGCAAGTACGGCCTGGTGCCGGAGAGGGCAGCCGAGGAAGCTCCTGATTTGGAGCCGGGGGAATTGAAGAAGAAGCTGCGCTCTTTGGAGCATGAGCTGAATGCCCTGGGGGCGGTGAATCCCAATGCCCCTCAGGAGTATGCTGATTTGCAGCAGCGGCACGGCTTTTTGTCCGGCAATGCAGAGGATTTGGAGAAGGCAAAGGCTGACCTGATGCAGCTGATTGGCGAGATGGAAGCCACCATGACGAAGCAGTTCAGGGAGGCATTCATCAAGATAAATGATTTCTTCGGGGAGATTTTTGTTCAGCTCTTTGGGGGCGGACAGGCAAAAATCCAGCTGACGGACAAGGAGAATGTGCTGGAATCCGGCGTAAACATCATGGTGACGGTGCCCGGCAAGAAAACCCAGAACCTGTCGGTGCTGTCCGGCGGCGAGCGTGCCCTGACGGTGGTGGCTCTGCTGTTTTCTTTCCTGAAGTATCGCCCGGCACCGTTTTCTGTGCTGGATGAGATTGACGCACCGCTGGATGAGGCCAATATCGGGAGGTTTGGCACGTTCCTGAAGGAATATGCTGAGCATACCCAGTTTATTATTGTCACTCACCGCAAGGGAACCATGGAGTCGGCTGATACCATGTATGGCGTGACCATTGAGGATGCCGGTGTGTCCAAGGTGCTGTCGGTGAAGCTGCAGGATTATGAAGAATGATGAATAATTATCAATTTATGCAGAATGATGCTGTAGAATGATGTTACAGAAATTTTGAGACGCTAAAAGTTTGGAGGATTTATAGATGGGATTTTTTGATAAGCTGAAAAAAGGACTGGCCAAGACCAGGGAGACTATTACCAATAAGATTGAAAAGCTGGTTATTGGCTATGCGGATATTGATGATGAGCTTTTGGATGAGCTGGAAGAAATTCTGATCATGGCGGATGTGGGCGTCAATACTACGGACAGGCTGATGGAGTCTGTGCGCAAGGGCATCAAGAAGAAGGAAATCAATACGCCGGAGGATTTGAAGCCATTTTTGCAGGCAAGGATTTCCGAGCTTTTGGCTAATGGCTCCGATGAGACAAGAGTGGCAGCGGAAGGCCCTACTGTCCTGCTGGTTATCGGCGTAAATGGCGTGGGCAAGACCACCACCATCGGCAAGCTGGCTTCTTATTACAAGGCGCAGGGCAAGTCCGTCATGCTGGCGGCAGCTGATACCTTCCGGGCAGCGGCTATTGACCAGCTGGAGGTATGGGGCGAGCGCACCGGCACCCGGGTTATCCGCCATGAGGAAGGCTCTGATCCGGCGGCTGTGGCCTATGATGCGGTGAAGGCTGCCAAGGCACGGAATATTGATGTGCTGCTGATTGATACGGCAGGGCGCTTGCAGACGAAATCCAACCTCATGGAGGAATTGAAGAAAATCAACAGGGTTATCCAGCGGGAAATCCCTGAGGCGCCTCATGAAACATTGCTGGTGCTGGATGCCACTACCGGGCAGAACGCCATCAGCCAGGCGAATATCTTCACCAAGGCGGCACCGATTTCCGGCGTAGTGCTGACCAAGCTGGACGGCACTGCCAAGGGTGGCGTGGTTATCGGCATCAAGGCGGAGCTTTCCATGCCTGTCAAGTGGATTGGCGTAGGCGAGGGCGTGGACGATTTGCGCCCCTTTGTGGCGGAGGACTTTGCCAAGGCATTGTTTGCCAAGGCATGAGGATGCTGCTGGCAGGTCATGAGGGATAATGCAAGGGGCTTGTCCCTTGTGATATGCTGTGGCAGGTAATGACAGGCAATATCTATGATGAAGGCAGGTGATGAGCATGGCGAAAAGGCTGAGGGGCGGCTATACTACCGGGGCATGCGTGGCGGCAGGCGCCAAGGCGGCGGCTCTTTATATGCAGGACAGCCTGACGGCGGATGTGGTGGAAATCACGGCACTGGACGGCACCAGGCTGATGATACCCATAAAGAAAATCGAGCGGCTGGATGATGGCCGGCTGCCGGAGGGGGCACTGCCCCCTGTCATCCGGGCGGAGGTTGTGAAGGATGCCGGGGATGACCCGGATATTACCAACGGCACTTCGGTGTTTGTCACCCTGACATTAGCCCGGTCAGAGGATGATTTGAAGGCTGTGCCTGGAGTCAGTGTCAGGCATGAAAATATCCTCTTTGAAGCGGGGGAGGGCATCGGCCATGCCACGAAGCCGGGACTGAGCCTTTCTGTAGGTGAGCCTGCCATCAATCCGGGGCCTAGGCAGCTGGTGCATAACAGCCTGCTGGAAGCCTTTGGCAGTCCCAGGCCTTGCAGGGTGCGGATAGATATCCCGGCTGGCAGGGAGCTGGCAAAGAAAACCCTCAATCCCGTGCTGGGCATTGAAGGGGGCATTTCCATTATCGGCACCACAGGGGTGCTGCGGCCTATGTCCGAGGAAGCCTTCAAGGAGTCATTGGTGCCTCAGATCAAGGTGGCAAGGGCAGCCGGTTTCGACACGCAGATTTTTGTGCCGGGCAAAATCGGTGAGCGGATTGCTGCCAGCTGGGGGCTGCCGGAGGCAGGGATGGTGCAGACCAGCAATTTTATCGGCTATATGCTGGAGGCAGCGGCTGAGATAGGGCTGAAAAGGATTCTGCTCTTTGGCCACATCGGCAAGCTGGCAAAGGTGGCGGCAGGTGTTTTTCACACCCACAACAGGGTGGGGGATGCCCGGCTGGAGGTGCTGGCTGCCTACAGCGGTGCCATGGGAATGCCTGGTGAGGGCATAGAGCGCATCCTGGGGGCTGTGACTACGGAGGAGGCACTGCCGGTGATTGGTGAGTATGGGCTGGAAAAGGTCTATGAAGTGATTGCTGCCCGTGCCAGCTATCGGGCAGAAAGGCTGATTTTTAACAAGGTGCAGGTAGGTACTGTGCTGGTTACCCTGCAAGGGGAGCTTTTGGGCATGGATGACAGGGCACGGGAGATTGGCGGTGATTTTGGTTGGAGCATAAAATAATCGTAGTCGGGATAGGTCCCGGCAATCCTGATTACATGGTGCCGGAGGCACGGCGCGTTATAGAGTCTGCAAGGGTGCTGGCAGGAGGCAGGAGGGCATTGTCTCAGTTTGCCGGTGAAAATGTGCAGGAGCAATGTGTTATAGGTGCAGATATTCCGGCAGTGATGGCATTTATCCGCAAAAATTTGCAGCATGATGATGTGGTGGTGATGGTGTCCGGGGACCCAGGGTATTATTCCCTGCTGGATGCCCTGCGCCGGGAGTTTCCGGCAGAGTCACTCCGGGTGATTCCCGGCATCAGTGCCATGCAGATGGCCTTTGCCCGGCTGGCACTGCCATGGCATGAGGCGGATTTGTGGAGCTTTCATGGCAGGGTGCCGGAGGATGCCCGGCTGGCGTATGCCCCGGGGCGGCTGGCAGGCATGCTGACTGATGGGAAATACAATTCCCACACCATCCCCCAGCTGCTGATGGAAAAGGGCTGGCCAGGGGAGACTGGCCTGGCTGTGTGCAGCAGGCTGTCCTATGAGGACGAGATCATAATCAGGACTACACTGGCGGAGGCAGGAAGGCATCCTGTGTTCAGCCATTGCATATTGGTGGTGACAGCATAAAGAGAAATGGTCAGGAAATACAGGACAGTCGCGGAAATGCGTATGTTAGATTGCATATTGGTGGTGACAGCATGAAAGGAAAATGGGGCATAGGGATTCCTGATACGGAGTTTATCCGGGGCAAGGTTCCCATGACGAAGCAGGAAATCAGGATTCTGACTATTGCCAAGGCAGGGATTAAGCAAGGTGACATTGTGCTGGATGTGGGGGCAGGTACCGGCTCTCTTAGCTGCGAGGCGGCGATGCAGGCTGGGAATGATGGCATGGTTTATGCCATTGAGAGAAATCCTGAGGGCATCGGGCTGATAGCAGCCAATGCTGAAAAATTCGGGCTGGATAATGTACATATTATTCACGCTGAAGCCCCTGCTGGCATGGATGAATTGCCGAGGCTGGATGCCGTGCTGATTGGCGGCAGCGGCAAGAGGCTGGAGCCCATTCTTGACAGGGCAGGTGAGCTTTTGAAGACAGGGGGCAGGATTATCCTGAACTGCATTACGGTGCAGACCTTGATGCAGTGCCTGAATTATATGCGTGCCAGTGAATTGTATAAATATGAAACAGTGCAGGTGCAGGTGAACCGCTGGGAGCAGGTGGGAAGCTATGATATGGCCAAGGCTGCCAACCCCATCTTTATCGTGGCCTGTGAAAAGATAAAATAGCACCCCTCGTCAGGGGCGGATGCTTTTATGGTTATAGAGAAATGTATGGGCAGTGACTGTTTTTGTCAGCTGATTGATTTTTAGGAGGCAATAAGAAATGAAGGTATTTATTGTTGGTGCCGGGCCGGGAGATCCGGAATTGATTACTGTCAAGGGGCAGAAGCTGCTTTCAGAGGCGGATATTATTATTTATGCAGGGTCCCTTGTCAATCCTGCTTTGCTGGATTATGCCAAAGAGGGGTGCGAAATCCATAATTCTGCTTCCATGACCTTGCCTCAGGTGATTGAGGTTATCAAAAATGGCGTGGCGCAGGACAAAATGGTGGTCAGGCTTCACACAGGGGATCCTAGCATTTATGGTGCCATTCAGGAGCAGATGGATGCTTTGGACAAGCTGGGAATTGAGTACAAGGTGGTGCCGGGGGTAAGCTCCTTTTTGGCTACGGCGGCAGCCCTAAAACAGGAATATACATTGCCGGGGATTTCCCAGACGGTTATCATTACCAGAAACGAGGGCAGGACTCCTGTGCCTGACAGGGAAAAGCTGCGGTCACTGGCGGCCCATCAGGCTACCATGTGCATTTTCCTGAGCATTACCATGCTGGACAAGGTAGTGGAGGAACTGATTGCCGGAGGCTATGAGCCGGATACGCCCATTGCCATCGTGCAGCGGGCTTCCTGGCCGGAGGAGAAGATTGTCCGTGCTACCCTGGCTACTATCTGTGAGGAAATTGCCGATAAGGGTATTGACCGCACGGCTATGATTGTGGTGAGCAGGTGCCTGGCAGCGGATTATGAGCTTTCCAGGCTTTATGCCCCTGAGTTCAGCCACATGTTCAGGGAAGCCAGCAAATAATTATGAGATATGCAGTTTTTGCTTCGACTGGAAATGGACAGGCTCTGGCAGAGCGAATTGCCGCGGCATGCCAGGGAGTCCGGGTGACTGTATACCTTCAGGAAAAGCTTTTGCCGGAGCAGGGGGCTGCACAGGGACAGCCGGAACCGGAGCAGGGCAATGGGGCATTGGTATTTTCTTCAGAGGTGCGGTATTATAAGAGGCTTTCTGAGGAAATGGCAGATGCCTTTGTCCGTTATGATGCCCTGATTTTCATCATGGCGGCAGGGATTGTGGTGCGTTCTGTTGCTCCCCATGTTGCCAGCAAGCTGTCGGACCCGGCAGTGCTGGTGCTGGATGACAGGGGGCAGAATATCATCAGCCTGCTGTCAGGCCATGTTGGCGGTGCCAATGAGCTGACGCGTTTCTTGGCAGAAAAGCTTCGCAGCAATCCCGTGATTACTACGGCAACGGATGTCAATCAGCTGCTGGCGCCGGATGTGCTGGCAGGGCGGCTGGACATGGTGCCCTGCCCCAAGGAAAATCTGGTGGTTTTCAACGGGGCACTGCTCCGGGGCAGGAAGCTTGTTTACCTGCTGGACAGCAGCCTTAAATGCAGGGCTGAGTATGAAAGGCGGCTTCGTGCCAGTCATGTGCCATATGAGGTGGTGGATGGCAGTGAGCTGCCTGACAGGCTGGCGAGCACTAATGTGACAGATAGCGGTTTGACCGGAGCAGCTGGCAAGGCTGAGGGGGCAGGGCAGAATGCACTGTATGTGGTTCTCAGTGACAGGCAGTGGCAGGCAAGCAGCCGGGTATTGTATCTTGTGCCAAGGCGGCTGATTGCAGGTATCGGCTGCCGCCGGGGGACGCCTGCCCGGCTGGTGCTGGCGGCCTTGCAGGAGGCTTGCGGCGGCCTCGGCTGGCAGATAGACAGGCTTGACAGGCTGGCCAGCACGGTGGTAAAGGCAGATGAGCAGGGGCTTTTGGCTGCGGCAGAAGGCTTGCAGCTGCCTATTGATTTTTTTGAAAATCAATCTTTGGAGGAAGCTATTGAGCGTTACGGGCTAAGTGAGTCGGAGTTTGTGAAGAAGAATATCGGCGTGGGGAACGTCTGCGAGGCAGCGGCGTTATGCTGTACGGAACGGGGACGGATTGCCCTTCCGAAAAATAAATACGAGAAAGTGACGGTAGCATTGATATGGGAAAGATAGTTGTAGCGGGCATAGGCCCCGGCAGTTTTGAGGATATGACTCCAAGGGCAAGGCATGCCATTGAGTCGGCACAGGTAGTAGCCGGGTATAAGACATATATCGGACTGATAGAGCCTCTTCTGGAGGGGAAGGAAGTCATCGGCACAGGCATGACCCAGGAGGTTGACCGCTGCCGGGCGGCAGTGGAGGCGGCTGCCAGTGGCAAGGATACGGTAGTTGTATCCAGCGGTGATTCCGGCGTGTACGGCATGGCAGGGCTGGTGCTGGAACTGGTTTTGCAGCTGCCGAAGGAGCAGCGGCCTGAGTGGGGCGGCGTGGTGGCAGGTGTTTCTGCCGTCAATGCGGCAGCTTCCATTCTGGGGGCGCCTCTGATGCACGATTTTGCTGTCATCAGTCTCAGTGACTGGATGACGCCTTGGGAACTGATCAAGAAGCGGGCTGCCCTGGCCGGGGAAGGTGATTTTGTGATTGCCCTGTACAATCCAAAGAGCAGGCATCGCCCTGATTATATCTTTGAGATTCAGAAAATCCTGCTGCAGCACCGTAGCCCTGATACCCCTGTGGGCATCGTTACCAGTGCCAGCCGGGCGCAGGAGCAGGCTGTCCTGTCAGACCTGGGGCATTTTACGGAGGAAGAAATCGGCATGTTCTCTATGGTTATCATCGGCAACAGCAATACCTATGTGCAGGACGGCTATATGATTACGCCGCGGGGCTACAAGATTGCCGGGGAGTGAGGCTTGATGGCAGGGAGAGTTTTTGTGGCGGCAGGCACCAAAGATGGCAGGGAGCTGGCAGGATATATATTGCAGCAGGGCTATCAGGTGACGGCATCGGTGGTGAGCAGCTACGGGGAAAGCCTGTTGAAAAGCTATCAGGGCATTCAGGTCAGCTGCGAGCCTTTGGATGAGGAGGGCTTTATAGCGTATTTCTACCAGCACGGCATCGGTGTTTTTGTGGATGCATCCCATCCCTATGCCGCCAATGTTTCGGAGAATGCCATGAAGGCATGCCGCAGGGCAGGTGTGGCATATATCCGCTATGAGAGGCAGCAGACGCCCCTTGACTATGACAGGGCTTATTATGTGACGGATTATCAGGCGGCAGCTGAACAGGCGGCATCACTGGGAGAGAGGATTTTTCTCACTACTGGAAGCCGTAACCTGGAGGCATTTGCCCGGGCTGAGGCCTTGCAGGGCAAGGAGCTGATCTGCCGCATTTTGCCGGAGCCCGAGGTGGTGCAGCTGGCCAGGGATTTGGGCTTTACGCCTGCCAATATTGTGGCTGTGCAGGGACCTTTTTCTTTGGAGCTGAACAAGGAGTTATACAAAAAATATGATGCACAGGTGGTTGTTACCAAGAATAGCGGAGCTGCCGGCGGGGCTGATACGAAGTTTGCAGCCGCTATGGAGCTGGGGCTGCCGCTGGTGATTATTGACAGGCCGCCGGTGCAGTATGACAATATTGCCTATACCTTTGATGAGATATTGGATTTTATTGCGGTGCAGTGAGGGAGGGCGGCAGCTTTTGGCTCACTGAATGGAGGTTATGATGGATTTTATCAAAAAGCCTATGGATATAGAAAATCGCAGCATGGAGATTATCGCGCCTTATCTGGAAAAGCTGAATCTGAATGAGGAAGAAATCAAGGTTTATTCCCGCATTATCCATGCGGCCGGCGATGTGGAGTATGCACCTATTATCAGGCTGCACCCTGAGGCTATCGGGGCGGCAAAGAAGGCATTGCAGTCCGGCTGCAATATCTATACAGATGTGGAGATGGTGCGCACCGGCATCAACAAGCGGAAGCTGGCTTCCTTCGGGGGAGAGGTTTTTTGCCGGGTGGCGGAGCCGGAGATTGCAGCGGCTGCCAAGGAGCAGGGCATAACCCGTTCCATGGCGGCTATGCGTAGCTTTGGCCAGGAGATGAACGGTGCCATCATCGCCATCGGCAATGCGCCGACAGCTCTTTTTGAGGTGTTGCGCATGGTGGAGGAAGAAGGCCTGCGCCCGGCAGCCATCGTGGGCATCCCGGTGGGCTTTGTGGGGGCGGCAGACTCCAAGGCGGCTCTGGCATCAAATACGCTGGTGCCTTATGTGACTGTAGAGGGCACCAAGGGCGGCAGCCCTATAGCGGCGGCTGTGATTAACGCGATTATGTATATTATTGACAACAGCAGGTAAGCATTGACAACAACGGACAAGCATTGGCATCGGCAGACAGGTGCTGATGCTTTGGGTGCAGTTGTCTTTGGCAGATTGGACAGGGAAGGGCTCATTATGACCTATAAAATTCCACGTATTGTAATAGGTGCTGTCAGCAGCGGCTGTGGCAAGACTACGGTAGTAACAGGTCTGCTGTCGGCACTGAGACAGCAGAATATCAGCGTGCAGTCCTACAAGATTGGCCCTGATTATATCGATCCGGGCTATCACAGGCTGGCCAGCGGCAAGCCGGCCCACAACATGGATACCTGGCTCATGTCCAGGGAAACCATGGTAAATACCTTTATTGATACGGCATCCCGGCAGGATATTGCCGTGATTGAGGGGGTAATGGGGCTGTATGACGGCGGCAGCAAGGGCATCAGCTCCACGGCGGAGATTGCCCGCCTTTTGGATGCACCGGTGGTGCTGGTGATAGACTGCAAGTCCATGGGGGCTTCGGCGGCGGCTATTGCCCTGGGGTTCCGGCAATATGATGAGGGTGTACGGCTGGCAGGAGTGATTTTGAACCGGCTGGGCTCCGATAACCATCAGAAGATGATTGAGGAAGCCATGGCGAAGCTGCATATTCCCGTGCTGGGAGCAGTGCGGCGCAATGAGCTTCTGGTGATGCCGGAGCGTCATCTGGGGCTTTTGCCTGTGGAGGAAAATCAGGAGCGGAAGGTTGTGGATGCCATGGGGGAAGCCATGGCACGGCAGCTGGATTTAGGGGCGATTATGCAGATTGCCCACCATGCGCCGCCTTTGGGCAGGATGCAGAATCCGGCAGATGAGTATCTGGCACAGGTGATAGATGGCCGCAGGCGCAGCTTTCCTGATGATTTCGGCAAAATCAGGATTGCCCTGGCAAGGGATGAGGCATTTTCCTTTTATTACCCGGAAAGCCTGGCGGTATTGGAGCGGCTAGGGGCAAGAATCACTGAGTTCAGCCCCCTGAAGGACAAGGCACTGCCGGAGGCGGATGGCATGCTGCTGGGAGGCGGTTTTCCTGAGATGTTTGCTGATGAGCTGGGCAGCAATTCGGAAATGCTGGCTGCGGTAGCCGGGGCGGCAGCTGATGGCATGCCCATCTATGCAGAATGTGGCGGCTATATGTATCTGAGCAAGTCCCTGACGGATTTTGAGGGCGGTGAGCATCTCATGTGCGGCGTACTGCCCGGCAGGGTGCAGATGAATAAGCGGCTGCAGATGGTGGGCTATGTGGAGGCGGAGCTAAGGCGGGATTGCTGCCTGGGTTCTGCCGGTATGAAGCTGAAAGGGCATGAATTTCATTTTTCCTCGGAGCTTGCCGGGGAGGCAGATATTACCGGGGAGAGAGCCTTTCAGTTTACCCGCATGAGGAACGGGGCAGTTTATCCGGGTGGCTTCGTCAGCGGCAGGGGCAATGTGGTGGGTTCGTATCTGCATCTGCATTTTGCCGGCTGCCCGGAGGCGGCAGTGGCCTTTGTGGGCAATTGCTGGAATTATAGAATAAAGCGCCAGGGCAGATGATGATGGATTCTGGCGATAGAACGAAATGCCATGGCAGATTATAATGTCTTTTGGCAGCAGATTAAAATGCCAGGACAGAAGTAAGTTGATGGCTTTTGGGCGGCAGGAAATGAGGAGGCAGCGATGGGAAAGATTGTGCTGGTAACGGGTGGTGCCAGGAGCGGCAAAAGCTCTTTTGCGGAGAAATATGCGGCAAAATACGGCAAGCGGATTGCTTATGTTGCTACGTCGCAGGTTTTTGACAAGGAGATGGAGTTCCGTGTCAGGCTGCACCGCCAGCGGCGTCCTGCTGACTGGGATACTTATGAAGCCCCTTTTGCTGCCCATGAGGCGGTCAGGGAGGCTGCTGCCGGGCATGATATGATACTTTTTGACTGCCTGACTGTGTATATCAGCAACCTGTTGTGCAGCCTGGAGGACATAGAGGATTCAGGCAGGAATTATGAATTGGTGAAGGCTGCCTGTGAAGATATCGTTAAGGCTGTTCAGGCAGGCGATGCAACCCTTGTGGTGGTAACCAATGAGGTGGGGGATGGCATTGTGCCTATGAATCATCTGGCCAGGGAATTCCGCGACCTTTCCGGGCTGGCTAACCAGCTTCTGGCAAGGCAGGCGGAGGAAGTGTACCTGGTCACTGACGGTATACCGATAGATATCAAGCAGCTGGAATATAAATTGTAAGGTTAAAGTAATGGAGGCCGTTTATGGCAAATTATATTATGATGATGGGAACCAGCTCCCATGTGGGGAAAAGCATCCTGACAACGGCTCTGTGCCGCATACTGTACAGGCAGGGGCGTAGGGTAGTTCCCTTCAAGGCACAGAATATGGCATTGAATTCCTATGTAACCCGTGACGGTGATGAAATGGGCAGGGCGCAGGTGGCTCAGGCGGAGGCGGCAGGGCTGGAGCCTGTGGCGGATATGAACCCCGTGCTGCTAAAGCCTACGGGAAATTCCTGTTCCCAGGTGATTATTATGGGCAAGCCTGTGGGCAATATGTCTGCCCGGGAGTACCACAAGGGATATTCCTTGAAAGCCTTTGGGGCTGTAAAGGATGCCCTGGCAAGGCTGGACAGGGAATATGATACCATTGTGATTGAGGGGGCAGGCAGCCCGGCAGAAATCAATCTCAAGGCTAATGATATAGTAAACATGAGGGTGGCGAAGCATTTGCAGGCACCTGTGCTTTTGATTGCCGACATCGACCGGGGCGGGGCACTTGCTTCCCTGGTGGGGACTCTGGAGCTTTTGGACGAGGAAGAACGGGCACTAGTGAAGGGGCTGGTCATCAATAAGTTCCGGGGCGATGTTACCCTGCTGACACCGGCCATTGATTTTCTGGAGGAAAAGACTGGCAAGCCTGTGCTGGGGGTAATTCCCCATATTGAGCAGATGGGGATTGACGATGAGGACTCGGTATCACTGCAGGAAAAAATGGCGGTGCCGGAGGATGGCGATGTGAAAATTGCCGTAATTCAGACGCCGAAAATTTCCAATTTTACGGATTTTGATGCCCTCAGCCATGAGCAGGATGTGTCCCTTTACTATGTCAAGGACAGTGACGGACTGGGGCAGCCTGATGTGATTATGCTGCCGGGCAGCAAGAATACCACGGAGGATATGCTTTATCTGCGCAAATCAGGGCTGGCTGACCTGATTTTGGCACATGAGGCGGCAGGAAAGCCGGTGATTGGCATCTGCGGCGGTTATCAGATGCTGGGTGAGCTGATTTGCGACCCGGAGCATACGGAGTCTGAAAATGATGAGGTGGAAGGCCTGGGGCTTCTGGGCATGAAGACCGTGTTTGCCAAGGAGAAGCTGACCAGCCAGGTCAGGGGTATGTGCCGTGATTTGCCATTTATGGGGCAGTATATTTCAGCGGACGATTTGAGAGGCTATGAAATCCACATGGGGCATACGGAGTTTACCCGTGCTGGCGATGAGCATCCTTTCATGATTACCGAGCGCCGCAATGCTGCTTGTGAAAGCGTGGAAGGAACTGCCAACGGCATCAATGTCTTTGGTACATATATCCACGGCGTATTTGATAATGACAAATTCCGCCGCAGCGTGCTGAATGCAGTCCGTATATCGAAGGGGCTGGAACCTCTAGCCAATACCAGGAATACGGCAGCGGAAAAGCAGCAGGCTTATGAGCATCTGGCGGATGTGGTGGAAGAGGCCCTTGATATGGATAAGCTTTTTGAGATTATGGGAGAGTCCTGTGGCAATAGGCAGATGGCTGACGGGCAGGAGGCTGCACAGAATGTCCATCAGGCAGGAGAAAATGTATGATAACAGCGGTTTTGGCTTTTTTGGCAGATACCCTGATTAGTGACCCCAGGTCAAAGCTGCATCCTGTAGTGCTGATTGGCAGCCTGATTGCCAGCTTGGAACGCAGCTTGTACCATGAGGGTGATACTGACAGGCGCAAGCTGTGGGCTGGCGGCCTTCTGGCAGTAACAGTGTTGATTCTGGTGTACAATATGACGGCATGCCTTTTGCAGCTGGTCAGCCTGCTGGGCAATCAGTATGTGACGGTGCTGGCAGAGGCGGTTTTGCTGAGCTTTACCATTTCGCCCAGAAGCTTGGCAGAGGCTGGCAGGGAGATTTATGGCTATCTGGAAAAGGGAGATATGGAAAATGCCAGGTACAAGGTAGGCTGGATTGTGGGCAGGGATACGGACAAGCTGTCCAGCGGTGAGGTTACCAGGGCCACGGTGGAAACGGTGGCAGAGAATACAGTGGACGGGGTGATTGCTCCTTTCTTTTTCTTCCTGCTGGGGGGAGTGCCGCTGGCGTTTTTGTATCGTGCGGCCAATACCCTTGACTCCATGGTGGGGTATAAAAATGACAAGTACCTGTACTTCGGGCGCATTTCTGCCCGCATTGATGATGTGCTGAACTATATTCCAGCCAGGATTACGGGGCTTTTGTTTGTGCTGTCGGCGATGCTGCTGCGGCTTGACTGGCGCAACAGCTGGAAAATGCTGCTGCGTGATGCCGGGAAGCACCCGAGCCCTAACGGGGGCTGGGCGGAGGCATCGGTGGCAGGTGCCCTGGATATACGCCTGGGGGGCTATAACTCCTATTTTGGCAGGGAAAGCTTTCGTGCCTATATGGGGGAGCCCATTGAGGAGCTGGCACCGAAGCATATTCCCGGCTGTACGAGATTAATGTATACAGCAACGATTTTATTTTTATTTATTATGCATATTATACAGCAGGTATACATGATGCAGTGATTTTTCTCCTGCCGCGCAGGGGGATTTATGGAATGATTTTTGCTGCAGGTTTGTTTCTTGATTTATAGGTGCTTTTGTGCAGAGATTTTTTTCGGGTGAGATGAGGAAATGGATTCTTTTTTTATCGGCTTGCAATTTTTGACGCGCCTCCATGTGGTGAAGCAGACGGTGTGGACAGAAGAAGCCTTTGGCAGGAGCGTCAGGTATTTTCCCCTGGTGGGATTGGTGCTGGGAGCTGTTTACGGGGCAGTGGCACTGGCGTTGTCATGGCTCCCTGTTTATGCCGGCTGTGATTTTCCTGTGCATGTCAGGGCGGCGGCTCTTGCGGTTCTGCCGTTTCTGCTGACAGGAGGCATTCACTGTGATGGCTTCATGGATACGGTGGATGGCATTTTTTCCGGCCGTGACAGGGAGCGGATGCTGGAAATCATGAAGGACAGCTGCAGCGGCTCCTTTGCGGTGGTTTCCTTCGGCATCCTGCTGCTCCTGCAGTATGCGGTGCTGCTGGATATGCCTTTGGCGGTGCTGCCTATGGCAATGCTGGCAATGCCTGTAGTGGGGAGGCTGATGATGGTCATCGGCATTTCCCTGTTTCCCTATGCCCGGCCTGAGGGAATGGGCAAGGCCTTCGGCAAATACGCGGACAGAAGGAGCTGTCTTCTGGTAACTGCCTACACGGTGGCCATGCTGGCTCTGATGGGCTGGCAGGCACTGTTGGCAGCGGCAGCAGCGGCTGTATTTTCCCTTTGGTGCGGCAGGTATGTGACAAAGATGTTGGGCGGCTTGACAGGAGATGTTTATGGCACCCTTTGCACTGTCAGCGAGTTAATTGTGTTATTGGTATATTTATTCACTTATTCTGTATTTTATTAAAGCCTTGGCGAGATTTTTTCTGCATATTTTGCCAGCTTTGCAGGATTTTTTGCATTTATGGCGAATTGTATATGCAAAAGAAAATATCACGGAGTTTTAATAGCGCGGATTATACCGGGGATTTTATCAGGAGGATAAATGCCGCAGAAGGTAAATTCCGTAAGAGAGAGGGATTGTTATGATTATAAAAGTTTTGGTGCCTGGTTCCTGTGGTGAGCTTGCTCAGGGATGGAAGGACGGACAGCCGTTTATGATAACCTGCCCAATAGGTCTGTATTCCAGGGCGCTGGTTACAGATCGCACCTCGGCAAAGACCGGGCTGGGCAAGAAGGCTGAGCTGGCATTGAAGACAACTGTCAGCTATATGGGCTTTGATGATTTTCCACTGGGGCTGGCTCTTGAGTCGCAGCTGCCTACAGGCAAGGGCATGGCTGCCAGCACAGCTGATATTGTGGCAGTAATACAGGCTGTTTCTGCGGCGATTGACGAGGAGCTGGAGCCGGAGGAGATTGCAGAAATTGCCGCCGGTATTGAGCCGACGGATGGTATTTTCTATCCTGGGATAGTCAGGATGAATTATATGACAGGAGAGCTTTTGCAGAGTTATGGCAATGCACCGAAGATGATTATTGCCATGTTTGATACCGGCGGTACAATCAACACGATTGATTTCCATTCGGAGTACCATGGGCACGAAAACAGCCCACAGGAGCTTTTGGATGCCATTGATGAGCTGGACAGGGATTTTTCGGCACAGCAGATTGGCAAGGTGGCAACCCTTAGTGCCCTGGCCAACCAGCATCTGGTGCACAAGCCGCAGCTGGAGGAGATTATTGAGTATGCAAAGTCTTTGGGGGCTCTGGGTGTCAATGTCGCCCATAGCGGTACTATGATGGGCGTGCTTTTTGCGGCTGATGAGTCTATGAATAAGGTGCTGGAGGCGGCGAAGTTGATAGGGGCGAAGTTCCCGCATTTGGAGTATTTTGAGACGGAGCGTTTAATTTCTGGTGGTTATGAGATTGAGCAGCGGTAAGCTGCAGAGTTTTGTGCATGGCGGTGACGTATATTCGGCAGAGAGCCCCTTGGGGCGCTGGCTGGATTTTAGTGCCAACATTAACCCTCTGGGGTTGTCTGAAAGCGTAAAAAAAGCGATTATGGCAGGGATAGAAGGCCTGGTTCATTATCCTGACCCGAGGGGAAAGGAGCTGAAGCAGGCTGTTTCTGCATCATATCATGTGCCGGAGCAGGCTGTTGTGCTGGGCAATGGTGCGGCAGAGCTGTTTTATGTGTATTTCCATACGAAAAGGCCGGGCAGGGTGCTGCTGCCTGTGCCTTCTTTTAGTGAGTATGAAAAGGCAGCCCGTAGTGCCGGGGCGGAAATCAGGTATTTTTATTTGCAGGAACAGGAGGATTTTCAGCTTGATTTTGCCAGGCTCCGGTCTGAAATGGCAGGCTGTCATACTGTGGTGCTGGGCAATCCCAACAATCCTACAGGTGAGCTGCTGGAACGGGGAGATGTGGAGTGTTTTGTGCAGGCAGCGGGGGAGGCAGGTATTGATGTTATTGTGGATGAGTCCTTTTTGGATTTCCGGACTGACCGCCAGCTTTATTCTGTAGCGGATTTGGCGGCAGAATACGATAACCTGCTGGTTATCAGCTCCTTGACGAAGGCTTTTGCCATACCCGGACTGAGGCTTGGCTACGGCGTGGCAACTGAGAGGCTGGTCAGGGAACTTGAATTTAACAAGGATACCTGGAATGTAAATTCCTTGGCGCAGGCAGCAGGCATAGCGGCACTGGGAGATGACGGGTATAGGGTGCGCACGCTGGCATTTATCAAGCAAAATGTGCCATATATGTATGAGAGCTTGGGGAAGCTGGAAGGGCTGAAGGTTTATGAGCCGTCTGTTAATTTTGTGCTGCTGAATATAGCAGGCTGCGGCATGGAAAGCTGGCAGCTGGCAGAAAAAATGCGGCAGAAGGGCGTCCTAATCAGGGATTGCAGCAATTATCCCGGCCTTGATACCAGGTTTGTCAGGGTGGCTGTGCGTGGTATGGCAGAAAACAGGCTGATGCTGCAGGCATTGAAGGAATGCTTGGAAGCCTGATTTTTTAGGCTTGAAGTTGGAGGAGATGAATAGAATGAATAAGGTTACGAGGCTGATTTTGGTGCGCCACGGACAGACCGTGTGGAATAAATTGGGAAAGTATCAGGGACAGGCGGATATAGAGCTGTCCGAAACTGGGCTGGAGCAGGCTGAGCTGCTGGGCAAAAATTTTGCCTATCCTGAGGTCAGGGCGGTTTATGCCAGCCCGCTGAAAAGGGCGGCTGCTACAGGCAGGGCTATTGCGGCTGCTTTGGGGCTGGAGGTGGTTACCTGTGACGAGCTGCAGGAAATTTCCTTTGGTGACTGGGAAGGGCTTACCTATGAGGAAATCAATTCTGTCTGGCCTTCTGTGCATGACGGCTTGTTCAACCGGCCTGATATTACGGCTTGCCCCAATGGGGAAGGCTTTTTCAGCGTGCAGGAAAGAGCAGTCAGCAAGTTGAAGGAACTGGTGGAGAAGCATAAAGGAGAAGATTTTGTTATTGCGGCTCACGGTGGCGTCAACCGTACCCTGCTTTGCTATGCTCTGGACCTGCCCCTCAGATACATGTGGAATATTCGCCAGGACAATACGGCTGTTAATGTGATAAGCTTTTACGAAGGCGGCAGGATTACTGTGGATTTGATGAATGATACCCATCATTTGGAGAAAAAATAAGTTTTTTGAAAAAAGTGTTGACAGGAATCTGTAATTCGTGTAATATATACATCGTTGTCGCTGACATAACCTTGAGAGCCACGCGGAGAGTGATGGGCAGAGGTAGTGACAGAGGTGATAAAAAATATTTCAAAAAGTTCTTGACAAGCTGAACGATTTGAGATATTATATAAAAGCTGACTCACACAGCGGTCTTACAAAAAGCTTACAGAGCTTCTACAAGCCGTTGATGATAGAGAGGCAGTGTTCCTTGAAAACTAAACAATGCAATAAGAAATCATGCACACATGATTTCAAGCCAGATGTTGGATTCTGTGTCCGCTATGCGGATGCAGAATATAAACAAAACAAGATTTGTGCGAAACACAATCTGAAATTCCATTACATGGATAATTTTGAGAGCCAATCAAGGTCTTCTACATTTCACCCGTGAAGCGATAGCTGAACGGCTGTGAAATGAGTGTCAGGACAT
>NZ_VUNR01000038.1 GCF_009695585.1 Anaerovibrio slackiae
CCTCGTTACTTCATTCATCAGAGCCGCAGGCGATAGATGAATGTTAGTAACGCGAGGCACAACTAGGAGCGAGAGCGTGTTTTCTATGGGTAGCTGTCCCGCTCAGCCCATTTTTAGTCTGAACAGAGTGCACAAACCAACAAAACTCATCCGTTAATGTTCCAAAAGTCTCGTACCTTCACGACGATAAACTGAAATTTTTACCTGCAATGCTGCACGAAATGCTCAATCCTGGCAATCGCCTCGGAAATCTTGGCTACAGAGGTAGCATAGGAGCAGCGCACATATCCTTCGCCGCATTCGCCAAAGGCATTGCCCGGCACCAGAGCCACATGCTCCTTCATGAGAAGCTTTTCCGCAAATTCCTCGGAGGTTAGCCCGGTGGAGGTGATGTCAGGGAAGATATAGAAAGCTCCCTTTGGCTCGAAGCACTTCAGTCCTGCGTTGGTCAGCCCGTCATAAATCAGGCGGCGGCGCTTGTCGTATTCGGAAACCATCTTCTTCATGTACTTTTCACCGTTGCGCAATGCTTCCACAGCTGCAATCTGGGCGGTAATCGGTGCGCACAGCATGGTGTACTGATGGATTTTCGTCATGGCGGCAATAATGTCCGGGTTGGACAGGGCATAGCCGATGCGCCAGCCTGTCATGGCATAGGCCTTGGAAAAGCCGTTCAGCAGGATGGTGCGGTCCTTCATCTCCGGCAGCCCGGCAAAGCAGATATGCCGCTCGCCGCCGTAGGTCAGGTCACCGTAGATTTCATCGGAAATTACAATCAGGTCATGCTTTACGGCAAAGCGGGAAATGGCAATCAGCTGCTCTCTGGAAAGAACGGCTCCTGTAGGATTGTTTGGGTAGCCGATGAGCAGTGCCTTGGTCTTGTCAGTGACATGCGCCTCCAAATCCTCCGGCGTGATGCTGAAGTTGTTCTCGATTTTTGCCGGTACAGGCACAGGCACGCCGCCAGCCAGGGCTGCACATGCCTTGTAGGACACATAGCACGGCTCAGGAATGAGGATTTCATCCCCTGGTGCCAGGATGGTACGCATGGCAATGTCCAAAGCTTCGCTGACGCCTACGGTCACCAGCACATCGGTCTTTGGCTCATAGTCAATATTGAAGTTACGCTTCTGCAGGGCACAGATTTCCTCACGGAGCTCCAGCAATCCTCTGTTGGCAGTATAGGAGGTGTAGCCCTGTTCCAAGCCGTAGACACAGCTTTCCCGGATGGCCCATGGCGTAATAAAGTCAGGCTCGCCCACGCCCAGGGAAATAACATCCTCCATCTCCGCAGCTATGTCAAAGAAGCGGCGGATGCCGGATGGGGGAATGGCGTGCACAACGGGAGAAATCCTCTTATTCCAGTCGATATTTTCTGTCATGGAGTCATCACCAGCCTTCTATCCTGTTCTTTGTCCTCAATGATAATGCCGTCCTTCTTGTACGGCTTCAGCATGAAATGGCTTCTGGTCTGGGTTACGCCCTCGATGGTGGAGAGGCGGGTTGCCACGAAATTGGCTACCTCCTGCAGGGATTTGCCCTCAATGATAACCAGCAGGTCGAAGCTGCCGGACATGAGGTATACGGTGCGAACCTCGTCAAAGCGATAAATGCGTTCCGCGATGGCATCAAAGCCGGTTTCCCTCTGCGGCGTCAGGTTTACCTCGATAATGGAGGTCACGGTGTTGTCACCGGTCTTTTCCCAGTTAATCAGGGTGTTGTAGCTGAGAATTACCTTGTCGCGCTCCAGCTGTGCCATCTGCTGCTCCACCTCGTATTCGCTGCGGTGCAGCATTGCCGCCAGCTCCCCTGCCGGACGGCGGGCATCATGTTCCAAAAGCTCTAATAATTCGCGCATATTCATCGCTCCTTTTTTACATAGTAATAATTTTTATATCACATACTGAGAAATTTTGCAATGAAAAAGCAAAAGTATAATTCATTTGACTGAAAATTGATGAAATTTTATGTATGCCAAAGAAAATACTGAAAAAATATTGGTGATAATTTTCCTGCAACATTACATTGCATAAAGTTTGATTTTTGTATAAAATAGTCTTGGTATATTCTTTTGTAATGAAAGTTTTAAGCGGACTGTTTTTAAAGGAGTCGATAAGCTTGATTATAGGAAATATAAGCGAGGCGGCTTCCGGTTTCAGCAAGTATCCGGAGGCAGTCAGGGAGGCCCTGCAATACCTGTGCCAGCAGGATTTTAAGAACATGGCAGATGGCAGGTACCCTATTCATGGGGAGGACAGCTTTGCGATTTTGCAGCGCTACAATACCCGCGTGCCGGAAAGCGGCAAGCCTGAGGCTCACCGCCAGTATGTGGATATCCAGTATATAGTGGAGGGCAGGGAGGAGCTGGGCTGGTGCCCTATGAGCCCGGAGCTGAAGGTCTGCGAGCCCTATGACGGTGAGAAGGATATTGTCTTTTTTGACAAGCTGATACCTATTAGCGGCATCACATTGGAGGCGGGGAATTTTGCAGTGCTTTATCCGACGGATGTGCATCGTCCCTGCGGCTCGCTGGGGGATAGCTCCGTGCCTGTTACCAAGGTTGTAGTGAAGATTGCTGTGGATAGCATCAAGTAGCAGTATGCTTTTGGTCTGTGAAGTTCAGGCTTTGAGTGATTTGGTATATTTGCCAGCTGGCTTGATTTCAGAGGCCATACATTCGATATTAATTATTAACTATTAACTATTAACTATTAAGTATTAAGTATTACTGTATAGCTGATTTTAGATAACCTTATTTTTCAATATAAATAATGGAGGCAAATCAATGAGTGTAAGAAGAATTTTTGTAGAAAAGCGACAGGGCTTTTTCGACATTCCTGCCCAGCAGCTGTGCGATGACCTGGTGGAGAGCTTCCGCCTGACCGGTCTGAAGGCAGTCCGCCTGTTCAACCGCTATGATATTGAAGGGCTGAGTGACGAGGAATATGCTCAGGTAAAGGCCGTGGTTTTCTCTGAGCCGCCTGTGGACGTTATCTACGAGGAGGAGCTGCCGAGCTTCCCTAATTCTACTATGTTTGCTGTGGAGTACCTGCCGGGCCAGTATGACCAGACTGCGGACTCTGCTGCCCAGTGCGTGCAGCTGGTAACCCAGAAGGAGCGACCTGAGATTGCTACCGCCCGTGTAGTGGTGCTGGTGGGCGATGTGGATGCCGAGGCTGTGCAGAAGATTAAGGATTATTATATCAATGCCGTGGAGAGCCGGGAGGCATCCATGGAAAAGCCTGATACCCTGGATATGAAGTTCGAGGCACCTGCTGATGTAGAGGTGCTGGAGGGCTTTAACGAGATGGATGAGGCGGCTTTGCAGCAGTTTATGGACAGCCGCGGCTTTGCCATGAGCTTTGAGGATTTGAAGTTCTGCCAGCAGTATTTCCGGGATACTGAGAAGCGTCAGCCTACCATTACCGAAATCCGGGTTATTGATACCTACTGGTCTGACCATTGCCGTCATACCACCTTTACTACGGCCATTGATCTGGTGGATATTGAGAAGGGGTATTACAGCAAGCCGATTGAGGATGCCTACAAGCAGTACCTGGCTGACCGCAAGGATTTGTATGCAGGTCAGGAAAGGGATGTTACCCTGATGGACCTGGCTGTTATCGGCATGAAGGCACTGAGGAAGCAGGGCAAGCTGGAGGATTTGGACAAGTCTGACGAGATTAATGCCTGCAGCATTGTGGTCAATGCCGATATTGACGGCAAAAATGAGGACTGGCTGGTTATGTTCAAGAATGAAACCCATAACCATCCTACCGAGATTGAGCCTTTCGGCGGCGCTGCCACCTGCCTGGGAGGGGCCATCCGTGATCCGCTGTCCGGCCGCTCCTATGTATATCAGGCCATGCGCGTAACTGGTGCTGCCGATCCGAGGCGTCCTGTCAGTGAGACCTTGAAGGGCAAGCTGCCGCAGAAGAAAATCACCCTGGGAGCGGCAGCCGGCTACAGCTCCTACGGTAATCAGATCGGCTTGGCTACCGGCCAGGTTGCCGAGGTTTATCATGAGGGCTTTTTGGCAAAGCGCATGGAAATCGGTGCGGTAATCGCAGCTGCGCCAAAGGTGAACGTGGTCCGCGAGGTTCCGTCTCCGGATGATGTTATCGTGCTGGTAGGCGGCCGTACTGGCCGTGATGGCTGCGGCGGTGCTACCGGCTCTTCCAAGGAGCATACACTGGAATCCCTGACTGCCTGCGGTGCCGAAGTGCAGAAGGGCAATCCGCCTACGGAGAGAAAGATTCAGCGCCTGTTCAGGAATCCTGAAATCAGCCGCATGATCAAGCGTTGCAATGACTTTGGTGCAGGCGGCGTGTCCGTTGCCATCGGCGAGCTGACTGACGGACTGGTGATTGACCTGGATGCCGTCAAGAAGAAGTACGAGGGCCTGGATGGCACCGAGCTGGCTATTTCCGAGTCCCAGGAGCGCATGGCTGTAGTTATTACCCGTGATAACGTGGAGAAGTTCGTGGCTGCTGCTGACGAGGAAAACCTTGAGGCTACGGTAGTGGCTGTGGTTACTGATAACCGCCGCCTGGTGATGAACTGGCGGGAGAATACCATTGTCAACCTGAGCCGTGATTTCCTTGATACCAACGGTGTAAGGCAGCATATCAGCCTGGTGGTGGAGACACCGGATAAGGACAATTGCTACCTGAATCAGATTCCGGGCAAGGTGGCTGCTCTGGCTCCTGATTTGGAAAAGGCATGGCTGGAAAACCTGAAGGATTTGAATGTATGCAGCCAGAAGGGGCTGGCAGAGCGTTTTGACTCGTCCATCGGCGGCAACAGCGTGCTGATGCCGTTTGGCGGCAAGAACCAGCTTACCCCGACGGAGGGCATGGTAGCAAAGCTGCCTGTGCTGGGGGCTGAGACTACTACGGCTACTGCCATGACCTACGGCTATAATCCGTATCTGATGGAGTGGAGCCCGTTCCATGGCGCTATGTATGCGGTAATTGAGTCTGTTGCAAAGATGGTGGCTCTGGGCGGCCGTGCCGACAAGGTACGCCTGACCTTCCAGGAGTATTTTGAGAGCCTGGGCAGTGACAGCAAAAAGTGGGGCAAGCCGTTTGCCGCCCTGCTGGGTGCCCTGTGGGCACAGCATCAGCTGGAGGTTCCTGCCATCGGCGGCAAGGATTCCATGTCAGGTACCTTTATGGATTTGACTGTACCGCCTACCCTGGCTTCCTTTGCAGTGGATGTGATGAAGGCAGATAATGCCCTGTCCCCTGAGTTCAAGTTCACCGGCAGCAAGGTCTATTATGTGCCTATGGCCAAGGATGAGCTGGCTATGCCTGACTTTGGCAAGCTCCGGGCAACCTATGAGAAGGTCAGCAATTTTATTGCCGCCAAGAAGGTGTTTGCTGCTTCCAGCGTCCGCATAGGCGGTATGGCGGCCGCCATTACCAAGATGTGCCTGGGCAACGGCATCGGCTTCAAGTTTGCCGGGAAGCCTGATATGCAGGAGCTGTTCAAGGCTGACTATGGTGCCCTGATTCTTGAGGTGGCTGCTGATTCCGATATTGAGAAGGCATTGGCTGGAACCGGCTGCTATGAGCTGGGTGTGACTACCCAGAACAGCAGCATTGTCATCGGTGATGCGGTTATTTCCTTCAATGATGCCAAGAAGGCATATACTTCTCCTTTGGAGAAGATTTTCCCGACCAGTGTCAAGACCTCAGACAAGGGGGCCAGCGAGTATCTCTACACCGGCGGCAACAGGGTGAAGCCACAGGTTGGCTTTGCCAAGCCGAAGATTTTCATTCCTGTCTTCCCGGGAACCAACTGCGAGTATGATACGGCCAGGGCGTTCCGCCGTGCCGGTGGCGATCCGCAGACTTTGGTTATCCGCAACCTGACTCCGCAGGCTGTTGAGGAGTCCGTGGAGGCTATTGTCAAGGGCATTGAGGCTTCTCAGATTATCATGCTGCCGGGCGGTTTTAGCGGCGGTGACGAGCCGGACGGCTCCGGCAAGTTTATTGCAGCCATCTTCAGGAACCCTCGCATCAAGGAGGCTGTCCACAAGCTGCTGCAGCAGCGTGATGGCCTGATGCTGGGCATCTGCAACGGCTTCCAGGCACTGATCAAGCTGGGCCTGGTACCTTATGGCGAAATCCGCGATTTGGATGCAGCTTCTCCTACCCTGACTCACAACCAGATTGGCCGTCATGCTTCCTGCATGGTGCGCACCAAGGTTGTATCCAACCTGTCTCCTTGGTTCAACAACGTGAAGCCGGGTGAGATTTTCACCATTCCTATTTCCCACGGTGAGGGCCGCTTCTTTGCGGACAAGGAGGTTGTGGCGAAGCTGCGCATTAATGGTCAGATTGCTACCCAGTATGTGAACGAGGCAGGTGCTCCTACCTTGGATATGCCGTTCAACCCGAATGGCTCTGTCAATGCCATTGAGGGCATTACCAGCCCTGATGGCCGCGTGCTGGGCAAGATGGGGCACTCCGAGCGTATCGGTGCGTCCGTTGCCGTGAATGTGCCGGGCAATCAGGACCAGAAGATTTTCGAGGCAGGTATCGCTTATTACAAGCTGTAAGCTGGTGTGCGGAACTTTTGGCGCAGATGGTGAATAACGTGTTGATGCAGCGTTGCATGTTGCTGGCTGCGGCGTGTTTTTGCCATTAATGGTAAAGGCTTTATATGAAGTGCAGGCTTTGCCTGATGCGATGGTCAGCATCAGGGCAGGGCCTGTGCTTTTTTTATTGCCAAAATGCCTATTCTCGCATATAATGATATGTATTATTTTTTATAGGAGGAATAACATTGGATAATATCTTGGTAATTGGCGCATTTGTCATTTATCTGGCACTGATGATGGCAATCGGCATTTATTACTACCGCAAGACAAACAGCATGGATGATTATATCATCGGCAACCGCAAGCTGGGAGCCTGGGTTACGGCTATGAGTGCCGAGGCTTCGGACATGAGCGGCTGGATGATGATGGGAGTGCCGGGAGCGGCATACCTGGCAGGCTTCAGCTCGGCGTGGATTGCGGTGGGACTGGGGCTTGGTACCTGGGCAAACTGGCATTTTGTAGCAAAGAGGCTGCGCCGCTATACGGAGATGGCAAATAACTCCCTGACGCTGCCGGACTTTTTCCAGAACCGCTACAATGACCACAGCAATCTGCTGCGGATTATTCCGGCAATCTTCATCGTTATTTTCTTTGTTATCTATACAGGCTCCGGCTTCGTCAGCGGCGGCAAGCTGTTCAGCACCCTTTTCGGGCTGGACTATACCACGGCCGTGCTGATTGGTGCCTTCGTGGTGGTGTTCTACACACTGACCGGCGGTTTTATGGCCGTGTGCTGGACTGATTTCATTCAGGGCATCATGATGTTCTTTGCCATCGTGATGGTGCCTGCCTTTGCCATGTACATGCTGGGGGGCGTGCAGACTACCATCACTGCCATTGATATTGTGAATCCGACCTTTTTCAATCCCTTCATGAACCCGGATGGCAGCACTATTTCCTTTATTGCCTTTATTTCCCTTATGGGCTGGGGCCTGGGCTATTTCGGTCAGCCTCATATCCTTGTGCGCTTCATGGCTATCAGCTCCACCAGCGAGCTGAAGCGTTCCAAGCGCATTGCCGTGGGCTGGTATATCATTGCCATGATTGCCGCTGTTTTTGTGGGCATGGTGGGCAAGGTATATCTGACGGAGCCGCTGTCCGGCCCTGCTGTGGAGACTGTGCTGCTGGTGATGACCAAGCAGCTCTTTAATCCGTTTATGGGCGGACTGATTATGTCTGCGGTGCTGGCAGCTATCATGAGCACTGCTTCATCCCAGCTGCTGGTGTCCGCTTCCGCTTTTTCTCAGGATTTCTATCGTGCCGTGGTCAGGAAGGATGCTTCTCACACAGAGCTGGTCTGGGTAAGCCGTGCGGCCGTGCTGGTGATTTCCGCTATGGCTATTTCCATTGCTATGAACCCTGACAGCTTTATCCTTGAGATGGTGGCATATGCCTGGGCGGGCTTTGCGGCAACCTTCGGCCCGGCTGTGCTCATGTCCCTGTTCTGGCGCCGCACCACCAGGAACGGCGTGCTGGCAGGCATCGTGGTAGGCGGTGTTACCGTCCTTGTCTGGAAGCAGCTGGCACTTTTTGGCCTGTATGAAATCATCCCGGGCTTTGCTTTGGGACTTTTGGCGATTTACGTTGTCAGCAAGCTGGATAAAGAACCTGCAAAAGAAATTACAGATTTGTTTGACGCTGTAGACCGTTCTAATATATAATAAAATAAAGGAAATTCATGAATCCCCTTTAACAGCTCCGTTATGGGGGATTCGTTGCTATTCGTGCTGCCCGCTTTTTGAAAATGAAAAAATTTTAAATTTTCTTCTGCAAGAAAAAGGATTTTTTCGTTTTATGGCGAAAGTAACATATAGGTTATTATTGACGAAAAGTGCAGGTGATTTTGGTGGAGAAAGTTCGGGTAATGGTGGTAGATGACTCCAAGATTAGTCGGATGATGATTAGCTCTATGCTGGCCAAGACTAATTTTGAGGTCTGTGCGATGGCGGAGAACGCTGCGCATGCAATAGATTTGTACGCAAAGACGAGGCCTGATGTGGTGACTATGGATATGAATCTGCCGGATGCTGATGGTATTGAGTGCAGCAGGCGTATTCATGCCATGGATTCCCGTTGCAAGATTGTCATGATCAGTGCCATGAAGGATGCCAAGCTGATTATGCATGGCAGGCTGGCAGGCATCAGCTCGTTTTTGCAGAAGCCGGTCAGCACTAATGAGCTTCTTGATACGCTGATGATTCTTTGCCAGGAACATGTAGGGGTGAATGCTGTTTACCGGGATTCCTATGTGTCTACCTATGCCAAGGTTTTGCAGGAAGGCTTGCAGCAGATTGCGGGGCTGGAGAGTGAAATCCAGGTGCAGGAGGAAAACAGCGGTCCTCTTAGTGTCAGCGGCGTAGCTGTGATTATCGGCATTGTAGGGGAGCCGAGGGGCAGGGTTGCCTTCTACATGGATGAGAATACCATGCGGGGGTTTGCAAAGGCTGTGCTGCAGCAGGATGAGGTGACTGACTTCGAGGCTCAGGCGGCTGTGGAGGAGTCTGGCAATATCATTGCCGGGCATGGCATATCCAGAATAAATGATGTAATCAAGGACAGGGAAATGAGGCTGACGCCGCCGGGAATTATCAGCGGCACTGATATCAAGCTTTCCAACCCTGAGCTGATAGCCTTTAATATCAAAGCCAAGACTTCCATAGGTGATATATTTATGAATATTGGTTTTGCGAGGAGCGTGTGAGTATGGATGTAAAATTGGTCAATCCGTTTATTGATGCATTCACTACGGTATTGCCACAAATGGGATTCCCAACGCCTGAGCGAACCGGTATGGGAGTAAAGGACAAACACATCGAGAGCTTGGGTGTGTCCGTATTGGTAGGCTTTACCAAGGAAATCCGTGGCAACGTGGTTTACAATATGAATGAGGAAACGGCGAAGTTCATTGCCTCCACCATGATGATGGGCATGCCGATAGCGGCTTTTGACGAGATGGCACAGAGTGCTATTTCTGAAATGTCCAACATGCTGACTGCCAATGCAGCTACCAATCTGGCTGCCCTGGGCAGGGAGGTGGATATTTCCACCCCGAGCCTGACTGTTGGCGCAGGTGCCCAGATTCGCATCAGTGCCGGACAGTTTTTGACTGTCAACATGGATTTGGGCGGTCATGTGGTAGAGATTGATATTGCAGTGGAGTAAGACTTGGAAAAGGAATCGTGATTTTGCGGTTCCTTTTTTTGTTTTATCTATTGGCAATTTGCGCTGATTGGTTTATAATAATGTATAGTTTTGTTTGAATAAAAATGATAGAACGTTTGTGAGAATATGTCTGAGGTGAATGCAGGATTGGATAAGGTAAAAATAAGCATCAGGGCACGGCAGGAAGCACCTGACGGGCATGTGGAAAACCTGCATCACAGAATGAAGGGCAGGTACTTTTTTAAGGGAGGCAAGCACTACCTCCGTTATGAGGACAAGTATCTTGACGGTGAGAGCAGGGTGCCTACCACCATAAAGGTATCTGATGAGGAGCTGGTGATTTTGCGGCATGGCGCAGCAAAGACAGAGCAGCGTTTTGTGCCACGGCAGGAAACCAGGTCGGATTATCATACGCCTTATGGCGTTATGGAGCTGGTGATGCGGACGGAAAGGCTGCAGTCCTGCTTTGCTGAAAGCTCCGGCTGCGCCAAAGTGGCATACCATCTCACCGCCAATGGTTCCCCTGTGGGGAACTACGAAATAGAAATCAAGGTTGAAGCAGATTGATTTTAGGAGGATAAAGGATTGGAAATCAAGGATATACTGACAAAGGCAATAGAAGAAGCCGCCCTGAGTGCAATCAGGGACGGGGTATTTCCAGAGGCGGAGCTGCCCAATATCGTGCTGGAGGTGCCGCCCAAGAAGGAGCTAGGTGATTTTGCTACCAATATAGCCATGCAGTCCGCCAAGGCATTCCACAAGAATCCGCGCCTGATAGCCCAGGAGCTCACCCAGCGCATTCAGGGTGACTGGCTGGAGCGCATTGAGATTGCCGGGCCGGGCTTTATCAATTTCTATCTGAAGTCAAATGTTATCTATGATGGACTGGCTGCCCTTATGAAGAAGGGGGAGGCATTCGGCCAGCTGCCGGCCAAGGACATGAAGCCGGTGCAGGTGGAGTATGTCAGTGCCAATCCTACCGGACCTCTGCATGTAGGCCATGGCAGGGGCGCGGCTGCCGGCAGCGCGCTGGTGAATGTCATGCGTGCCGCAGGCTATCCTGTAACCAGCGAGTATTATATCAACGATGCAGGCAATCAGATCAACAACCTGGCACGTTCTGTAAATCATCGCTATCTGGAGCTTCTGGGCAGGGCTGAGGAAAAGGATTTCCCGGAAAACGGCTACCATGGTGCGGATATTATCGACACGGCACAGCGCATCATCAAAAAGGACGGGGATAAGTACCTGGACATGAGCGAGGATGAGCGCATGGGCATCTTCAAGGAGCTGGCACTGAAGGAAAAGCTGGCTGCCCTGAAGGAGGATTTGGAAGACTTCAACTGCCGCTTTGATGTGTGGTACAGCGAGCGTACCCTGCACCCTGACAAGGTGCAGGATGCCTGCAAATTTTTGCAGGAAAACGGCAACATCTACGAGAAGGATGGTGCCCTGTGGCTGAAGTCCACCGCCTATGGTGATGATAAGGACAGGGTGGTTATACGTGACAGCGGCGAGCCTACCTATCTGGCTGCTGATATTGCCTATCATCGGGACAAGTTTGCCCGGGGCTTCGGCAAGGTCATCAACATCTGGGGTGCTGACCATCACGGCTATATCTGCCGCGTCAAGGCTGCTGTGAAGGCTCTCGGCTACAATCCTGATGATTTGGATGTGCTGCTCTTGCAGATGGTTCGCCTTCTGCGGGGTGGCGAGCTGGTAAAGCTCAGCAAGCGCACAGGGCAGACTGTTACCCTGGCGGAGCTGATTGAGGAAGTGGGCACTGATGCGGCAAGGTATTTCTTCATCATGCGCTCCATGGACAGCCAGCTGGATTTTGACCTTGATTTGGCAAAGTCCCGGTCCAATGAAAACCCGGTGTACTATATCCAGTATGCCCACGCCAGGATTTGCAGCATCTTCCGCCAGGCAGCGGAAAACAACTTGCAGGTAGGTGAGGTGCCTGAGCTGAGCCTGCTGACGGATGATACGGAAATCGCCCTTATCAACAAGCTGCAAAAGTATGAGGAAGAAATCGAGCGTGCGGCGGCGGAATATGCACCGCAGCGCATTGCCCGCTATGCCTATGAGCTGGCAGGCTGCTTCCACAGCTTCTACAATCAGTGCCGTATTCTGGGGGTAGAGGACAAGCTGGCAGAGGCACGTCTGGCACTGGTGACTGTGACGGCTCAGGCCATCCGCCATGCCCTGGGCATTCTGGGGGTTTCCGCGCCGGAGCGCATGTAATTTGCAATGGAAAATAAGCCTTTTTGAGAGGAGATTATAAAAGTGGATTTTTTGAAAAGCTCTGATGTCGAGGTTGCAGCTTATGTGCTGCATGAAAGCAAGGTTCCTATGTATTATAAGGACCTGATTATGGAGGTTTTGGAGAAGCGCCAGAAGAATGTACAGGCTCTGGCAGAGGCTATTTCCGAGGTGTATACCCAGATTAACATGGACAGCCGTTTCCACTATGCAGGGGATGGCAGATGGGGACTGACCGAGTGGAATCCGCCTGAGACGAAGCGTTCCTCCCGTGGAGCGCGTTCTGCTACTACCAACCGTGCCAAGACTGCCCGTCAGCGTGAGGAGAAGCTCTTTGAGGGCATTCAGGAAGATAATTAATACATTTATAGATATCTGATAAATCTAGTTTTGAGCAGGAGGAACAACATGGCAAAGTATATTTTCGTTACCGGCGGCGTAGTTTCATCTCTGGGCAAGGGCATCACGGCAGCTTCCCTGGGACGCTTGCTGAAAAATCGCGGTATCAAGGTCACTATCCAGAAGTTTGACCCGTATATCAACATTGACCCGGGTACCATGAGCCCTTATCAGCATGGCGAGGTGTTCGTTACCGATGATGGTGCGGAAACTGACCTGGACCTGGGGCATTATGAGCGTTTTATTGACATCAGCCTGACCAAGGGTTCCAACATAACTGCCGGCAAGGTTTATTGGAACGTGCTGAACAAGGAGCGCCGCGGGGATTATCTGGGCAAGACCGTGCAGGTTATTCCTCACATCACCAACGAAATCAAGCAGCGTGTCTATGATGTGGCAGCTGATGACGGTGCGGATGTGGTTATTACTGAAATCGGCGGTACTGTAGGTGATATTGAGTCACTGCCGTTCATGGAGGCAATCCGCCAGGTGAAGAAGGAAGTGGGCAGGAACGATGTGCTCTACATCCATGTTACCCTGGTGCCTTATATTTCCGCTGCCGGCGAGCTGAAGACCAAGCCTACCCAGCACAGCGTAAAGGAGCTGCGGGGCATCGGCATTCAGCCGGATATCCTGGTATGCCGTGCTGAGAAGCCGCTTACCAAGGATATGAAGCAGAAGCTGGCACTGTTCTGCGACGTAGAGGAAAAGGCTGTTATTGAGAACCTCACTGCTGACACCATCTATGAGGTGCCGCTGATGATGCAGGAGGAAGGCCTGGATCGCATCGTGCTGGAGAAGCTGGGCATGGATTACAGCCCGGTGAACATGGACGAGTGGGCACAGATGGTGAATAAGATTAAGAATCCTCAGAAGAAGGTCAAGGTTGCCGTAGTGGGCAAGTATGTGGAGCTGCCGGATGCTTATATTTCCGTAACGGAGGCTCTCCACCATGCAGGGATTTATAATGATGCTGCGGTGAAAATTCACTGGGTGAACTCCGAAAAGCTGGAGGATGCCAATGTGGATATGGATGAGGAGTTTGCAGGCTGCAAGGGCATCCTGGTGCCGGGCGGCTTTGGTGACCGCGGTGTTGAGGGCAAGATCAAGGCAATCCAGTATGCCCGTGAGCACAAGCTGCCGTTCCTGGGGCTGTGTCTTGGCATGCAGTGTGCCGTTATCGAGTTTGCCCGCCATGTCTGCGGCATGAATGGTGCCCACAGCACTGAGTTTAACTCCGATACCGAGTATCCTGTCATCGATTTGATGGCTTCTCAGGTAGACGTGGAGGACAAGGGCGGCACCATGCGCCTGGGGGCATATCCTTGCAAGGTGCAGAAGGATACCAATACCTTTGCTGCCTATGGGCAGGAGATGATTAGCGAGCGCCATCGTCATCGCTATGAGTTCAACAATGCCTTCCGCCAGCAGCTTTCTGAGGCTGGCATGGTAATTGCTGGCACTTTGCCGGATGATAGCCTGGTGGAAATTGTAGAGGTAAAGGACCATCCTTGGTTCGTGGCTTCTCAGTTCCATCCTGAGCTGAAGTCACGTCCAAACCATCCGCATCCTCTGTTCAAGGGATTTGTGACTGCGGCCTTGGCTATGAAGTAAGCAGGGCAGTCAGGTTTTTCCAATAGATTATTATTGCGATTTTATATGAGGTTGTCCGACCAGTTTTTTGCATTTTATGCTAAAAGGCTGGTCAGGACAGCCTCATATTTTTTTTTTAAGTATTGACAATAGACAAAATAACGTGTAATATACTTACAACATATATGTCATCTCAAACATATCTATTTTATATGAATTAAAATGTGGCTTTTGCTTTATAGGAGGAATGAATGATGAAATGGAAATCTTTATTGGCCGTGCTTAGTGTATCTGCCTTATTGGTGACTACAGGCTGCAGCAGTGATGCAGCAGGGACTGGGGAAGACGCCTCAAAGGCGAAATTTACTGCTTCAAATACCTACCAGGGGGACTTGTCCGGCGTAACCCTGAATATTGGTGCGGCATCATCCCAGAATGCTCAGGGGATTGTTGAAGCGGCAGGCCTGGCGGATACGCCTTACAAGGTGGAATTCCACAACATGCGCAGCGGCAGCCTGGTGCTGGAGGCTATAGCTGCCAATCAGCTCGATGCCGGCTGCGGCAGCCAGATACCGCCTATTTTTGCTTCCCTTGCCAACAACGGCGGCAATTTCAAGATAATCGCCATCCGCAAGGGAACTACGCTGAATCAGGAGCTGATTGTCAGCCCTCAGGCAAAGGAAAACATCAAGACTGTAGCTGACCTGAAGGGGAAGAAGGTGGGATATGTAAAGAACACCACAGCACAGTATTTTCTCTACAAGATGCTGTCTGAGGCAGGCCTGAAGTGGACAGATATTGATGCCCTGCCTATGTCCACATCTGATGGCCTGTCAGCCATTACCACAGGCGATATAGATGCGCTTGCTTCCTACGATAATGCTGTTATCATCGGCAAGGAAAAGGGCGGTGCCCTGCTGAGGTCGGCAGAGGATATTCTGTCCGGTGATTATTACTGGTATGCGACACTGGATACCATAAAGGATCCGGCAAAGCATGCGGCGCTGGTGGATTATCTGGAGCGTATCAATGAGGCCAACGAGTGGGCACGCAACCATCCGCGTGAATGGGCGGAGTATGCGGCTAAGGAGAGCAATCAGTCGCCCGATGATATTCAGAAGCGGTTTGAAGCAGGTGAGGCACAGAGAAAGGGACGCATTGCGCCAATTGATGATGCCACCATTGCTTCCGAGCAGGATATTATCGATAGCTTCGTAGATTTGGGTGCATTAAAGAGTAAAATTGAGGCAGTGACCTTATTTGACAAATCCTTTGTGGATGAGATAGCAAAGTTTAAGGTGTACTGAGGAAGGATGGGAATAGATGGAAAGAACGAGCAGCTTAAGCCTGTTTGATGGTCTTAAGGAAAAAATCAGTTTTTACAAGGGAAGCAGCAGGCTGGTTAATGCAATGCTGGTCTGGTCTGTTCCCATCATACTCATGCTGACGTGGATATATTTTTCTGAGACAGGACAGCTGAACAAGCTGTTTCCGAAGCCTCAGGAGCTGGTCAGCACAACCCTCAGGTTCATCAAGGATGGCACGTTGGCTGCCAATCTGGAAATCAGCATAGCCAGGGCGGCCGGTGGCTTGGCCATAGGCGGAACTGTCGGTTTCCTGCTGGGCATGTTTACGGGGCTGTACCACAGTGCGGATCAGGTGCTGAATACGCCTATTCAGATGATAAAAAGCGTGCCTAGGCTGGCAATCCTGCCCTTGATACTGGTATGGTTCGGCATAGGTGAGACATCCAAGGTAGTGCTTATCGCCTTGAGTACATTTTTCCCTATTTATCTCAACACATTTCATGGCATACGCAGCATAGACCGCGGCCTGATTGAAATGGGCAGGGTATACGGGCTGTCCTCCTGGGATATGTTCCGGCACATTATATTTCCTGGTGCGGTTTCTTCCATCATGATAGGTGTGCGCCAGTCCATAGGCGGAACGTGGCTGATCCTGATTGTGGCAGAAACGGTGGCAGCCAAGTCAGGTATCGGCTTCATGGCAACAAATGCCCGTGAATACATGATGATGGATGTGATTGTACTTAGTATGATTTTATATGCTTTGTTGGGCAGTATTTCAGATTTGGCAGCAGTGGCGCTGACAAAGCGCTTGCTGCGCTGGAATCCGGCATACAGAGATTAGGAGGCTGGCTATGGCAGGCTACAATATTTGTGTAAGACATTTGGAAAAATATTTTGGGGCGGTTCATGTTTTGAGGAATATTAATCTTGATATTCCAGCCGGGGAATTTGTTGCCCTTGTGGGCAAGAGCGGTTGTGGCAAGAGTACGCTGCTGCGCCTGATTTCCTCCCTGGAAAGCCCTACATCTGGCGATATTCTTATCAATGGCGAGCAAACAGGCACAATTGATGGCAATGTGCGTGTCTTGTTTCAGGATGCAAGGCTGCTTCCATGGAAGACTGTTCTGGATAATGTGGTTCTCGGTTCGGCGGAGCGTGACAGGGAAAAGGCGTTGCAGGCTCTGAGGGATGTGGATTTGCAGGGCAAGGAAAATGCTTGGCCTTCGGATTTGTCAGGCGGGCAGCGACAGAGGGTAGCACTGGCAAGGGCACTGGTGGGCACCCCGAAGGTGCTGCTGCTGGATGAGCCGCTGAGTGCCTTGGATGCACTGACCAGGCTGAACATGCAGCAGCTGATAGAAAAGCTTTGGAAGGAATGGAATTTCACTGTTATTTTGGTTACCCATGATGTAAGTGAAGCTGTCAATCTGGCGGACAGGGTTATACTGCTGGAGGATGGCAATATAACCTTGGATACCAAGGTGGAGCTGGCGCGTCCACGCATTAAGAATACGGATGCCGCGTACTATGAGCAGTTAATTCTTGCCCATATCATGAAGTCAGGGGAGAATCGGGAAGCTGCCGAGGAATATGCGATTTGAGTTATAAAAAGGGAGATGCAGTATTATGAAGATTACGCAGGTTGAGATATTTCACGTTCATCTTCGTCCTCAGTCAGGACAGAGGCCTATATTGGTGAAGATTTCCACGGATGAAGGCATTTACGGCCTGGGTGAGGCAGGCATGGCATATGGCAAGGGAGGCAGTGGTGCGGCTGCCACCATTAAGGATTTTGCAGAGCTGATTATTGGCGAAGATCCTTTTAATACGGAAAAAATCTGGGAGCGATTCCTGAAGGATACCTTCTGGGGTCAGGGTGGAGGAACAATTATTTTTTCAGCAATTTCTGCCATAGATATTGCCTTGTGGGATATTAAGGGCAAGGCATTGGGAGTACCTGTGTACAAGCTGCTGGGCGGCAAGGTACAGCCAAAGCTGCGTGCATATGCTTCACAGCTGCAGCTGGGCTGGGGAAAGGTCAGAAAACCGAAGGGGGCTGTTGAGGAGTATGCCGAGGAAGCCCGTAAGGCAATTGCAGATGGCTATGATGCGGTAAAGGTTGATGTGCTTGGCTTTGACAGGGAGGGGAGAACCCTGCCGAAGCTGGAAGGACCTCTTTCTCACAAGTACATTGCTCTGGGGGAGGAGCGTGTACGTGCTATTCGTGAGGCCGTGGGGCCTGATGTTGATATTATTATTGAAAATCATGCTGATACGGACCTTGTAAGCGCAGTGCAGTTTGCTAAGGCCATAGAGAAGTACAATATCTTCTTCTATGAGGAAATCAATACGCCTCTGAATCCGAAGCTTTTGCGTGAGGCGAAGGATAAGATTGATATACCGCTGGCATCTGGTGAGAGAATCTATGCAAGGTGGGGGTATCTGCCGTATTTTGAGAACCGCTCTATTGATGTGATCCAGCCTGATCTGGGCTCCTGCGGTGGTTTTAGCGAATTTAAGAAGATTGTGGATACGGCACATGCCTATGAGATTTCTGTTCAGGCTCATGTGGCCGGAACCGGTGTGGCAGAGGCGGCTTCCCTGCATGCAGAAACAGCTATTCCGAATTTCGTTATTCATGAGCATCATCAGAAAACCCTGCTGCCTGAATATCAGGAGCTGGTAAAATATGATTATCAGCCAAAGGACGGGTATTATACGGTACCTGAGCTGCCGGGCATTGGGCAGGATATTACTGATGAGGTTTACAAGCAGTCAGATTATGTTGTTGTAAAGTAAACGGGCAGCTTGGGCTGTTGTGAATTTTTTAGGATTGAGGGTGCTATTATGCTGGGAGATTGTGCAAACTGTAACTGTAATCACATGTGTTATGCCAAGGGAAAGAGCTGCGTGGAGATAGACCAGGACAAGGCTCTGGCGATTTATGACAAGGAAGAAAGAAGAATCATGAAGGCGGCTGCCTATGTGGAGGCGACCTTCTACATGAAGTATACCCGCCTGCAGGAGACGGCGGAATTTGCCAAGCGCATGGGCTATAAGACTATCGGACTGGGGTTCTGCATGGGCATACAGGATGAGGCGAAGCTGTTTGCCAGGTATTTTACCCAGCAGGGTTTTGAGGTGAAATCCGTCTGCTGCAAGAATTGCGGCATCAATAAGGATGTGCTGAAGCTGAAAAAGGTCAGCAAGGATAATCCTGTGGAGCCTATGTGCAACCCGAAGGGGCAGGCGCAGTACCTGAATGAGCACGGGGCGGAGCTGTTTGTTTCTGCCGGGCTGTGTGTCGGTCATGATGCACTTTTTGCCAAGGCATGCAACGGGCCTGTTACAACGCTGGTGGTCAAGGACAGGGTGCTGGGCAACAACCCGATGTCTGTCGTGTATTCCAGCTATTGGAAGGGGAAGCTAAATTTGAAGTGAATTTCAGTTTGTAAAAAGGGATTTCAGTTTGTCGTAGTGCTTGATCGTTACTTCGTGCATATCTTGCAAGTATTTTGTAGAACTTATATATTGTATTTTTATTATAAATATGATACAATACATGTGTTGCAGGATTATGCCTGCAGGGCGGACGCGGTATGCAATACCGTTATCAATGATACGGAATGATGGTCGCTCTATAAATAAGGCATTAGCTGAAGCAATACGCGCACTTATACCGCTTATCACATTAGTTGTGGTAGCTGGTGTAGCGCTGTTGTGCAAGCTAACAATTACAGGCGAACTGGCTTTGATGCTTCTGCATTAAGACATAAGTCACATATCGGCCACATCTTTTAGCAGTTTTACTGCACGAAAAAAGCCATCCCTGCCAGGATGACTTCTTCGTAGATGTTGTGACCATCAGTGTCGTCCACACTGGTGTATGGTCGAATAGAAATATTCCAAAAAACCTATAGCGGCGAGCCATCGTTGTGGTTCGCTCTTTTTTTATGCCTTTATTGTACAGCATTTTTCAGCTTGAGTCAACCTGCAAGAAAAAAGCACCAGCCTTATTGCCGCTGTTAAGGGCGGCAATAAGCTGGCGTAAAAATTTTTTCACTGCCTTTTTTGACAGCAGCAATTTTTATACTGACCTCTTTGTGACAGATGAGCAGAAAAAATTTTATAATTCGTCTTATACATTTATCTTTATCTTATATATATTATAGGACGTAGCAGGTCTGGTAGCAGTTCCTGTAGCAGTCTGATAGCATTTAGTGCTACGTGAAGCCCCATAACTTGATGTTTTTAACTGTTGTTTTTTTTAGTCAGTTCCTGGTACATTTTCATCAAAGCTGCCACTGTTTCCGATGGGCTGTATCATTTAGACGGATGCTCCGGGGTAGGCTTCATAAAAAAGCCATAGGCTTCCATTACCGCCATGTCATTAGCAACGTGAGCCTTTCTCAATTCCGGCGGCGGTCAGTAGGCTGACTACCGCGATGCATAGTTGAAACCGCATATACACACAATGTATTACTTGCTATCATTGTAACAAGCAAACAATACAGTAGCAAGAATTTTATGCATCGGCTGGCTATATCTGGTTTCAGCACCCCCTTTGCTAACAGATTTCAGTTTGTCGTAGTGCTAGTTTGTTACTTCGTGCATAAACTGAATGAAATAGTTTGATAGTTCGTGGACTCTGTTCAGACATTTAAAAGGGACAGGTAGCGGCAGTACCCATAGAAAACTCGCTCTCGCTCTTAGCACAGCCTCGCGCTTCTAAACTCCTGCATCGCTTACGCTCGCACTCGCTAAGAAGCGAGGCTGCACTCAAGGTTTTCTTTGGGTACATGCCGCACCTGTCCTTCTTTTTGTCTGAACAGATATGCACATAATAATCCAACTGCATTCAATTTAGTATGCAACTGTAGCAACTAATTCTGACTTTACGAGCAAGCCTGAAAAGGGGGAGCCGGGAGGCTGACGAAACTTGCAATTGCCAACAGTTGCATAACGTATAGTGCAAGTAAACAATTCTTCAGCCCAACTGTATACGTTGCATGGGATAAACTGCTAACCTTAGCATAAGAATATAGTGACATGTAAACAAGCCTGTTTATAAGAGCAGGTTGCCTTGCATAGCTGTTGGCAGTAACAGGTTTCGCCAGCCACTTCGCCCCCTATTTCAGGCTTATTCGTAAAGCTGTATGGGACACTATGGTAACAATCAATGGATGCCGATTTATTATTTTGTTGTATCTGTTCAGACAAAGAAAGGGATGAGTGAGGACAGTACCCATAGAAAACCTTTGTTGTGCCTCGTTACTTCATTCATCAGAGCCGCAGGCGATAGATGAATGTTAGTAACGCGAGGCACAACTAG
>NZ_VUNR01000039.1 GCF_009695585.1 Anaerovibrio slackiae
AGCGAGTTTTCTATGGGTACTGCCGCTACCTGTCCCTTTCCAATGTCTGAACAGAGTCCACGAAGTATCAAATTACATCAGTCAGTATATGCACGAAGTAACGATCCAGCACTACGACAAACTGAAATTTTCCATTTTATTCGTAGAGCGGATATTTCTCACACAAAGCCTCTACGCGGCTTCTTGCCTGCTCCCTTGCCCCCTCGTCATCAGGATTATCCAGCACCAGGGCAATAATATCCGCCACTTCCTTCATGTCCTCCTCCTTAAAGCCACGGGTAGTCAGGGCAGGAGAACCCAGGCGCAGGCCGCTGGTGGTGAACGGGCTCAGCTTCTCAAACGGAATAGTATTCTTGTTGGCAGTGATGCCCACCTCATCCAGCAGATTCTGCGCCAGCTTGCCGGTGATTTTCTTGCTGGTCAGATCCACCAGCATCAGGTGATTATCTGTGCCGCCGGAAACAATGCGGAATCCGTCTGCCTGCAAAGTATCAGCCAGCACCTTGGCATTTTTCACCACCTGCTGTGCATACTCCTTGAACTCAGGAGACAAAGCCTCCTTCAGTGCCACAGCCTTGGCAGCAATCACATGCATCAGAGGGCCGCCCTGAATACCAGGGAAAATAGCCTTGTTAAACTGCTTGCCAAATTCCTCATCCTTGCACAAAATCATGCCGCCACGCGGTCCCCGCAGAGTCTTGTGGGTAGTAGTCGTAACCACGTCAGCAAAAGGAACAGGGCTTGGATGCAGCCCGGCAGCCACCAGTCCGGCAATATGGGCCATATCAACCATGAGATAAGCCCCTACGCTGTGGGCAATCTCCGCCATGCGCTCAAAATCAATAGTCCGGGCATAGGCAGAAGCACCAGCTACAATCAGCTTCGGCTTGCACTCCTCCGCAATGGTCTGAATCTCGTCATAATCCAGCATTTCCGTCTCTGCACTGACACCATAAGGCACAATCTTGAAATACTTGCCGGACATATTTACAGGCGAGCCATGAGTCAGATGGCCGCCATCCGTCAGATTCATGCCCATAACAGTATCCCCTGGTGTCAGCAGGGCAAAAAACACTGCCATATTCGCCTGTGCACCGGAATGAGGCTGCACATTGACATACTCGGCACCAAAAAGCTCCTTGGCCCGGTCAATGGCCAGCTGCTCCACTACATCTACATGCTCACAGCCGCCATAATACCGCTTGCCCGGATACCCCTCCGCATATTTATTGGTCAGCACGCTGCCCTGGGCCTCCATCACAGCCTTGCTGACAATATTCTCAGAAGCAATCAGCTCCAGCTTGCTGCGCTGCCTGCCCAGCTCCTTGCCAATAGCCTCAAAAACCTCGCTATCTGTACCAGCCAATGTATTCATCAAGCTCATAACAATTCCTCCACAATAGCACAATACCACAACACCAAAACAATAAAAATTTCACACTATCCACAGCCCTCAAAAGCCGTGTCTGAAGCGCCTTATTTGGCAGCCTGTCCAATCATCTCCACAAAGGTAGGATGCGGATGAATGGTAGCAGCAACATCCTCCAGCTTCAAGCCCAGCCGCACAGCCACTGCCAGCTCCCCAATCATGTCGGTAGCCCTGTTGCACACCAGCTGTGCTCCCAGCAAAGTGCCATCCTCAGCTGCCACCAGCTTCACGAAGCCTCCGTCACCACCGGCAATCAGGCTCTTGCCATTGCTGCCCGTAGGCAGCTTTTTCACCACCACATCAATGCCCTGCTCCTTGGCCTGCTCCTGGCTAAGCCCCACGGAAGCAATCTCAGGACAGGTATACACGCAGCTTGGCACCACGCTCATATCAACAGCCCCCTTGCCGCCACAGATTACATCAATCACGTTCTCCCCCTGGGCGGCAGCCACATGAGCCAGCTGGACATTGCCAGCCATGGCATCACCGATAGCATATATCCCGTCGATGCTGGTATGCCCGTCAGCATCAGCCACCAGGGCACCCCGGTTCATCTCCGGCTCTACCCCATCACCAAACAACCCCTCAAGGGCCGCCCTGCGCCCGGCTGCCATCAGCACTGCCTCGGCACATGCCACCTGCTCCTTGCCCTTTTTGTCCAGATAGGTGACAGACATGCTGCCAGCCTCGCCGCTGATAGCCTTAACCTGGCAGGAAGCCTCAATCACCGCCCCCATCCTTTTTAGCTTCACGGCCAGCCGCTGGGCAATTTCCTTTTCCATAGGCGGCAAAATATGCTCCGCCATTTCCACTATAGTCACCTTGCAGCCAAGATTCAGGTAAATCGAGGCACACTCCACGCCAATGACGCCGCCCCCGATAATCACCAGGGACGAAAACTCTTTTCCATCGCCCTCCAGCAGGTCATTGCTGGTATATACGCCACTGCTGTCACTGCCGGGGATAGGCGGCATGGCGGGCTTTGAGCCTGCCGCCACGATGATATGCTCCGCCTCATACTCTGTGCCATTGCAGCTTATCACGCCGGGAGCCGTTATCTGGGCAGCACCCTGGACAACCTCTACCTTCGCTGCCTTCATCAGCTTGTCAATGGCACCCCGCAGGGACTCCACAATCTCATTCTTCCGCTGGTGCATGGCTTTTTGGTCTGCCGCCACATCGCTTACCCTGATGCCAAAACGCCCGGCATCCTTTATCTCCCCCAAAAGCTCTGCCGAATGCAAAAGAGCCTTGGTAGGAATACAGCCCCGGTTCAGGCAGGTACCGCCCAAGTGGGATTTTTCAAACAGCACCACGCTCCTGCCCAGCCTGCCGGCCTTGGCGGCCGCCGTGTAACCACCGGGGCCTGCCCCGATTACTGCAATATCATATTTCATGCCCGTCCTGCCTTTCATATATTACAACCCAATAACCATAAATTAGCCAACAATCCCATTTTTCACGTCAATCTCGATAAAAATATGTAAAAAAACAAATATATCATGCAGGCAGCAGCATGCATGCAATATCATCTGCAATTCTCGGGCTGGCCTCATCGCTCATGGAAAGCCGTGCCAAAATCCTATCCCGGTTCATAAGGCAGCCCTGCAAAAGCCCCGGCACCTCCTGCAAAAATTCCGCATCCAGACCATCTGTCCAAAGCTGCAGCTCCTGCACTGACTGCTTATCCTGGCTGAGGCTGTAATCCATCCGCACAGTGCCCCAGCCAAAGCGGGCTTCCTTGCTGAAGTCCAGTACCTTGGCCTCGCCATACAGCCACTCTTTAGCTGACATTTTAGCTTCCTCAGACCGCCAAAAGTCCCTGTCAGCCTCCGTCAGCTCCAAGGGGCTGACAGGCAGGCCGTATATATCACAGAAGGCTTCCTGCAAACTTTTCTTCATGCCTTCTACTGTAATGGCCGGATTCAAGTCCGCCAGATTGCACACCCTGGACTGCACCGACTGAACCCCCTTCGCCCTGAGCTTCAGCGGCGAAACATTCAGATACTTCGGCAGCCGGCTCATATCCACATTCATCATCAGCGTACCATGATGGTAGCTTCTGCCATCGTGATGATAATAAGCATGGCCGGAGAATTTCTTCCCATCAATAGTCAGGTCATTGCGCCCGTTTTTCTCTCCCTTCAGCCCCAGCATCTGCACCGCCTGCAAGATAACGCCGGTCTGCCTGCTGACATCAAAATCCCCGGTATTCATAATCATGGTAAAATTCAAATTGCCCAAATCATGATACACGGCACCGCCGCCGGACAGCCTCCTGGCCAGATAGCCGCCATCCTGCTCCAGCTGCTGCACATGGCATTCAGCCAGGGCATTCTGATTGCGCCCGATAACTACTGTGTGCTTATTCTGCCACAGGTACAGGTAACACTCCCCCGGCTGCAGCCTTTTCAGAAGCACCGCTTCCAGCGCCAGATTGCGATGGGGATTATTGCTGTCACCCTCAATTACGAATAGCTTATCAATCATCACTCATCAGTCCTTATAAATATATTTTAGGCAAATTACTTTATGCAAAATATCTTATGCTAATCAGCTAATCAGCAAATTAACAAATCAGCAAATTAGGCAAAGCTATAGGTCAGCACCGGCTTCCGTGCCGCATTTACCTCGTCAGGACGGCCGATATAGCAGTCATGGGGGGCATGGTGCAGCGCCTCGCCATCAGTCTTTGCTTCCTCAAGGATATTCAGGAAAAGCTCTGCCGCCTTGTCCAAGGTCTCCTTGCTTTCCGTCTCCGTCGGCTCAATCATCAGAGCCTCATGGACAATCAGCGGGAAATACATGGTTGGCGGATGGATGCCGAAGTCCAGCAGCCGCTTTGCCACATCCATGGCAGCTACGCCATAATCATGCTTCAGCTTTTCCAGGGTCATAACAAACTCATGCATGCAGACCGTATCATATGCCATATCATATTTGCCTTTCAAAAGGCTCATCATGTAGTTGGCATTCAGCACCGCATTGGTAGATGCCTCTGGAATACCTTCCTTGCCAAGAGTCAGGATATAGGCAAGGGCACGAACCACCACCAGGAAATTGCCGCCAAAGCTGCGCACCTGCCCCATAGAATTGGCTGGCGCAAAAAGGGAATACACCCCATCGGACAGCCTGACCTGAGGCGTTGGCAGGAAATCTGCCAAAAATGCCTTGCAGCCTACCGGGCCGCTGCCCGGGCCGCCGCCCCCATGAGGGGTGGAAAAGGTCTTGTGCAGGTTCACATGGACACAGTCAAAGCCCATATCCCCGGGACGAACCACGCCCATAATAGCGTTCAGGTTGGCGCCATCGTAGTAGCACAGGCCCCCGGCCTCATGGATAATGCTGGTAATCTCCAAAATATTCGGGTCAAAAATGCCAACCGTATTGGGATTGGTCAGCATAAGGCCGGCAGTATCATCGCCTACTGCTGCCCGCAACGCTTCCAGATCAACGCCCCCATCAGCATTGGATGGCACGGACACCACAGAAAATCCTGCCATCACTGCCGAAGCAGGATTGGTGCCATGGGCGGAATCAGGCACGATAATCTTTGTCCTGCCCTTATCCCCTCTGGACAAGTGGTAGTTCCTGATAAGCAGAAGGCCAGTGTATTCCCCATGGGCACCGGCTGCCGGCTGCAAGGTAATGGAATCCATGCCGGTAATCTCTCCCAGCAGCTTTTCCGTCTCATACATGACCTGCAATGCTCCCTGCACGGAATTTTCCGGCTGCAGAGGATGAATTGCCGTAAAGCCCGGCAGGCTGCTCATTTCCTCATTGATGCGGGGATTGTACTTCATGGTGCAGGAGCCCAGAGGATAAAAGCCATCATTTACGCCATGGGTTTCCTTGGCAAGCTCCGTATAGTGCCTGCCCAAATCTATCTCAGCCAGCTCAGGCAGCTTTGGTGCTTCCTGACGCAGCAGCCCTTCGGCAAAATCAGCCTCCGGCACATCGCAGCCAGGCAGCAAATCCATGCCCCTGCCGGCCCTGCTTCTTTCAAATAACAGCTCCATCATGCCACCTCCTGGCAAACAGCCTTGATAACCTGTATCAATTTATCAATCTTTTCCTTGGTACAAAGCTCCGTACAGCACCAGAGGATGCCATCTTCCACCGGCAGTCCGCCCAGAATTCCCTCTGCCGCCAAATCCTCCTCCAGAATCTTGGCAGGTATCGGCGTCGTGGTAACAAATTCATGGAAGAACGGCTTGTCAGTCACCAGGCTGAACCCCGGAATCTTGCACAGCTCCTCTGCCAGGTAATGGGCATGGGCGGCGGAATTTACAGCCGCCTGCCGGATGCCCTTTGGCCCCATGGCAGCCAGGTAAACTGCCGCCGTCATGGCGCACAATGCCTCATTGGAGCAGATGTTGGAAGATGCCTTCTCACGGCGGATGTGCTGCTCCCTTGCCTGCAAGGTCAGCACATAGCATCTTTTGCCGTTGGCATCTTTAGTTTCACCCACAATACGCCCCGGCAGCTTGCGCACCATGGCACTTGTAGCAGTCATAAAGCCCAGATAAGGGCCGCCAAAACCAAGCGGCATGCCCAATGGCTGGCCTTCGCCTACGGCAATGTCCACGCCATACTCCCCAGGAGTTTTCAATAAACCCAGCGCAATAGGGTTGACACCCATAATCACCTTGGCACCTGCCTCATGGGCAGCAGCCACCACAGCCTCCATATCCTCAATCACGCCATAATAGTTCGGGCTTTGCACATAGACACAGGCACTGGTCTTGTCAAGAGCTGATTTCAATGCCTCAATATCGGTTGCATAATCAGCCACAGGCAGCACCTTTACCTCTACGCTGCGGCTGGCACAGTAAGTCTTTATTACTGCCAGCACCTTCGGGTCAACAGCCCCGGATACGATAACTCCCTGCTTCTTCCGCTCCTGGCACATGAATACTGCCTCGGCAGCAGCCACAGCGCCATCATACACGGAAGCGTTGGACACATCCATGCCCGTCAGCTGGCACATCTCAGTCTGATACTCAAAGATGGACTGCAATACGCCCTGGCTGATCTCCGCCTGATAAGGAGTGTAGGCAGTGACGAATTCCTCCTTGGAAGTAACGGTCTTGACAATGGATGGAATGTAGTGATTGTAGGCACCGGCACCCCGGAAGATACTGGAAAACACCTTGTTTTTGCCAGCCATGCCGGTGATTTTTTCCCTGACTTCCAGCTCGGTGCAGCCCTCAGGAATATTCAGCTCCTTGAGGCGTACTGACTCCGGCACGGCAGCGTACAGCTCATCAGTGCTGCTCATGCCGATGGCAGACAGCATTTCTTGCCGCTCCTGCCGGGTGGATGGAATATAGCTTCCCATGATTATGCCTCCTCGTTTGCACAGAATTCCTCATAGGCTGCTGCATCCATCAATTCCTCAGTATCGGACACATCCTTTACCTTAATCAGCCACTGCTCATAAGGCTCCTGATTAATGAGGGCAGGCTCGTCAATAAGTCCCTCATTGACCTCTGCTACAGTGCCGCTGACAGGGCTGAATACATCGGACACAGCCTTTACGGACTCCACATCAGCAAAGGACTCGCCGCTGGCTACATCATCGCCCTCCTCCGGCATGTTGATGAAAACAATATCTCCCAGTGCGTCCTGAGCAAAATCTGTCAGGCCTACCACATAGAGTCCGTCTTCTTCCTTTACCCACTCGTGGGACTTGGTATATTTCAGTTCTGCTGGTACGTTTGCCATAATAAATCGCTCCTTTTGCCATATTACATGTAAATATCTCAGTAAATTATTTTACTTGTCAGCTCCGCTTGTAGAAGGGCAGCTCCACAATCTTCGCCTCTATGCGGCGGCCACGGACTTCCACCTCTGCCAAAGTGCCCAAATCCGCCTTGTCCGCAGGCACATAAGCCATAGCAATAGCCTTGCCCAGATACGGGCAGTGGGTGCCGGAAGTAGTAATACCCACCTCAACATCATCGATGAATACAGGCTGATGTTCACGGATAATGCCCCGGCCCGTCACCTCAAGGCCTACCCTGGCCTTCTGAGGCGTACCTGCCGCAAGCATGGCATCCCTGCCGATAAACTCAGGCTTATTCAGCTTGACGCCAAAATCCAGCCCTGCCTCCAGTGGCGTAATCACATCATCCATCTCATGGCCATAAAGCGGCATGGCAGCCTCCAGCCGCAGGGTATCACGGGCACCCAGGCCGCAAGGAATAAGGCCGTACTCCCCACCTGCCTCCATGAGGATTTCCCACAGCTTGGCACCGTTTTCTGCTGCCGTATAAATCTCATAGCCTAGCTCGCCGGTATAGCCGGTACGGGAAATCATGCACTTCAAATCCTTGATATAGACTTCCTCGATAGCGGTGTAATATTTCTTGGGAATGGACTCCTCCGGCAGAAGCTTCGCCATAATCTCCGGCGCCTTCGGCCCCTGCAAGGCCAGCTGGGCAATGCTGTCAGAAATATCCTCAATAGTAGTTCCATCCAGCACATGCTCCTTCATATGTGCCACATCCTTGTGCCTGTTGGCGGCATTGACCACCACCAGGTACTTTTCCTCCCCAAACTTGTACACAATCAGGTCATCCACGCAGCCGCCATTTTCATGGCACATGACGCTGTAGCGGACACGCCCCACAGTCATATTGGTAAAATCATTGGTCAGCATGTGATTGAGGCTTGCCAGTGCCGTAGGCCCGGTAAACATCACCTCGCCCATGTGGGAAACATCAAACAGGCCGCACTTCTCACGGACAGCCATGTGCTCGGCAATTACGCCTGACTTGTACTGCACCGGCAGCAGATACCCGGCAAAGGGCACAATCTTCCCTCCGGCAGCCACATGCACATCATACAGCGGTGTCTTCAATTCCATCTCTATCCTTCCTCTCTCATAACAATACCAATCTCATTTATACAAACATGCCCAATACTACTTGCAGCAGGCATCGTAATTTTCTAAAAATAATAGGCACAGAGGGCAAGCCCTATTTCAGCCTGCCAACTGTGCCCCTGTTTAACACTTTAATTAAGAATAACCAGAGTTCCGTCCAAAACCGGTCCCTTTGCCTGAGAGTTTCTGCAGCCCCTTCGGCGACCTATCCACCACCATCCGGCGATGGGTGTTCTCTCCCGATTTTCTCATCCGGAATATACAATTACATAGAAGGAGTCAGACCAGTCAGGTCAATATCCTCTCCATCCTTTTCCTTCTCCACAACCAGCTCCTGGTACTCAAAGCACTCATGAGCAATATCCTTGTTCAGCCACAGCAGGCAGATCAGGTTCGGAATAGCCATCAGGCCGTTCATGGTATCAGAGAAGTTCCACACGAACTCCAAAGTCTGGGTTGCACCCACGAAAGCCACCAGGCTGAACAATACACGGTAGCCCATGATTACGGCACGGTTGCTTACAAGATACTCAAGGGATTTCTCGCCATAATACTCCCAGCCCAGAATGGTGGAAAAAGCAAAGAGAGCCAGAGCGATGGAAACAATATACTTGGCAGCCTCGCCAAATACAGAGGAGAAAGCCAGGATAGTCAGGTTAGCACCGGAAACCGCCTTGCCGGTTGCAGGGTCAATAGTGCCCAGCATGCCGGAGGAAGCGATAACCAGGCCGGTCAGCGCACAGATAATCATGGTATCAAAGAAAGTACCGGTCATGTTTACATAACCCTGACGGGAAGCATGGTCAGTCTTGGCAGCAGCTGCTGCAATAGGAGCAGAACCAAGGCCTGCCTCGTTGGAGAACACGCCCCGGGCAATACCCCAGCGCATGGAGGTCAGCATAGAAGCTACGATAGAACCACCAACACCACCGGCAACTGCATCAGGAGCAAAAGCCATGCGGAAAATCTCAGCAATACCTGCCGGCAAAGCAGAAGCATTGACAACAATAACAATCATAGCGGCTACAAAATAGAAAGCAGCCATAGCAGGAACAATCACGCTGGAAACAGCACCGATGCTGCGGATGCCCCGAAGCAGCACCGCCAGGCAGCAGGCAACAAGAATCACGCCTACAACCACCGGACTAAGGCCAAGGCTTGCCTCAAAGGCGGAAGAAATGGAATTTGCCTGAGTCATATTGCCGATACCGAAAGAAGCACAAACAGCAAAGAGGGCAAACAAGCCAGCCAGGGCACTGCCGATAGCCTTGTTGCCAAAGCCGTACTTCATAGCGTACATCGGCCCACCGGCCATCTCGCCTACGCTATTGGTCTTCCTGTACTTTACTGCCAGCACGGACTCACCATACTTGGTGGAAAGACCAAAAGCTGCGGAAATCCACATCCATACCAGGGCACCAGGACCGCCCAGCACCATGGCCGTGGAAACACCTACGATATTGCCGGTGCCCACAGTAGCGGAAAGAGCCGTCATCAAAGACTGGAACGGGCTGATATCACCAGCACTATTATCACGCTTGCTGACAATCATCTTGATTGCATAAGGAAGATTGCGCCAAGGCAAAAACTTCAGCCTTATCGTCAGGAAAATACCTGTACCTACCAGGAACGCCAGCATCACCGGCCCCCAGACAAAATCATTAATATCTGCCATCAATGTTACAAAGTCCATAAAGCATAACCTCCAAATATCACCGGCAGCCTCACCACAAGCCGCCGGAAAACTCACCTTACCACCATAAATGCCAATATTCCAAAAATAACAGCCATGACATTAAATAATAGCCATAAAAAAATCCGTGCCGCTTGCCAAGCAGCACGGAACAACGTCGTCCAAATAATATTTATTTGTGAAATGCATTTCCTTTTGACAAGTATTTTATACCATAAATCACAGAGCCATGTCAATAAATCCGCCTCATGTATACATAACTCTTGCCCGAGGAAAAATTGTATACAAAATGCAGCTTCCCGGCTTACCCAAGTGAACCATTTTATTTAACAGCCCTGCCACCCACAAATACCTGCCGTACATTCAGGTCCCTGTCCAGCAGCACAATATCCGCCCTCTTGCCGGAGGACAAGCTGCCGCAGCAGTCAAAGATGCCGATGGAACGGGCCGGGGTTTCCGAGGCGCTCCGCACCGCAGCCTCAAGAGGTATCTGCATATCCTGCACGGCATTTTTCAGGCACAGCATCAGATTGGTAACAGAACCGGCAATAGTGCCATCCGCCAGGGTAGCAAGATTGCCCTTTACCTTTACTGCCTGGCCTCCCAGGGTATAATCCCCGTCCGCCAGCCCGGCAGCCCTCATGCTGTCGCTGATGAGGCACACCCTGTCACTGCCGAACAGCTTGAAGACAGCACGCACCATGGCAGGGTGGATGTGCACCCCGTCACAGATGAGCTCCACATAGGCACCGGCATCAGCTGCCGCCCCCTGCACCCCCGGCTTCCTGTGATGAAAGGGCAGCATGGCATTGAACAGGTGGGTAACGTGATTTGCCCCTGCCCGAAAAGCCGCCATGGCAGCATCATAATCAGCCACCGTATGCGCCAATGACACATTGACCTCATCCCGGACAGCCTCAATAAACTCAATAGCCCCCGGCTCCTCCGGGGCAATATCCACCAGGCGTATCCTGCCCCCGGACTCCCTGTTCAGCTCCCGGAACAAAGCCGCATCACAAGGGATGATATTCTCCGCTGCCTGGGCACCCTTGTTGGCAGGGCTGATAAAAGGCCCCTCCATGTTGACACCTGCAAAATGAGCCCCTGTATCACCCTGATAAGCCCCGATATTCGCCATGATTTTGTGCAGCTCCGGCAGGGACATGGTCATAGTGGCAGGGCAGATAGTGGTAACCCCCTGCCCGGCCTGATACTCCGCCAAGGTCTTTATTGTATCAGGCTCCGCATCACAGAGATCCGCCCCCATGCAGCCGTGGAAATGGATATCCACCAGCCCGGGGATAGCATACAGGGCATCATCCCCTGCCACATCATTTCCTGCTGCAGCCTCCCCCGTCAGGGACACATCCTTGATAATGCCATCCTCAAAGCTGATGCTGCCACTGACAAACTCATGCTGCTCCGTATAGACAAGCACATTATTTATTTCCATCCAGGCACCTCCAGACCGCCCGCCAAAATTCCATAACTCCTATCTATCAACCGCCCGGCTCACCAATATCATCCGGGCAGCGATAAAAAAGCCAATACCCTTATATCAGTGATAACGCTGCCTCATCAGCAATCAGGGTAACATCATTGTGCATCTGCAAGATAGAGGCAGGCACCTGCGGAGTTACCGGGCCAAAAAACGCCTTCTTCACGATTTCCGCCTTGTCCGCACCGCTGACAATCACCACGATTTTCTTGGCCTGCATGATGGTCTTGATGCCCATGGTATAGGCCTTTTTCGGCACATCCTCTGCGCTGGCAAAGAACCTCTTGTTGGCATTGATGGTAGTCTCCGTCAGCTGCACGCAGTGCACGTCCTTCTCAAAGGCAGCCCCCGGCTCATTGAAGCCGATATGGCCGTTGTGCCCCAGGCCAAGAAGCTGCATATCGATGCCCCCCAGCTCATGAATCAGGGCGGAATAGCGGCGGCACTCCGCTGCCTCGTCCATCTCCATGCCGTTAGGCAGGTATGTCCTGCCCGGATTGATATTGACACGGGTAAAGAGGTGCTGATTCATAAAATAGCGGTAGCTCTGGTCATTTTCTGCGTCCAGCCCCTTGTACTCGTCGAGATTTACAGAAGTCACCTCGGAAAAATCAAGGTCACCCTTCTTGTACCACTCCACCAGCTGGTCATAGGTGCCAACAGGAGATGAGCCCGTGGCAAGCCCCAGCACGCAGTTAGGCTTCATAATCACCTGGGCAGACAGCATATTTGCCGCCTTCCTGCTCATGTCCTTGTAATCCTTTGCCTTGTAGATTCTCATGTCAATTCCTCCTCAACGCCTTCAATGTATTGCCATGCAAGGCTTCCTTGATATAATGGTTGCTCTGCATATACTTGGTATAAATAATATCCTGCAAGACCAGCAGGGGAAACTGGGGCGAAATGGCATTGCCGTAGTCCAGCCTCTGATAGGACGGCACCAGCACCACCTCGTCGCAGAAATCACTGAGTCCCTCCCGGTTGTACGCCGTCACCAGCATGGTCCTCGCCCGGTTCCTGTGAGCCGCCTGCAGCATGTACAGCACATCCTCGGTAGTGCCGCTGATGCTCAGCCCGATGACAAAGCATTTCTTGTTCATGAATACCGTCTGCATCCGCATCCTGTCCTCATAGACAATGGAATCAATATTGATGCCGATGCGCATAAACCTCAGCTCCATTTCCTCCGCCGCCATGCCGGAGCTGCCCTTGCCGCAGACCACTATCCTTTCATACTGGCTGATGTACTTCACAATCCTGTCAATCTGCTTCTCATCAATCAAGTCGTATTCCTTGTTCAGCAAATCCTCATAGATGGACAGGACGCCCTTGGTCACATTGGTCATAGCGGAACGCTTCTTCAGCTTCTGGTTCCTGTACTCAAAAGCAAACTCCCTGTAGCCGCTGAAGCCGCTTTTCTTGGCAAACCGGGAAAGGGTGGCCTCCGACACAAAAAGCCGCTCCGCCATGGCACTGGCAGACATGTCCACATCCTCGTCATTGGCAATAAAAAAATCTGCCACCTTCTTCTCAGCCGGGCTGAACTGCTTATAATTCACATCAATCATGGGAATAATCGAACGCTGCCTGGCTGCCATACCCTTCCCCTCCTTATCACAATTATATCGAGTTACTGCCCCCAATACACTGCCTCAATGCCGTGCCCTGAAATTATAATAAGCCCCCAGCATACCGGCATCATTCCCCAGAGCCGCAAAAGCCAGCTTGGTATGCTTCCGCACGCTTTCCACCAGATACCTGTCCAGCGCCTCATTCAGCCGGGGCGCAAGATATTCCTGCTGCGCCATGATGCCGCCCCCCAGCACCACCACCTCAGGATTAATAATATAGCACACATTGGCAATCCCCCGTGCCAGCACATCCACCATATTATCAATAGCCTCCTGGCAAATGGCATCACCAGCCTGAGCCTGGCTGAACACCCTCTTGCCGTTCCACTCTGATACAGGCTCAGACTTGGCTTCAGCCACCCTCTCCACCATGGCACTGGCAGCACCCTGCCGCTCAAACCGCTCCCCCTTGTCGATGTGCATATAGCCCACCTCAAAGGCACTATGGGAAAACCCGTGATACACCCTGCCATCGGCAATCAGGCAGCCGCCGATGCCGGTCCCCACCGTCATCACCACGGCACTGTGGGTTCCCTTGGCCGCACCTGCCACCCCCTCTGCCAGCCCGGCGCAGTTCACATCGTTTTCCACCTCACAAGGGATGTGAAACCTGGCTTCCACTGCCTCCTTGTGATTGATGCCCGTATATGCAGGTATCAGGGGATTGGCAAAAATTATCCTGCCTGTTTCGCAGTCCACCATACCGGCACTGGAAATACCAACGCCCTTGATTTCCTGCCGTGCCACATAGTGCTCCACGATGCCCAGCACCTTGTCACGGATGGAAGCACCTCCCAGCTGCGCCTCGGTAGCTATCTCATTGCGCTCCGTCAAAACGCCATTTTCATCCACCAGACCGTATTTAATAGCCGTACCGCCGATATCGATTGCTATATACATTTGCCTGCCCCCTGCTCAAATCAATTACCTATAGCACCATGCCTATATTCATATCTGAATCCATATCCACATTCATGTCTGTGCCTATTATTATAACATGAAGCAGTCATATTTTTACCTTGAAAATCACTTTTTTTACCAGCTCAGGCTTACCTGCCTGCACCCCTGTCATGTGCCCGTCACTAGGATAGCAGATGAGAAAATCCCCCGGCCGGAGCACCAAAGAAGCGTTTTTCTCCCCCTCCAGGGGCAGGAAATCATCCTGCTCCACATAACGCCCTGCCGCAAGGTTGCCGGTAAAATTCACATCAATCCGCTCCGTGCCTGACAAAATCAGGTGCACATCCAGATACTCCCGGTGCGCCTCCCAGAACCTTGCCTCCGGCTCCGTGGTCATATACTCCGTGCGATTAAAGAAAAGCTCTTTCCCCTCAATCTCATGGGAGCCCTTGCCATAGCTCAGCAAATTATGCTCACGGGCATAAGCAAAGCACTTCTGCACATTTTCCGGCAAAAAAGCATATTCCCCTGTATTATGGATATTGCCAAAAATCATCTCACTAGCTCCTTTCACTGCCTCAAAAAATTCAGGTATCATACACAGTAGTATGCTGCGGCACCTGGTTTTTCCTGCCTGTCAGGCTGCTCCACAGCATGCTGGCAGGAACGCCTACCACCAAAGATACCAGGATGGAAATAATGGAGTAGGACCAGAATGTAACAGTGCCAGGCGGCAAGAAATACTTGACGAATACCAGCACAGCCGTAGCTGCCAAAAAGGCCACGAAAGTACCTGCGGCATTGGCCACCTTGGTAAAAGCCCCCAGGATAAAGGCACCCACCAGAATGCCCAGCACCAGCCCCATAAAGCCGTTGAACCACTCATAGGCGGATTTTACGCCGCCATTTGCCAGCACCATGGACACCACGATGGCAAAAATCCCCACTGCCAGGGACACCCAGCGGCCAATCTGCGTCTGCCGCTCAAAGGAGATTTCCTGCTTGGAAAGGGTAGCCAGAATATCCATGGTCCAGCTGGAAGACACTGCATTCAAGCCCGTGGACAAGGTAGACTGTGCCGCCGCATAGATGGCTGCCAGCAGAAGGCCTGCCATGCCGATAGGCAGCTCAAAGGAAATGTAGGAGGCAAAAATCTGATCCTGTGCCGCAGCCACCGGCAGAGGATTTGCCTGGTAGAACTTGTACAAACCAGTACCAATAAGATAAAAGACCGTAGCGATAAAGATAGAAAGGCAGCCGTTGGCCAGCATCATCTTATTCAGTTTCTTCATATCGGTAGTAGTGGTAAAACGCTGCACAATATCCTGGCTGGAAATATAGGAGCCCATGGTATTGAAACCGGCACCCACAATCATGATAAACACGCTGTCCTTCAGGATATTGATATCAAACAGCGGCTGGGACGGAGACAGGAACTTGTCCTCGCTGGTAAAAGCCGTCATGATGGCGCCGAAGCCCCCATCCAGATGGTACAGAAGATAAACGAAAGCAAAGGTCACCCCCACCAGCAGCACGGAGCCCTGCATAAAATCAGTCCACAGCACGGACTTCAGGCCGCCTGTATAGGAATAGATAATGGCGATAACGCCCATGACAACAATCAGCACATTTACATCCAGCCCCGTCAGGCTTGCCAGCACCATGCACGGCAGGTACATGATGATGGACATGCGCCCAATCTGATAGATGATGAACATAACCGCCCCCAGCACCCTGAGTGCCTTGCTCTTGAACCGCAGCTCCAGATAATGATATGCCGTATCAATATCCAGCTTGCTGTAAATCGGCAGGAAATACCGGATAGTCAGCGGAATTGCCAGCAGCATGCCCAGCTGGGCGAACCACATCAGCCATGTTCCGGCAAAAGAAATTCCCACCAGGGACAAAAAGGAAATCGGGCTCAGCAGTGTCGCAAAAATCGACACGGAAGTAACCCACCAGGGAATCGTGCCATCCCCCTTGAAATACTCTTTCCCCTTCATATCCTTTTTGGCGAAATGCACGCCAAACAGCAGAACGGCAATCAGGTAGATTACCAGCACCGCCAAATCAATATTAGTGAACCCCTGCATTAAGCTATACCCCTCTCTTTACAGATACCCCGGGCAGCAGATGCTTTCCCCAAAGCACCTGCCACCGCCTATAACACCCTGCTAAAATCGCCTATTACTTGCCTATTGCCTGAAATATTGCTTGCCTATTGCCTGAAATATTGCTTGCCTATTAAATGCCTATTATTTGCCTGTTACCTGCCTGTTTTATGTGCTTACAAAAACTTCTCCCGTGCCTCACGCACCATTCTTGCTGCTTCCTCAGCAATGGCGGCATCCGCCTCAGTCAGCTCTGCCAGCGGCGCACGGACGCTGCCGATGTCCAGCCCCTCGTTAATTTTCAGCATAGCCTTGATAACGGCATACATGTTGCCATGGGCGGAGCACATCTTGTAGATAACCTCGTTGGCGGCATACTGGATTGGCATAGCCTCTGCCAGCCTGCCCTCACGCACCAGCTCATCCATCTTCAGGAACAGCTCCGGCATGACGCCATAGGTGCCGCCGATGCCTGCCTCGGCACCGATTACCCTGCCGCTGATAAACTGCTCATCCGGGCCGTTGAACACGATGTAGTCCTCACCGGCTGCTGCCTTGAACATCTGAATATCCTGCACCGGCATGGAGGAATTTTTCACACCGATAACCTGCGGATTTTTCCGCATTTCAGCAAAGAGGCTGCCGGTCAGCGCCACGCCTGCCAGCTGCGGAATGTTGTAGATAACAAAGTCAGTCTTCGGTGCAGCGGAGCTAATATCGTTCCAATACTTGGCAATGGCATGCTCCGGCAGGCGGAAGTAGATTGGCGGTATGGAGGCAATGGCATCCACCCCCAGGCTTTCTGCGTGGCGGGCCAGCTCCATGCTGTCCTTGGTATTATTGCAGGCCACATGGGCAATCACGGTCAGCTTGCCCTTTGCCACCTGCATGACATTTTCCAGCACAACCTTCTTATCCTCAACGCTCTGGTAGATGCACTCCCCGGAGGAGCCGTTTACATACACGCCCTTGACGCCCTTATCAATGAAATACTGTGCCAGCTGCTGCACCCGCTCCGGGCTGATTTCACCAGCCTCATCGTAGCAGGCATAAAATGCCGGAATAACGCCCTTGTACTTATCCAGATTTCTCATGATTGCTTTTCCCCTTTTCTGTAGCTTCTCTTTTTAATCTTATCTCTAAAAAATAAATCAATTTATCTGACTATCGCTTTTTATCACGTTTCTGCATTACTGTCCCATTGCCGTACCGGCACCATGTTATGCAATACTGCAATACTGCATTACTGCAATACTGCATTACTCCAGCACTTCAGCAAACCTTCTGGTAATAACCTGCGGCCGGGTAATAATTGAGCCTACCACGGCACAGTAAGCCCCCAGCTCAATCACCCTTTTCAGCTTTGCCGGGGTGTCCACATTGCCCTCTGCGATTACAGGATGCTTCACCTTGGCAATGATTTCACGCAGGATGGCAAAATCATCTGCCTCGATTTTATCCCCCTTGCTCTGAGGCGTATAGCCCACCATGGTAGAGCCGATAAAATCAAAGCCAAGCTCATCCGCATGCACCGCCTCTGCCACCGTAGAGCAGTCCGCCATGAACAGCTGCTCAGGGTACTTTGACTTCGCCGCCTTGAACAGCTCATCCAGGGTAATGCCGCCTGGACGGGAATTGATAGTGGCATCCAGGGCGATAATCTCAGGCTTCACCGCCATCAGCTCATCAATCTCCTGCATGGTAGGCGTGATGTACACCTCCGCCCCCTCATAATCACGCTTGATGATGCCGATAATCGGCAGATTCACATTCTGCTGTATCTCCCTGATATCCTCCACGGTATTGGCGCGGATGCCACTGGCACCGCCCTCCTGGGCAGCCACCGCCATGCGCCCCATGATAAAGGACGAATGCAGCGGCTCATGAGGCAGTGCCTGACAGGAGACTATCAGCTTGCCCTTCAGGGCTGCCACCCTTGCGGCTACGGACTCTTTAGCCTCTTTCGAATCTGTTTCCCTCATCTGCTCTTTTGTATCACTCATTACTACTCCCCCTCGAGTAAATTTGCGCTTAATTGCTTTTCATTTATTTCCTGCTTGATTCTGTGCCTATTATATGGCTACTGAAAGAACAAGTCAATCTTATCGCCGCTTTTGGAAATTACTTTCAATATATGCGCAAAAATAACCTAAAATACATGGTAACGGCATGGTTTTGGCATGGTTTTACCTGCTGGCAAGGAAAGTTCTTTCCGCAGTGCCAAACTGTTACTTAGCGATGATGTTTTGCTTGTGTAGCAAGCAAAATAGGCGTAAGTGGAAAACGGAGACTGAGGTACAGGGCGGACCGTTTGTGGCGAATGTAGAAAAAGTATGTCCGTCCCGGGAGCCCGTGCCACAAACTTTCATCAAGTCATTTATTGGCACATCCCGCCCCATCCATGTCCGGTCTGAACAGAGTCCACAAACTTCCAAACGCAAAAAAAGAGGCTACCTTGCAGTAACCTCTCTTGCTCTAACCGGCAACTTCCTATCCTCCCAGGCCGTCTCCAGCCAAGTACTTTCGGCGTTTATGTGCTTAACTACTGTGTTCGGAATGGGAACAGGTGGAGCCACATAGCCATCATCACCGGATTATTCAATTGACTGTACCATGTACAATCAAAACTATACAGAAACAA
>NZ_VUNR01000004.1 GCF_009695585.1 Anaerovibrio slackiae
GGGATATATTCTATACTGATAGCCTTTTTGCTGTAACATATCGTTCACCTCCTGTCACTTACTATTATATCACCACTATGTTCTATTGTCCACCTCAATTACTTGCGTAAATTCGGTGGACGTGGCATTCATCTCCCGCCTATAGAGGCAAGGAGTCTTCTGCCACATTAAGATAAAATCTCCCTTCGATGCTCACAAATTATATCCACTCACGAAAACCACCCATTTTCGCATATTGCCACAAATTAACCATCATGTCACCAGAATAATTCTTAAATTCTTCTGCAATACTATTCACGCACATATCAGATACTCGCATAATCTCGTTTCTTTGAATCACTAGCTCCAACATCTCCTTTTTAGGCAAGCGATTATTTTTCCTGATATTGCATGCCGGACAGGCTAACACAAAGTTCCAAAGCCTGTCTTCCCGGACAAGCTGCCACGGAATAACATGGTCCACATGAACTTTTTCATTGAGCTGCCTGCCACAATAAAAGCAGCACTGTTCCTCAAATTCTTTTTGCAAAATACGCCTATAAAATAATAAATTATTGCGTTTTGGCGTTGCCAATTCCAGCTTATCCACCAGCTTCGTAGGCGGATTATGAGCATTTATCTTTTCCAGAAGCTTCGCCCAGGCATAATAATTCAGTTTTTCAATTTCCAGCTTATATTTCAGCAGAAAGGCATACACTACGGTACTTATCCAGATACGTTCCTCTTTCAAGCTGAAACCGTAAAACTTACCTTCAAAATCTCCGTACAATGCACCGACGACATTTCTCTTACATACCCTTTTGACTTCTAACACAAGTGCGTTTCTTCCATCAGCCTGCAAAGAATTATATTCCAGATAGCGAATTACCCCATTCTCACTAGCTGCCTGTATCAATATCTTTTCTAAACTCGAATAGGCAGACTTGCCATTATTGCTCATCTGCCTCAAATTATACTTCAAAATCAAATTCCAGTAATTTTCCGTAAACTTCTCAAACAACTGCTGAAAAGTCAGCTCCATCCCCCTGCTAGTAGCATCACAGGAAAACAAATTATCCAGGATAGATTTCAGAAAACCATACTTATATGTAGCAGTCTTTCTGCTATTGCTGGAAAAAAAGCCATTAAATTCCGCCCATATTTCATCTTCCGGCACCGCATGAGATGTTATTTCACCTGATATAGAATTCCATGCCACGATGTATCACCTGCCTCTGTGATAACGAAAGGTCACCTCTGCGCTCCCAGCACACGTTTGACTGAATCCATTATACCACAAAAACAGACTATTGGCACCATCATTACATTACCATACTGCAAAACATTCATTTATATGATTTTTCACGTCACCACATAAAGCATTAAATCTGATTTCCAATAAATCATGTATTTTTTTATCTGTATCTGCCACATCCGAAGACTTATACGATGTCAAATGTAACACAGATTTTGCCTCATCTCTTATTTTTGTTACATATACAGACAAAGGTTTATCCGAAATTTCTTTATTTGCCTTTTGAGTGATATAGGCAAAATTTACCGGTGAATTACATATATGTTCTGGCTTATCACGCAATTTAGCTGTATTTTCTCCTACCTTCTTAACCGTCCCTAACGGGATAATATGATGCGCCTCTAAAGTATCTGCTTCATCTGAAAATACGCTAATACATTTATTCACGTCAAACATATCAGTATATGTCTTAGAAAGCATGTACTGACAAATAAAGTTCCGCAAAACCTTTTTCGGCAATCTATCTTCATTTACTTTTTCCATCAACAACAAACTTTTTTCTGAAAAATTTGTCAAAGCAAAAACGTTATTTCTTATGCTGTTAAGCCACCCCATATCTTTTTGCTTATTGATAGTTTCAAGCATACTTTTTAGATTATTTATCATCCTTGTATTTTGGTCTTTATCATATTCACCAGAAAACAGCACCGACCAGTACCACCCCTCTAGCAAATCATGTACATCATGATTTGCAAAATTCTCATCCTTTGCGAAAATAACTGCCAACAACACAACCATTAAATAATAATTGACTTCCTGAATACTTCTTATTCCGCATCTACATTGCAGGAAAAACATCGCCCTATCCACGGCCTCAATCACTTTTTCGCAATTATTATCTATTTTCTCTGGATTTAGTGACAATATATAATCTTTCTTTATATTGTCCAGTTTTATTTGATTAGTATCCAGCGTTGGTGAACTGCATAGTATTCCCAGCACATTCAGGAAAATATCAATATACCTGCTATTTAATTCATTTTTCTTCTCAACGAAACACTGGGTCTGAATAGTAGCATTATATGTGTTATTCTTAATTCTATTTCTAATAATTTTCTTTATATTGCCTGGTAACACATCCACAGAATACTTTTTAGGCGCACACATAAGTCTAATCATTCTGGCATGGAAATTTTCCTTATTAACTTTAGCAACCCTTGCCATAATTAAATCAAAAGTATTTAGACAAACTCCGCCCATATTGAGATTTTCATAAATATCTATTGCCCTTGCGCGTTGAGAAGCATCCACACCTATCTGATTCAATTCCAGACCAGTAATACAGGACTTCAAGTACTCTGTCATTTTGTCACGCCATACACGTCCACGTCCTTCAATGTGCATCTTAAAGTTTTCGCCTTGTTCATCATCATTATCATCTAAAATTTCATCTGCAACATCTGGGAAAATCTTTTTTACAAAATCACACTTTTCCTGCTTATCAATTAGCGACATATAGTGATTCAATATTTCATCTTTTATTCCATTTGATGTACGTTCCAAAATATTCGAAAAACGCAATCTCATTAAATCTGCCTTTATGCCGAATGGACACATTAAAAATAAAGGAATTAAATACCCATCACTATAACTAATACAAAAGTCATCAAGTTTAGTTGATAATTTTTGTGCAGGATTATATGGCTTGCCATCATTTGCATTGAAATTTTCTACATGGATATAGCTATAAACTTGTGATGTTAAAAAGTTTGGTTTATGATTCACTTGCTCCATAGGAAATAACAGCTTTCTAATACCAAACCAATCTTCATTCTCATCCGGTGGATTATTCCACCTAGGCAGTTTCAAAAAAAATCTACGCTTTAAGGCTATTGAAGCTACTAATTCACTAACCTTTGGACAATTTTCATGAATTACATTGGAAAAAACATTAGATAGCACTGTTATGCGCTGTTGTCCATCTAATAAAAAGTCAACCTTATCTGAAATATTAGACGTATTAACCATTTTATTTTTACAACCTATGACTTTGGCTGCGTAATCATTTGGATCTGCATGTAGTAACAAAATGCTACCTATCGGCATCTTACATAATACAGATGCTATCAGTTTTTTCTGACGTTCTTCATCTCGCCAAACAAAAGCACGCTGAAAGTCAGGCAGCAATATTTCATTTTTATTTATTCTATCTATGATATTTGTTAAATCAGAAACATTTTCATTGGCCATAATCTTCTCCACCTCTCACACATTTGATTGTATTATGCCAATACTACTATTTTAAATTCCAGTCTTATTGCACATCCCATATATCTCATTTATCATGCCATCTTCCAGATAGGTAACTCTGAAAGATTCAACAAATTCTACAGCCTTTTGAATATCTTCCTGCGTATTCTCTGATTCCTTATACAAAACATCATACAAATACTCTATACCACCACGCACGTAAGCCCAAAATACCTCATCACCAGGCTTACGCAATTCATCATTAGCATCATACCTAAATGCCTTATCAATGCGCGTATTTGCAGGTAAATTACCCTTGTCATCAAGTAACATAATCAATCTGTATATCAGCTCTAATTCCTCTTTATGCCTTGAAACTGCCTCATAAAAAATCCTATTATCAGCAATCCTTGTATCACGTTCAATTTGTGATTTTTTCCCTTTTATAAAACCAATCGCTGCTGCCGCTAATACCGCTTCTATGTTACTATTGAAAAATGTCCTTCTCTGCTCCGTTTTTTCCTTATACTGCTTCGATGGAGCTAATTGCCTCAAATAATCTGCATGTTTTCCGTAAAAAAGAATATCACTATCAAACATAATATCAATTCCTTTCGAGAATTTTTGAACTGGTCTGGCTATCAGCCTTAATAAGCCATTTTTTACCAATTATATTAGTCATGTGTTCTTCCGCAATATCTCCATCAGTATCTTTAATAAAGATAATTATCTGCTTGGCAATTTTCGGCAATTCCTCACATATACGTTTAATCCTGTCTTTATCAAATGCAGATAATGGAGCATCCATAACTAATGGTAAACCATCATTTTCTTTAACATCAGCATTATCTGTCACATCTGATTTAATCTCTGCTTTTTTTCCTTCTATGTGCATTTTAATAATACCAGCAATAAAAGCAAAAATTACCGCATAACTCTGAGCCGTATTTTTTTCTAAATCACCATCCCCAATAGAATTATCCATTAGATATGTGGATACAGAATAATCATCATTAATGGTAAGACCAATCTGATTATCATAAATTTTTGCAAATATCTCATTGATAACCTGTTCCAGATTTTCACGAGTAGCTATTTCTTTTGCTTCATAATCACTTTTTAGCTCTTGATATACCGCCATAGCGTACTCATAATAAAGCTTATTAATTTTATTACGCTTGCTACTGCTTATAATGTTATTGCGTTTACGCTCCAAACGCTCCTGTTCCTGCTTAAATCGCCCTATATTTTCCTTGCATATCCCCAATTCATTTTGCAGCTTACGCTGTTCTGTTTCCAGTTCTTTTTTAGCCCTGTTAAGAGTGGCCACTCGCTCTTGGTTGGGAAGTTTGCTTTCCAGCAACTTTATTTCATTGTGATACTCAGCAATACGCTCATCATGACATAAAGCATTTTTAACTAATTGCATAAAATGCTCTACAGAACCATCTGTATTTCTACTATTATTTTTTATATCTTTTAAAAAGGAACCAATCATATTGCCAAGACTATGAGGCGGTAATGTATACATAAGCGCCTGTAAATTCTTCAAACATTCAACATTTTGATGTAAATCACTGCCACATATACACTTACCTCTGTTCAATAAAAACTCTATTGTTTTAGAATGAATATGAGGTATCCCCATATCTATCTTGCCAGCATCTTTTATTTCTGTTAATGCCATCTTATACAATGGCAACAATAAAACTCTAAATATATGCTTTGAAAAATATTTTAGGCACTCTGATTCATCTGCAACCTGCTGTTTTTCTTCATTTACAATTTTCTGTTGATATTTTGCATACTGCACTCCATTATTAATACTATCCTGCATATTTTTTAATTCAAATTCTTTATCCAACAGCATTTTCTTAACGTTGTCCAACATTTCCACTATTTTTTGCTGCTCATTTTGATTATTTTCTATATTCAAAACTAAACTATTTATTTCTGTTGATAATTCAGCAATTTTCCCTTCTCCCTCATCATCCATTTCCGATTTTAATTTCCCTGCCACAGTCTTCATTCTATTATCCGGACCAAATCTATCCATCGCTGCCTGCAATGTATTCAATCCTACTAATGCCCTCACAGCCTCCTTAAAATCATCACTTTTTCTTTTCTGTAATAAATCTTCACTCATCTTATCAATACGTTCACCATCAAAAAAGAAAAAGCCGGATAACTTCTCAGGCAACATTTCAGCTACTATAGAATCTGCCTGTAACCTCTTGCCGACATCTTCCCAATCGCCATTTGCATTTCTCCGTTTTACATTAAAATCATCTAAACTTGATACATGTTTAGATGCACTCTTTTTCGTTACGGTCTGCCTTCTCCTAATACAAAACTCAGCATTATTTGTATGCACCACCATTTCCACTTTGACTTGTTCAGTTGTACCAATTGGCATAGTATTACATACTTCCCTATTTAGTAGTTGCTTATCTTTAAACGTGGTCTTACCATAAAGACACCACGTAAATGCCTGTTCCAAGGTAGTTTTGCCTGAACCATTTTCCCCCATTACTACTGTAACATTTTTATCATTATCAATAGAAAAATCCAAATGATGACATCCACGAAATTGACGAAAATTCTCTAACTCGATAGAATATATAATCATAACAATTTCTCCTTCTCTCCTGCCAATTCTGTCTTTATCATATTTATCTGCTTATTTAACATTTCTGATGGTTGTGTTCTCCTGTCTTGAGCCATTTGAAGATTCATCATTTCCATAACTATAGCTCTATTTTTTATGACTTTTATAAGTTCATCCTTTAACTCAAAATTACCCATTACAAAATCTCCTCCTCATCATACTCACCCAAATCTTCATAAATATTGTAAGCATCTCTTAAATCCACAATAATATTATCAGTGTCATAAAAATTAATTGCTAACCTTCCAAATTCATACATCCGCCTCATTTCTTTTAGCACCAAAGACCTTTCTGCCTTTGCCAATTCAGAAGAAGTATTTGCAACTACACTCAATTCCCTCGGCAATGTAACAAAATCATAAATCTCTGCAAATTTCTTGCCTGGATATAATCTCAGCACACGCCCTCTTCTCTGAATATATTCCTTTGGATTGGTCGTACTAGCTAAAATAAATGCTTTTTGAATAGATGGTATATTAACTCCCTCATCAAGACATTTTATCGCTATCAATGCTTGTAAATCATGGTTTTGAAAATCTTCTATCCTGCTGCGCCGTTCTTCCATGTTCTCATTGGATGTAAATTGAGCTGTCCGCATACCAAAATCAAAATTCAGCATCCTTGAAATGCAGTCGATTTGACGTATCTCATCCTTTGAAACAACTGATTCATCTACATCAGTCTGAACATTAGTAGCACCGCAATATACCAACATGTTATACTCATCTTTAAATTCCCCAGCCATGCGCTTTAATTCTTCTATTTTGCCTGTAGCACCTGCAATAAGCCTTGCTCTTTTCAACATAAACTGCTTAGCCCGGGTTGTAATAATGACTTTTCCATCTTTTCGAACAATATTCCTAGCAATTTCAAGTGTATAAACCTGATAAAGCTCTAACTCATCTTCCGTAAGATAGACAATTACTGGATGATAATAATATGGTGTAAGTTTTTTCTCTTTAATAGCACGCTCTAGATTGTATTCGATGCACTTTTTGCCAAAAAAATTTAAAAGCATATTCGTACCAGCTTCATCATTATGCCGCTCCAAAGTTGCTGATAAAGCTACCCTATACTGGAAATTTTGCCTCAATGTTTTTTGCAGATTTTCAGCACCAAAATTATGCGCTTCATCTACCACTAAAATTGCATCCTCACCCAGCTTTTCTATTTCTTTGCGTATATCACCTGTAATATACGAAGCATTTGTCGTAATAAAACAGAAGAAATCCTTAAACTTCATCCGGAAATTAAATACGCTATTCTTCAAAGCCTTCTTATAGGCTTTATATGGCGAACCACTGTAAGCAATTATAGGCTTCACACCAAATGCATTAATATCTTCTACCCATTGCTCAACCAAGTGCTGATATGGACATACAATTATTACCGCAAGCCTTTTTACATGCAAGCATAGTTCAGCCAAAGCTCCTAAAGCCGTATATGTTTTCCCTGTCCCAGTTGCCATATCGAATATGCCACAATAATTATTTATCTTCCATGCCTCAATAGCTTCCTGCTGATAGTCATGCAATTTTATATTAAATGGCTTGATAAATCCAAAACCTTGCTTCACTTTATATACCGCACTACCATCGCATACATACATATCAGTTATGCTTCCTCGCCGATATTTCTCTATCAAAAACTTATTCACTTCAGGAAAAGCCTTTACCTCCACGGTATTATCCAAATTTTCCCAAATTTTATCAAAAGCTTCATCTTTTCTTACTACTCGACCTGCATCCGCGCCCTCCCATGAACAAAATACATCAATAGCCTCATAATTATCTTCCAATGCCATACCAGTTTCATTCATAGAGCCAGAAAATGCCACCTTATTTCCATATACATCCTCAATAATGCCTACTTTTTCATGATAAATACCTATCCCCTTATTTCCCACACTTACAGCAATTTTTATATCCATAATCCCATCTGCTATAAGATTAGCCAATAAATTCAAGCTTTCCATCTTGCAGAAATCATCATAATCTTTTAATTCCCTGTATAACGCATCAGCAATAACCTCATCACGCTGCTTATATCCATCTTCAATAGCTTGAATATCATCATCAGACAAGTTTGGTGAAGCTACTAAACGAATTTTTCCTTTATTTTTGTAAATTTCAAATAATCCTGGTGCAATAGCTGCAAGTGCAGATGAAGAAAAAAATCCCACTGCCCTCTTATACAAAATCGCCTCTCTTAAAAGCGGAATATAAAAATCATTTGCCATATCAACACTCAAAGTTCTGTATTCAGCTTCTATAACAATATCCTGCAAGCTCATCATCATTCCCCCAGGAACCCAGATATTTTACAAATTATCCTCTATATCATCCAAAGCATCTTCCAGCTCACAAAAATCCTCATCCGAAGTAAAGTAACTTACGCTAAACCTCACCGTACCGGCTGGATACGTCCCCAGAAATTGGTGTGCCAAGGGAGCACACTGCAAACCTGTACGCACGGCAATTCCCCGCTCATTGAAAATCATCCCTGCGCTGTCACTGCTGATGCCCTTTACCAGGCAGGAAACAACTCCCACATAATCAGCCTCATTGCTTATCCCAATAAGCTGAATAAAGGAATATTTTCTCAATAGCTCCAACAATCTCTGCCTGTTACATTGCTCCCGTTCCCGTATATGCTCGATGCCTTGCTCCTGCAGCCATGCTAATGCTGCATGTAAGCCCGCCATCCCTGAAATATTCATTGTCCCCATTTCAAATTTTTCCGGCAATCTATCCGGCATATCCTGATTGGCAGAATCATAGCCTGTACCGCCAAATAAAATAGACGGCAGCTTTAGTTCCGGCTTCATAACAAATCCCGATATCCCCGTAGGGCCATAGAGTGTCTTGTGTCCGGCAAAAACAGCAAAATCAAAAATTTCACCCACTTGCATATCAACCAGACCTGCTGTCTGGGACATATCAGCTACCGTATATGCCCCAAAATCTTTAGACATAGCAAATATTTCTTCTATAGGTGCCAGCAAGCCTGTAACATTGCTGGCGTGGCTGACAACAACGAGCTCCGGCTTATTTTCCTTAAAGGCTGCTTTTATGGACTGCAAATCATAAATAAAATTATGCTTCTTCACCGCCAGCTGCCTGACAATGATACCTGTCTTTTGCTCATAATGATGCAATATCCTGGTAACCGCATTATGCTCAAAAGGAGTTATATAAACATTTTTTATGCCAGACTGCAATAACCCCTGCAAGATCATATTCAGTGCCAGCGTCCCGGTAGGTGTAAACATCACCTGCTTAGCCGGGCAATGCAATAACAATTTTATTGCTTCCCTGAGTTCCCCTGTCAACCTGCCGATAGCCTTGCTGCCGCTATGCTCTCCCCTGCCTGCACTGCCACCAATACTGCGATAAACATTATCCATCTGCTGATACACTGCATCAGGTTTTGGATATGTCGTTGCAGCATTATCAAAATATGCCATGTTAATACCACCTAACAATTTTTCTTAAATCAAGCCTGACAGCAGCTCCATGACAATCTGCCGCTTTTCTGCCATTGTCAGCCCCTGCCCGGCTTCCTCCAAGCGGGCATTCAGCGTATTTAATACCCTTTTTCCTCTCGGAGCATAAGCCACTCTGTCAAATCGCTTAATAGAACAATTTCCCTGCTCATCACATATCTTTATTTCATATCCTTCCCTGGCATTGACATCAGCAATAAACTCTGCCTGACCTCCTGCATCTGGCACAATATCAGCATGATAATTTTCTGCCGTCTCCTTATGCTTCATCACCTTTGCTTTAAAGGTTTCAACCTCATCAAAAGACCAATCATCCACACGCAGGCCAACAAGCAGGGAAGACATTTTTTGTATTAACTCCTGTTCATCTGCCGAAGCTTCCTGAATAATCTGCAAAAATCTATCTGTATTATCAGCAAATGCCTCCTGCATAATCCCGGCAGGCAAACCATCCAGCCAATTTTTTAGTACAGAAACAGTTGTTGCCCGTGGATTTGCTCCTGCTAGAAAATTCCTGCGTAAAAAATTCCCCAGATATTGCAGCAATACCATACTGGCTTCATCATACATTTTTTTGGTATACATTATATTGTGTGAAAGCTGTGCATAATCCTCGCTAATATTCCAAATAGCAGGCATAGCAATAAACAATGCCTCTCTCGCACTATTTCGCCTATTGCGGAAAATATTTATAAATTTCTTCATTTCCCGTTCAAGAGGCCTGCCATTCAAATAGCAGGTAATTTCCTTGCTGTAACGTGGCAAAGCCCGATACCAGCGTTCCATAGCCATATAAACCTGATTATAATTCGCAGCGCCTGCATCTTGTGCATCATATTCCACATAATCAGCAAATAGCTTTTCCAAATGATACAAATACTTTTCTTTTGCTTCATTCCAATTTATTTTTTCTACAAAGAAATTCTCCGGGGCTATATTTATTTGATGCAAAAGCTCTGCATCTAAGGAAACCTCGCCAAAGCTGTTGGAAAACACTAACCCCTTTTTTATGCCATGCAGCACTGCAGCCAGATAAATCGGTATAATACCTCGCCTCATGCCAACGTGATATGCAGGATTTATCAGATAGTCATACACCTTTGCCATGCACATTTTTTCACTGCCCAGCTCATCCCAAAGTATATTTTTAATTCTCTGCAACACAGTTGCCAAAGCAGTATTGGTTGACGGAGACAGATTCAGGCAGACTGACTGCACGACATCCTGCTGCAACACCCCGGTTCTCAGCAGCGTGCTGCGCATAATGGCCATATCCTGGCCACTCCCCTTGAGTCCCAGGTCATATTCCAATTCGGAGCGTAGCAAGCCCGCAATTACTTTGCTGCGGCTAGTAATAGCCACGCTTGTGATCTCGTCTTTATTCACTACTTCATTGTTAATCACAGGCGTATCTGCATATATTTTATCCATTATCTGTGATAAAAATTCCGATAACTGTGACTTCCTGAAAAACTGCTTCTTCACACCCTGATAAAAATAATCTGCCGTTCCAGCTTCTGGCCTGACAAAACCCTTGATATAATCATCCGCTACTTCATACAGGTCATCATAAATAATCCCATACTCGTTGCACAAAACCTTGTCATTTGCAGCCTCTGCCCGAAGCTGTGCAACTGCTTCCAGTTCCCTTACACTGCGAGATATATCGCTATATTCTTTCGGTAGTACAAAAATGATTTTTTCATCTTCTGCACTTGGTAAAATACTTCTTATTTTCGCTAATTGTTCTTCGTCCCGTGGCAAAACTCCATAAATAATACCATCCGCATGAATCCTTCCACTTTTGGCAGGCAGACCATTATTATCAGCAATCTCATCACCATCAATAAATTCAAACTGAAAATAACGCGTCATTTCCTTTTCATCATTGTAACGTGATGGATATACATATCTCTCAAAATTCATGCTATTAAGTATTTCTTTTACAGAATACCGCTGCCCTGCTGCTGCAACTCCATCATGAATTTTCTGCCATACATCAACCCCGGAAGATTCCTTTAAACGCAAAAAGCCATTATTGCGCCTGAGCCGAACCATTAAATTATTTTTTTCTAAATTCAGCAGTGCTTTTTCTACCACATCATAACCATACAAGTTGCCATAAATATCCAGCAGTACATCCGCTTTAGGTGACAGCTTTTCAAACTCACCCACCATATAAATCAAGGCAATCGTCTTTATCAGTTTTGTTTCTACTGAATCATCAGACAAATCCTGCACAGCAGCTGATACCAATACATACTGCTGATGAATATCGCCTGTATAAAATTCCTTCTGCATAAGAGGCTGAAAGTAGTCATAGATTAAATCAGGCAAAATAAAAGCCTCCTCATCAGCTGGCTGTTGCGCAATAAAAGCAGACATAGTAAATCTGCCTTCTGCTGATAAGAAGGTAAACAAAGTACGTTCATTCTGTGCTATCTTTTCAGATAGACGTGGAAGCAGGAACAGGGACACAGGATGCAACGGATAACAGTGCTCAAAGACATGACATAATTCTGTGTCATTTACATCAGAAAACATTCTGCTTTTACCATATTTATCCTGCCAGCCTTGAAATAAGCCTCTATGATTAAGCAGAAATCTCTCCCATTGTACCGTGTCTTTTTTTATAACCTTGCTGACAACTTCATATGTCTGAGCAAAATTATTGGTTAGCTGTATGTGCTTGAAGCGTTCCGATACGCCACGCCAGCCATCAGTTTTTTCTTTTGGCAGCTTATTGATATAATTGGCAATTTCCTTATGGCAGATAAGCAGCAGATGCATTTGCAGCTCACCACTGCGATTGCATTTTTCGGCAAAATCCTGCAACATTTTCGTATCGCTGACAGTGGCTTCCTTGATATTTGCCTCAAGGTACTTGCTGAATTCGTCATATACGACAAAAATTCCGCCATATCCCTTAGCAGCAATTGCTTTTGCTACGCTTTCATATAATTCAACTACATCAAATCCCAGGAAAGGATTGAACATGCTGCCAGCAGTCAAAGCCGGGTAAATTTGTTCAAATTGCTTGTACGCACCAATATCATAATTTTGCAGGGCAGCTGTAAACTCTGTTACCGGCATGTCAACAGCCTCTGCCAATCTCCCATATACATCAGGATATTCATGCTCCCATCGCTCGATACACTTTGCCGCCGCCTGATAATTAGTCTCCGGCATCACATCCAGCAGCTGATTATCCTGCAATGCTCTTTGCAGGGAAATAATAAATGCCTGTGTCAGGCTGGTATTGCTTCCTGAAATAATAACCGGCAATAACTTATTGCAATTTTCATAATAACGATTAACGATGGCACTAAGCTTATGCTCATTATCTGCCTGCCATATATTTTGAAATAAATGCTTATCCCTCTGCATGAGCAAAGAAACTATGTTCAGCACTATATGAGATTTTCCCCTGCCATAGGCCCCCACCAGCACCCGTGCCCTATCCTTTGCTGACATATCAGTGGAAGCCATAATTTCCGCTATAAAGCCCAAAGCATTTTTAGTCGGTATATAATTTTCTAATTTTTCATCATTGTATAAATCAAAAGCTATATTTACGGAATATTGAAATCCGGAAGCAATTGTTAGCATATCTTTCACTATGCTTCCTCCCTATCTAAATAATTTAAATCCTGATAATATTTCCTTACACATTCTATTGCTGGACAGCAGGCATCTAATTGAACTACATCCAGGCCAGCGGTACGAATTATTTTCAATACCTTTCTATGCTCTGCATTACGCAGAACATCCAACAATGTAATAGTGTCCAGATTGAATACTTTGCCTATGCTGTTCTTACCATGCAGCAAGCTATTAATCTCTATTTCTAATTGCTGTGATTTGTCAGATACATTTTTTTGCTGAGCCATACCTCTCAATATCATTGCCTGAACAATAAAGGGATGAAATATCTTAGCAGCTGGAATAGATTTTTTATAAACTTTCTTTTCCTTATTTGCTATATCAATGAGCCCCAATTCCCCCAATGGACAGTCTATATTATTCTCCGGCGAAATTTTTCCAGGATTCGATTTATTACGAGGTATATAGGTACTTGCTATGCAATTAAAATCATCTGTTATAGAACGGTCGGAGGGAGCTGCCTCCGGTGCGTTTAAAGCCAAATAATTACCTAATGCCCTCACAAAATCATCCTTGGTAAATTCCTGCATATTAAATTCCTGAAAAAAGAAATACCAGGAAGTTGCCAATTCAATATTAGTTGCCAGCTCATACTGCAATAGCAACAAAGTCCCCAGTTCTTCCAAATACGGATCCTGCTGATAAATAATTCTCCCTAAGTCTGTCAACGTTTGCACTCGTTTGCCAGACCTGGGTTCCGTGGCAAGACCTGCCGCCTGCATCCAATATCGAAGCGACTTCACCATATTGGAACCGATACCAAGAATATCCATGGGATTAACTTCTTTGGTCACAAAAACATCCGCCTTATCAGCAACATTTTTCAGACCTTTTCCCAGCCAGCCTTTTCTAATAAAAAATGTTTCGTGACCTCTGAACTTCATCCTCTGACACCCTTCCAATTATCATTAACGTTATTGTGATTGCGATTATTGCTACTTTGTACGCAAATACTTATCCATCATGCAGCCACCTGCCAGATATTTTTGATTGACACAAACTTTGCAATGCACGCATTTCTCTGCATTGATGTGATATTCATCTCCTATAATAGAAATTGCTCCCGAACGGCATAAAGATTCACATTTCAGGCATTGACGGCAGGCATTGTATTTCCTCACTTGATAACCTGCCATACGCTGCAAATCTGCGTGCTTTTTTACATTCATGGTTTTGATTTTAACTGCATAATTATAGCCATCCTGGCTAAAAGGCTGAATAGACAAAATCGGCACATTTGTCTTTATATCCAAAACAATTACCTCATGCAGCAATTTATTGCCAAGCTCAGGGGCAACACGCCCAAAGGGCACAAACATATTGATGAGCTCATCACTGTACGGCTTGGTCAGCTTATATATCTTGGCATGTTCCTCGCTGGTACAGTTTGTAAACTGGATTTTTACATCACTGGCAGATGCCAGTCCATTCCCCCCCTGCCTTGCCTTCCACTTGCCTGAATTAACATATTCCTCTGCATCTGGCTTGCCGATTTTTTTTGCAAAATCTATTAGAAAATCCTGCCATACTTTTGCCTGCTCTGGCATGTAAATTTTGGATAAAAACTGCGCCCTGCTATTATTATTCGGGCAGCACCAGCAGCCTACCCTGTCATAACCAAGCCTATATGCATCATTAAAGTCAATTTTTTCACTAAATATGTACAGCCACACATCTATATCCGTCCAATAAAAAATAGGTGCGGCCACAGTCTGCTGCTGAATTTTTACAGATTCAGAGCCTTTTTCCACCCGATTGTATTTGCTCCTGCTAACAGACTCGTGTTTTCTGATACCATAAAATGTCAGTATCTGCTCATTGCGGTAATTTTCATAAATTACTCTGGTAATAGGACCGGTCTTGAACATGGAACAGCACCACCTCATCATCCGGGCAGGGGGCCCTATATCCTTGCACACATCCAAGAAAATTTGCTCCCTGTTTTTTGCCGTCAAAAAATCTGCCAAAGCATGAGAAGCCTTATATCTCTTGGCATACTCCATTGTCATAGGAAACTCCAGCGTTGTATCGCCAAAAATATGAACCAAATATGGATTTCCCAAAGCCTTGATTACTAAATCCGCTACTACAGTGGAATCCTTGCCCCCGGAAAATGATAAAACTATATTATCTTCCTGATATTTACCTGCTTCCCTTTTGATAAATTCATGGGCTTCATATTTTATATTATTAAATCTTTTTCTATTGTATTTAATAAATCTATCTATTTGAACATTAAACTCATCATATGAAACCTTGAGTTTGTTAGCTTCAATGCCCTGCTGCAAGTAAGAAATATCTGCATCCTCAAATTTTTTCAAGGATACGATATGTTTTTTTCCATCTATGTAGTACTTATTTTCATGTGCCCAAACATTTGCCTTTTGCAAGGAAAATATTTCCCTGTTCTCCAACAACTCCAATAAAAGGCGTTCCTCTGGAAAGACCGGCTTTATATCTGTTGCCAAATATGCCATATTGCAGCTGCACACAGGGCAAACTACAGGCTTGTTATTTATCAAACATGACTTAACATCATCTCGGCTCATAATCACAGGTGTACTGCACTCATTGCACCAGTACACCTCAATGGGTATTTCAATATCTTCAACAGTTTTTTGCTGACAGACAGTACATACCGGCTCATTTGTTTTTATCTCACAGGTTGGACACCACATAAAATCACCTAACGTAGTCAAATAATACTTGGCATCCCACCTAAAAAATTGCAACAAAAAAGTCAAGTTACCTGTGGATAACTTGACCAAGTTGCTTGTGGATAACTTGACCAAGTTGCTTGTGGATAACTTGACCAAGTTGCTTGTGGACTTTTCCTAACGCATAGCATTAGGAAAAGTCCACCTTTATAATAACACATTAGCTATATTTTGTAAAAAATTTTTACCAAGAACATGCAGACAAACATTCTTTTAACGGTGTATTCAAACCTTCTTCTATTTTACGTTTCAAAGCTGGATTACTGTTGATTTCCATCGTCGCAATTAAATTGTTATAATCCTCTAAACTAAGCAAGACAGCCTCACTATTTTTTCCAGTTATACATAATGGTTCATTATATTTTCCTACATTTTCAATAATACTAAACAGATTTTCCCTAAATTTAGTTGCATTCATTACCTGCATTACAACACCTCTTTCCCAACAGCATAACCAGTATCTATCTCATTACCTTTCCATTCACCCTGATAATCACCAAACAACTCCATGAATCGGTCAGCTTTGGAAGCAGGGATTTTTTTCACTGTAATACATTCATGTTCCACATTTATTGATACCTTATCATCAGGTGAACTGCCTGCTTGAAACATAATCGCTTTTGATAGGCAGCTAGCATTACATTTTCCAAAAGTTTCAATAACAATCCCCATCCTATTCCCTCCTCCTGCATATAGTATATACATGAAGCAATAAACAATCAACCATACTTTTCATTAACAAACTCTATGTATTATATTAGCCTCAAAACGCTCTTTTCATACAAATGTTTTTATGATATAATATAGCTAGATTTGGAGGTGGTGCCATGAGCTACAACGCAAAGATACGTGCTGATGCTATGAGCCTCAATCCCATAGATGATGCACTTTTTGTCAAGATGGCTGAAAGCCTGAAAGTTTGCCAGGAAATGCTGAGGATTTTCCTCAGAGATAAGCAACTAATCGTTCTGGAGAACGTGCCCCAGAGCATTGTCAAAAATCTACAGGGGCGTTCCTGCATCCTTGATTTGAAATGCCGCCTGTCTTCGGGAAAAATTGTACATATAGAAGTGCAAAAAGCTGATGATGATGACCACCAGAGAAGGGTACGTTATAATTCATCACTGCTTACTTCCAATATTGCCGATCCGGGAACAAAATTCCGCGATATACCTGATGTGATTTCTGTCTTTATTTCTAAATTTGATGTTTTCAAACGTGGCAAAGCTGTATATCATGTAGAGCGCATCATCAAAGAAACAGGTGACAAAGTATACAATGGCACCCAGGAAATATACATAAATGCCGAAATCGATGATAACTCCGACATCGCCAAGCTGATGAAAGTTTTTGTAGAAGACTCATATTATGATGACAAGTTTCCTGCTATATCTGAGCGAAAACGTATATTCAAAACTACTGAAGAAGGGGTGAACGAGATGTGCGAAGTTATTGAACGAAATAGAGCTGAAGCACGTGCTGAAGGACGTGCTGAAGGACGTGCTGAAGGACGTGTAGAGGGGCAGTTATCTCTACTGACAAAGCTAGTAAAACTGAATAAACTGACCTTAAAAGAAGCTGCAGATGCGGCTGATATGACCGAAGCCAATTTCAGAAAATTGGCTTTGTTGTGACAATATATAAGGATGAACGAAATGTGCGAAGTTATTGAACGAAATAGAGCTGAAGGACGTGCTGAGGGACGTGTTGAAGGACGTACGGAAGGACGCTATGAAATTTTAACCGATATGCTGCGTGATGGTATGAATATTGATACCGTTGCCCGTATTGCCAAGATGACAGCTGAACAGGTTATGAACATAGGAAAAAAAGCTGCCGTATTGTAAGCAAATAGCCATCCAGACATTTTGCCTGGATGGCTATTTTATTTAATAAATCAATCAATTTTGTGAAATCAGCTTAACAAGGCACACATCTTTTCATGCCTGCACAGCTCACTAACAGTTCCTTCCCGAATAATATATGCCTCACCATAAACGGTTTCACTAATTGGCGGTGCCCCAGCCCATTCAGCTTCAAACCGCAAATAGCTGCCATCGCACAACACCACAAACTCATGCCCATAGCTGTCAGGCATTGTAATATCCTCATACAGCCTCATGCCATCCAGATAATTATCCTTTACCATCTGATAGTGAGGCAGGATATTCCGCTTTGTCAGCCCCAGCCCCCTGCCCCAGCGGCGAAAGCCTCTGTCCACTGCCTCCCCCGGTTCCTCAGACTGAATGTAAACCATGTCAGCACTGTTCATGGAGCCTGCACTGATGCCGATAATTATCCCCTGAAAGCCCTGCAGTTTTTCACGCAGCCCGATTGCCTCAAAAAAATGCCTCTGGGTTGGCACATGGCCGCCAGCCAGAAACAACACATCATAGCTATGCAAATCCCCACGGCTGATATGCCCATGCACGCTGTCCCAGCCGCTGCCATGGTAACGGTAATCCAGCTTGTCCATGCACTGCATACTAAAGCCCTCCCGCAGCCAGGTATGCCAGAAAAATCCTGTCATCTCATCCATCAGGGCAGCATTATCCGGCGCCGCGGCAATCATCAGGCAGCGTGAATCCGCCTGCCACACCTCATGCAGCCTGTCCCCAAAGCCATTCCACTTATCGATGCCGTCAACCCTGCGACTGCCATCAAGAGGCCCGGTGGGGCTGCTTGTCAAAAAAATATGTACCATGTCCATTTACCCCATCTAATAATTAACCTTATACAGATACAAGCCCTGGGCAGGTGCCGTGGCACCTGCCTGATTTCTGTCCAGGGATGCCATGATTTCCCCGAAACGCTGGACGCTGGTGCGCCCCATGCCCACATTGACCAAGGTGCCCACCAGATTGCGCACCATGTGGTAAAGAAAGCCGTTGGCAAAGAATTTCAGCTCCACAATGCGCCCCTTTTTTTCTAGTGATGCCTCATAGATAGTCCGCACCGGGCTCACAGGCGGCCCCCCGGCAGCCCGGAAGGCACTGAAATCATGGGTGCCCTCTATCATGCGCAGGCACTCCTTCATAGACTCCGTGTCCAGCTCCTTGTGGATATTCCAGCTGTAATTCCGCTCAAAGGGATCCGGAATATACCCCTGCAAAATCCGATAAATATAAATCTTGCTTTTGGCACTGTGCCGGGCACTGAAATCCCTGTCCGCCTCCGCCGCATCCAGCACCACAATATCCGGCGGCAGGATGCTGTTTACCGCCCGTGGCAGCCTGTCCAGGGGGATCGTGCCATCCGTGAAGAAATTCACCACCTGCCCCATGGCATGCACGCCGGAATCCGTCCGTCCCGAGGCCGCCAGCTCCACGCTGTCACCGCAGACTGCGGCAAGCTTTTCCTCCAGCACGTTCTGCACCGCCACCTGGGGCGGATTCTGCCGCTGGAAGCCGTTGTACGCCGTGCCGTCATAGGACACCGTCAGCCTGATATTGCGCCTGCGGGCCTTCATTATCTCCTTGTGTTCAGGTTTCATCACACATCTCCAATACAATTATAGCAATTACACCAGCCAGTACACTGCACCACATGCCGCCAGATACACGGCCATGCTGCCTATGGCCCAGCCATCACTTTTGTGCATGCGCATGGCCTTCATGCGGGTGCGCCCTTCGCCGCCCCGGTAGCTCCTGGCCTCCATCGCCATGGCAAGCTCATCCGCCCTGCGGAAAGCCGAGATGAACAGGGGCACCAGAATCGGTATCATGCTCTTTGCCTTGGCAATCAGGTTCCCCTCACCTATATCGGAGCCGCGGGATTTCTGTGCCTTCATAATCTTGTCCGTCTCCTCCATCAGGGTAGGGATAAACCTGAGTGCAATAGTCATCATCATGGCCAGCTCATGAGCCGGGAAGCCCACCTTTTTCAATGGCTTAAAAAGTGCCTCCAGAGCATCCGTCAGCATCAATGGCGAGGTGGTGAACATCAAAAGGGAAGATACGCCAATCAGCAGAATAAGCCGCAGGCTGATGAAGAAGCCCTTCTCCAGCCCTTCATAGGTCAGGTCAAAAATCCATATTTTCATGAGCACCTCCCCCGGCACGCTGAACAGCTGGATAATAAAGGTCAGCAGCAAAATCCACCACAGGGGCTTGATGGCCTTCAGCACCACCCGGGGGGAAATCCTTGACACCCCCACCAAAACCAATGCAAGCATGGTGTTCATCAGATAGCACCAGTTATTGTCAAATAAAAAAATCCCTACTATGTAAAAAAACAGCAATACTATCTTCACCCTGGCATCCATGCGGTGCAGCAGGGAATTGCCTGGAAAATACTGCCCCAGGGTAATATCCGTCAACATTTCTCCGCACCTCCTGCCCTGTTTTTTCCTCTCATCGCCCTGACGATGGCATCCACAGCTTCATCCATAGTATAGATGTCAGAAGGGATATCCATTCCCCCGGCCTTCAATGCCTTGACAATATTCGTAATCTGTGGCACATCCAGCCCTGCCTGGCGGATAAAATCCTCCCGGACAAAGACCTCCCGGGGCGTGCCTTCCATCAGCACCCTGCCCCGGTTCATAATAACCACATTATCTGCAAACTTTGCAATATCATCCATACTGTGGGACACCAGCACAATAGTATTCTTTTCCTGCCGGTGCAGCTTCAATATCCGCTGCATCAGCTCCTCCCTGCCCTTGGGGTCCAGCCCTGCCGTAGGCTCGTCCAGCACCAGGTACTTGGGCCGCAGCGCCACCACACCGGCGATGGCCGTCCTGCGCATCTGGCCGCCGCTGAGCTGAAAAGGTGAACGCTGGCTGTATTCCTCATAATCCAGCTGCACGAAATCCATGGCAAAACGCACCCGCTCCTTGACCTCCTCCGGCGTCAGGCCATAATTCTTCGGGCCAAAGGCAATATCCTGCTCCACCGTTTCCTCAAAAAGCTGGTGCTCCGGGTACTGAAACACCATGCCCACGGAGCGGCGCGCCTGCCTGGCTGCCTGCCCCTTGGCTGCAATATCCACTCCGTCCACCAGCACGCAGCCCTGGCTTGGGCTGATAAGCCCGTTCAGATGCTGGATGAGTGTTGACTTGCCTGAGCCCGTATGACCGGCGATAGCCGTGATTTTCCCCTCCGGGATGGTGATGGTCACATCATCCAGTGCCAAACGCTCATAGGGGGACTTTGGCATGTATATATATGATATATTCCTTACTTCAATCGACATAATGCTTCTACCAATGCCTCCTGATTAATAATCGCCCTGTCCAGCTGCAAGCCCTTCCGGGACAGCCTGTAGGCCAGCTCCGTTGCCACCGGCACATCCAGCCCCAGCTGCCTCATGCCGCCAATATCCTGAAAGATTTCCTCCGGACTGCCCTCCTTCATGATGCGCCCCTTGTTCATGACGATAATCCTGTCCGACAGGGCAGCTTCCTCCATAAAGTGAGTAATATTAACTACTGTAATCCCCTGCTCCCGGTTCAGGCGGCACACCGTGTCAATCACCTCGCGCCTGCCTGCAGGGTCCAGCATGGCGGTAGGCTCGTCCAGCACCAGGCACTCCGTATTCATGGCCAGGGCACCTGCAATGGCAACCCGCTGCTTCTGACCACCAGACAGAAGATGGGGGGCAAAATGGCGAAATTCCTCCATATTTACCGCCTTTAGGGCAGCTGTCACACGCCGCCTGATTTCGTGGGGCTCCATGCCGATATTCTCCGGCCCGAAGCCGATATCATCCTCCACGATGGCGGCAATAATCTGATTATCTGGATTCTGGAATACCATCCCCACCCTGCTCCTGATATCCCACAGCCTTGCCTCGTCAGAGGTATCAATGCCATCCACCAGGCATTTGCCCTGGGTGGGCTGCAGCAGGGCATTAAAATGCTTTGCCAAAGTGGATTTGCCGGAGCCATTGGTGCCCAAAATCGTCACGAATTCCCCTTTTTCCACCCTCAGGCTGACATTGTCCAGCGCCCTGTATTCATTTTCCATCCCGGCATTATAATCGTGGTATAAGCCCCTGCATTCTATAAAAGCCATGATCTGCTCCTTGTACACACTAAAACTCAATCTGCTTCTATTTTACTTCTGCCCCACAGTACAGTCAACTATATTATGAATATCGGTTGACTATATTGCACTATCATTTCCCATTCTGCTTCTCCAAAAGCCAGCAAAAGAAAAAGGCTATTGCCTCAAACAGAAGCAACAGCCTTATTATACTATGATTATTTCACCAACTCAAGAATAACCATTGGAGCTGCGTCACCACGACGAACACCCAGCTTCATGATACGGGTGTAGCCACCCTGACGGTTCTTTACGGAGTCGTACTCAACAATCTCAGAAAACAGCTTTCTAACAACATCCTCATCAGCAAGCTGAGCAATAGCCTGACGGCGAGCTGCCAGATCACCGCGCTTTGCGAGAGTGATCAACTGCTCTGCAAGGCCGCTGATCTCCTTAGCCTTAGCCTCGGTGGTCTCAATGCGCTCATGCTTGAAGAAGGAAGTCAGAATGCTCTTGAACAGTGCCTTACGGGCGCTAGAATCACGACCTAACTTTCTATAAGCCATTTATTTCCCTCTTTCCTTGTATCAAAAAATAATGTAAATCAAGCTTCCGAATCGTCCGCAAGGTAGTCACCCAGCTTGGAAGCATCACTTTCCTTTAAGGATAATCCCATGGATTTAAGCTTGTCCTTAACCTCATCCAAAGACTTGCGGCCGAGATTACGAACCTTCATAATCTCCTCCTCAGTCTTGCTTACCAGGTCACCAACAGTCTTAATATCTGCCCGCATCAAGCAATTAAAGGAACGGACAGTCAGATCCATATCCTCTACCTTGGTGGCCAGAATAGAATCCAGCTCCGGGTTGCTGGCAGCAGACTCGCCGCTTTCCTCTGCCTCCACCTCAGGCACCGCCTCTATCTCAGGCAGTACAGTCAGGTTCTGGAACAGCTTCAGGCGGCTGATCAGGATAGCTGCGGCCTTGCTGACAGCCGTCTCCGGCTGGATGGAACCATCGGTCCATACCTCCAGAGTCAGCTTGTCGTAGTCAACAGCATCGCCAACACGGATATCCTCAACCTTGTAATTTACTCGACGAATCGGCGAGAAGATAGAATCCACAAGGATTACACCGATGGTGTGGTCCTGTGTCTTTTTCTTTTCAGCCGGAACATAGCCAAGGCCATGCTCCACGACCATATCTATCTTCAGGGAACCTGCCTCATTGACCGTTGCAATATGCAGGTCAGGATTGAGAATCTCAATATCGGCATCATGGATGATATCCGCTGCCGTCACTTCCTTCTCACCCTTGACATCAATGCGGATGACCTTTGGCTCATCGCTGTGCATCTTGAGGCAGAGCTCCTTCAAGTGCAGGACGATGTTGGTAACATCATCCCGAACTCCAGGAACTGTGGAGAACTCATGCAGCACGCCCTCGATTTTCACCGAGGTAATGGCTGCACCTTGAATAGAGGATAACAGTATGCGGCGCATGCTGTTTCCAATGGTGATGCCGTAGCCGCGAGTCATAGGCTCGCAGACGAACTTACCATAGCAAAGATCCTCATTATTTTCCTGTATCTCAATCTTAGGTGTTGCGATTTCGATCATGTGGAATTGCCCTCCTCAATAACTCAATGCATCTATGTACATATCCGATAACGAATGCAAAAAATACACAGAAATTATTATTTGGAGTACAACTCGACAATAGCCTGGCTGTCAACAGGAACATCGAAGTCCTCGCTGGCAGGGAAACGGTTTACAGTACCGGTGAAGCTATCAGCCCCAACAGTAATCCAGGCAGGAGTGCTGAGTGCATTGTTGGACTCAGCCAAAGCCTTGAAGAACGCATTACCGCGAGCCTTCTCAGCTACTGCAACAACATCATTTACATCAACAAGTGCAGATGGAATGTCACAACGCTTGCCATTTACAGTAATATGACCATGACGAACAACCTGACGAGCCTGCTTGCGGGTTGCAGCCAGACCCAGACGGAATACTACATTGTCAAGTCTTCTCTCCAGAAGGCTGATGAGGTTCTCACCAGTGATGCCCGGCATCTTCTTCGCCCTGGTGTAGTAAGCACGGAACTGCTTCTCAAGTACACCATAAATGAACTTTGCCTTCTGCTTTTCCTTCAACTGAGTGCCATACTCGCTGACCTTGCCACGGGTGCGGCGAGGCTGACGCTTGGAACTCTTGCCAAGACCTACAACGCCTGGCTCAATGCCGAGAGAACGGCATCTTTTCAGTGCTGGTACTCTATCAATTGCCATTTATTCTGCACCTCCTATTAAACTCTTCTACGCTTCGGCGGACGGCATCCATTATGAGGAATCGGGGTAACATCCTTAATCATGCTAACCTCGAGGCCGGTAGCCTGCAGGGAACGGATAGCTGCCTCACGGCCGGCACCAGGACCCTTTACATAGACATCAACCTGCTTCAAGCCATGCTCCATAGCAGCCTTTGCAGCAACCTCTGCTGCCATCTGAGCTGCAAACGGAGTGCTCTTTCTGGAGCCACGGAAACCGAGGCCGCCAGCGCTTGCCCAGGAAAGTGCATTACCATTCTTATCAGTCAGGGTAACGATAGTGTTATTAAAGGTGGAGCTGATATGAGCAACACCAAATTCAATATTTTTGCGGTCCTTCTTCTTAGGACGTACAGACTTCTTAACTGCCACTCTTTAGCCCTCCCTTATTTTTTCTTACCAGCAACAGCCTTCTTAGGGCCCTTGCGGGTGCGTGCGTTGTTCTTAGTATTCTGTCCGCGAACTGGCAGACCCATGCGATGACGGCGACCGCGATAGCAGCCGATCTCAACGAGTCGCTTTATATTCAGGGACTGCTCACGACGAAGGTCACCTTCTACGATAACATTCTTGTCAATGATATCACGCAGTTTTACAACCTCGTCCTCAGTCAAATCACGGGTACGGGTATCAGGGTTGATACCGGTCTCCTTCAGCAATTTCTGGGAAGTAGTAAGACCAATACCATAGATATATGTTAATGCAATCTCAATTCTCTTATCACGTGGCAAATCTACACCGGCAATACGTGCCATACATCAAGCACCTCCTTCTAAAATTATCCTTGTCTCTGCTTATGTTTTGGGTTTTCGCAAATAACCATTACGCGACCCTTACGCTTAATAACCTTGCACTTTTCACAAATAGGTTTAACCGACGGTTTAACTTTCATTGCGTTATGCCCCTTTCATATTACTGCCAAAAGCCTTGTTTTGACTATTTAAAACGATAGGTAATACGGCCGCGAGTCAGATCATAAGGCGTCAGCTCAATGGTTACCTTGTCACCCGGCAGGATGCGGATGAAATTCATGCGAATCTTGCCGGAAACATGGGCCAGAACTACATGGCCGTTCTCCAACTCTACCTGGAACATGGCATTAGGCAATGCCTCCAGTACCTTACCTTCAACTTCAATTACATCTTGCTTAGACATAATGACTCCTTTTACTTCAGGGTTTCAACAACGTCTGCAAAAACCTTGTCGATTGCCTGACGACCATCAATCTCTACATAAAGACCAGCCTTCTGGTAATACTCGATCAATGGCTTTGTCTGTGCCTCGTATACTGACAACCGATTCTTCATGGTTTCCTCGGTGTCGTCTGCCCGCTGGTAAAGCTCGCCGCCGCACTCATCGCACTTGCCCTCAGCCTTGGACGGGCTGAACTTCACGTGATAAGTAGCACCGCAGCTCTTGCAGATCCTGCGCCCTACTGCCCTCTCCACCAGGTCGGCAGATGGAACAGTAATATTGATTACGCTCTTGAGGTCAATGCCCAGCTCGGCAAGAATCTTGCTGAGGGCATCAGCCTGCTCAACGGTACGAGGAAAGCCATCCAGGATGAAGCCCTTCTTGCAATCGTCCTGAGCCAGACGCTCCCTGACGATGCCTACGGTAATCTCATCCGGAACCAGGTTGCCGGCATCAATACATGCCTTCGCCTTTTTTCCCAGCTCGGTCCCTTCCTTGATAGCGGCACGGAACATGTCGCCAGTGGAAATATGCGGGATCGCGAACTTCTTGACAATGTTTGCTGCCTGAGTACCCTTACCAGCACCAGGAGGTCCCATTAACAGAATATGCATTGTATTTCCTCCTTACTTCATGAATCCTTCGTAATGTCGCATCACTACCATGGATTCAATCTGCTTCATGGTGTCAAGGCCTACGCCCACAACAATCAGCAGTGCCGTGCCGCCGAAATTGATACCGTCCATGTGGGTTGCACTGGCGATAATCGTCGGCAATATAGCAATGAATGCAAGGAAGAATGCTCCTGCAAGGGTGATACGAGTCATGACATGATCTAAATATTCTGCAGTAGGCTCACCCGGACGGACGCCCGGGATAAACCCGCCGTATTTTTTCAGATTCTCTGCCATATCCGATATCTTTACAGTAACCGCGGTGTAAAAATACGTGAAGAAGATAATCAGCAGTGCGTACACTGTTGAATGTAGCGGTGTACCCCACGCAAAATACCCGGCAAAAGTCTTTACCCAGGGGATATCAATAAACTGGGCAATAGTTACTGGAAACATCAGCACGGATGACGCAAAGATTATTGGAATAACTCCCGCATGGTTTACCTTCAGCGGGATGAAGCTGGACTGCCCGCCAAACTGCTTCTGGCCGACAACCCTTTTCGCATAAGCGATTGGAACCCTGCGGAACGCCGTATGCACTGCTATAACCAGCACAATCATAGCTACCGCAATCGCTGCAAAGAAGAACACATTTATATATGAAATGGTTCCTGCCTGCAAATAATGATAAATCTTACCGATATTGGCTGGCAATGCAGCCACGATACCTGCAAAAATGATTAGTGAAATACCATTTCCCACACCGTTGGCGGTAATCTGCTCGCCAACCCACATGAGAAATACCGTGCCCGCTGTCAGCGTGATTGCTATAATCAGCGTGGACATAGGACCCGGATTCAGAACAGCTTCCTTCAAGCCTATGGACATGCCCATAGCCTGCAGGAACGCCAGCACTACCGTAAAGTAGCGAGTGACCTTGGTGGTTTTCTTGTGCCCCTCTTCGCCTTCCTTTGACCACTGTTCCAGTGTCGGTATAACTACATTCAACAGCTGAATGATGATGGACGCGTTAATATAAGGGGTAATACTCATAGCAAAAATGGAAAACTTGCTCAGAGCACCACCGGAGAACAAATCCAACAAACCGAAAAGAGTTCCGCTGTTAAAGAGCCGCTCGATAGCCGATGGGTCAACGCCAGGAACAGGAATATGGGTACCCATTCTGAATACGGCGAACATGACCAGAGTAAAGATGATCTTTGACCTCAGCTCCGGAATCTTAACGATGTTTGAGAGGGCTGAAACCAAATCAGATCACCTCAATTTTTCCGCCTGCTGCCTCAATCTTCTCCTGAGCAGATTTGGTAAAGCCGTTTGCAACAACGGTCAGCTTCTTGGTGAGCTCGCCATTGCCGAGGATACGAACGCCATCACGCACGTTCTTCAGTACGCCAGCCTCAATCAAAGCTACTGCATCAACAGTTGCGCCGTCCTCAAAACGGTTCAAAGTCTCAACGTTAACCTCTGCATATACATCAGCAAAGATATTCTTGAAGCCACGCTTTGGCAGTCTGCGATACAAAGGCATCTGACCACCCTCAAAGCCGGTGCGAACACCGCCGCCAGCACGGGACTTCTGGCCCTTCTGGCCCTTGCCGGAGGTCTTGCCGTTACCGGAACCCAGGCCACGGCCAACACGGAATGCTGCCTTGCGGGAACCAGGAGCTGGAGATAATTCATTCAATTTCATCTGTCTATTGCACCTCCCTGAACTCAAGCCTGCTCTTCAACAGTAATGAGATGCTCTACCTTGTGGAGCTGGCCGCGAACGGACTCATTATCTGGAAGCTCAACTGAGGAATTCAACTTCTTTAAACCCAATGCCTTAATGGTCTTGCGCTGGGTTTCAGGTCTGCCAATCAGGCTTCTGGTCAGAGTAATCTTCAACTTTGCCATTATCAAATCCTCCTTAACCCAAAAGTTCCTGTACAGTCTTGCCGCGGAGCTCAGCAACCTTCTCAGCCTGCTTCAGCTGCTCAAGACCCTTCAAAGTTGCGCGAACCATGTTGTTAGGATTGGAGGAACCCAGAGACTTGGTCAGGATATCCTTAATACCTGCAAGCTCAAGAACCGCACGGGCTGGGCCACCGGCGATAACACCGGTACCTTTTGCTGCCGGCTTCATGAGCACACGGCCTGCACCGAAGATACCAATCATCTCATGAGGAATAGTGGTATCCTTCAGGGAAACATCAATCAAATTCTTCTTGGCATCCTCGACGCCCTTGCGAATTGCCTCAGGTACCTCTGCTGCCTTGCCCAGGCCTGCACCAACCTGTCCCTTCTCGTTACCAACAACTACCAATGCGCTGAAGGAGAAGCGACGGCCGCCCTTAACAACCTTTGCAACTCGGTTAATATATACAACTTTTTCCTGGAACTCAGGAGTCTCGTTGTCAATTCTAGCCATTAATGTACCTCCTTTACAAATTTTAGAATTTCAGGCCTGCTTCACGAGCTGCCTCAGCAAGTGCTGCAACACGGCCATGATATACATAACCACCACGGTCGAATACTACCTCGGTAATGCCCTTTTCCTGAGCGCGCTTGGCAATAGCCTCGCCGATTGCCTTTGCAGCCTCTACATTGCCGCCGTAGTTCTGGAAATCCTTATCCTTTGTGCTGGCAGATACGAGAGTAACACCGTTAACATCATCAATAACCTGTGCGTAGATGTTGCTCAAGCTACGGAATACGTTAAGACGTGGTCTCTCAGCAGTGCCGGAAATGTGATTGCGTACACGCAGGTGACGCTTCTGACGAGCCTTATTCTTATCTTCCTTAACAAACACTGTCGGTTACTCCTTTCTGCTAATTATTTCTTGCCCTTGGCGCCGGCCTTACCAACCTTGCGACGAACAAACTCACCTTCATACTTAATACCCTTGCCCTTATATGGTTCAGGTCTTCTGTAATCACGGATTTTTGCGGAAATTGCACCAACAACCTCCTTGTCGATACCGCTTACTACAATCTTGGTAGCAGCCGGGCACTCAAACTTGATGCCCTCTGGCGGCTCAACAACTACAGGATGGGAGAAGCCCAAAGCCAGCTCAAGGTTCTTGCCCTTTACAGCAGCTCTGTAACCAACACCGTTAATCTCCAGAGTCTTTGCATAACCCTCGCTTACGCCAACAACCATGTTGTTGATGAGAGTACGGCTCAGGCCGTGCAAGGACCTGTGATCCTTATTATCAGAAGGACGCTCTACAGTGAGAGTATTCTCCTCAACGTTAATCTTCATGTCCGGATGAATGTTGCGTACCAATTCACCCTTAGGACCCTTTACAGTCACCTTGTTGCCATCCTCTACCTTAACGGTAACGCCGGCAGGGATAGTGATAGGTGCTCTACCAATTCTTGACATTAGTACACCTCCTAACTTCTAAATAATTACCAGATATAAGCTACAACCTCGCCGCCGAGACCGGCCTTGCGAGCATCCTTATCGCTCATAATTCCCTTGGAAGTGGAAATGATGGCGATACCCAAACCGCCGAGAACACGAGGGAGCTCAGCTGCCTTTGCGTACTGACGCAGGCCTGGCTTGGAAATACGCTTAATACCAGTAATTACCTTCTCACGATTAGGGCCATACTTCAGGGAAACAGTGATTACACCCTGCTTGCCATCCTCAGTGAAGGTGTAGTCCTTGATGAAACCCTCTTCCTTGAGTACCTCAGCAATAGCCTTCTTAATCTTGGAACCAGGGATTTCTACCTTCTCATGGAATACGGAATTTGCGTTGCGCAGACGAGTCAGCATGTCTGCAATAGGATCAGTCATTACCATGTAAATCGATATCCTCCTTTCAAAATTTCGTGAGAGCGCATAGGCTCACTTGATAGATTGTATCAAAATTTGTGGTGGGTTGTCAATATATTGCTGAGTAATTTATGGGTATTTTGAAAACTATTTTATTCGTAGTCATTGCAGTGTTTTTTGCAGGCAATTTCGTAGTTTTCCTTAGTTATTTATATTGTAGTTAATTCTATTTCGTGCACTCTGTTCAGACATAAAAAGGGGCTGCCTGCTAGTTATCTAACAGGACAGCCCCTTTTTTAGTTCTCATATAACCTTGCCCACGCCTGAACAAATGCTGTACGCAAATGCCACGCGCAAGCTGCAAGCGCATAATTACCAGCTAGCCTTAGTTACGCCAGGGATGGCACCCTTGTAGCTCTGCTCTCTGAAACAAATACGGCACATATCGAACTTTCTGATATAACCATGCGGACGGCCGCAAATCTTACATCTGTTATACTTGCGAACAGGGAACTTTGGCTCCTTGCTCCACTTTTCAATCATTGCCTTCTTGGCCACAGTCAGTACCTCCCTTTCTTATGCTTTGAAAGGCATGCCCATGAGCTTCAGCAGCTCGCGAGCTTCCTCGTCAGTCTTTGCAGTAGTAACAACAACAATGTTCATACCACGGAGCTTGTCAATCTTGTCATACTCAATTTCAGGGAAAATGAGCTGCTCCTTCAGGCCTACTGCATAGTTGCCGCGACCATCGAAAGAATTGGCACTGATACCACGGAAGTCACGAACACGAGGCAGAGCCACGTTCATGAACTTGTCCAGGAACTGATACATGCGCACGCCGCGCAGGGTAACCTTTGCGCCGATTGGCATGCCCTGACGAAGCTTCCAGGCAGCCAGGGACTTCTTTGCCCTGGTCAGGATTGGCTTCTGACCGGTGATGATAGTCAAATCGCTAACAGCAGCGTCGAGAGCCTTAGGGTTGCCTACAGCCTCACCAACACCCATGTTAATGATGATCTTCTCGATTTTAGGCAGTTCCATAACATTCTTGTAGCCGAACTTCTCAGTCAATGCTGGAACAACCTCGTTGATATACTTTTCCTGTAATCTATCCAACTAAGTATCCTCCTTTCCTTTCTTATTTAGTCTGGTCGATAACTTCGCCGCACTTCTTGCATGCGCGAACGTTTTTGCCGTTTACTTCCTTGTGTGCCACGCGGGTAGCCTTGCCGCAAGCCGGGCAAACCAGCATAACCTTTGCTGCAAACATAGGAGCTTCCTTTACCAGAATGCCACCCTGAGGAGCGCTCTGGTTAGGCTTAGTGTGACGCTTAACCTTGTTAACGCCCTCAACTACAACCTTACCCTTCTTTGGCAGAGCCTGAATAACCTTGCCCTGCTGGCCTTTATCCTTACCGGACAATACCAGGACGGTATCACCCTTTTTTACATGCAGTTTCGTAATTGCCAAAGTCGCACCTCCTAACATTAAAGAACTTCAGGAGCCAGGGAAACAATCTTCATGAAATCCTTCTCACGAAGCTCTCTTGCTACTGGTCCAAAAATACGGGTTCCCTTCGGAGTCTTATCCTCCTTGATGATAACGGCTGCATTCTCATCAAAGCGAATGTAGGAGCCATCACCACGACGCAGGCCCTTCTTGCTGCGAACTACAACGGCCTTAACAACGTCACCCTTCTTTACAACACCGCCAGGGGATGCGGATTTTACTGCTGCCACGATTATATCACCAATGTTGGCATACTTGCGATAGGAGCCGCCCAATACACGGATGCACATGATTTCCTTAGCACCGGTGTTGTCGCCAACATTGAGCAAAGTCTGCTGCTGAATCATCAGTTAACCTCCTCAACCAGAATTTCCACAAAGCGGAAATTATTTTGCTTTCTCAACGATCTCTACAACTCTCCAACGCTTGTCCTTGGACAGTGGGCGGGTTTCCATCAGGGAAACGATGTCGCCAACATGAGCCTCGTTATTCTCATCATGGGCCTTGAACTTTACAGTCTTCTTAACGGCCTTCTTGTAAAGTGCGTGCTGCTCGATATCCTCAACTGCTACAACAACAGTCTTATCCATCTTGTCGCTTACTACCTTACCAACTTTAGTCTTGCGTTCATTTCTCTCGCTCATTAAGGAGCCTCCTTCCTAATACGTATCTTGCAAATGCCGAATCAAATCAAGCCTTAGCCTGCTCAGTCTGTACAGTCTTAATGCGGGCAATAGTCTTCTTTACTTCTTTGATACGCATTGGGTTGTCCAACTGGCCGGTAGCCAGCTGGAAACGGAGATTGAACAACTCCTCCTTGAGAGAAGCAAGTTTCTGGTTAAGTTCCTCAGCGCTCAAATCTCTAATCTCATTAACCTTCATTTACTTCACCGCCCTCTGCCTTTTCAGTCTCTTCGCGAGTTACAAACTTGCACTTGATTGGAAGCTTGTGAGCTGCCAGACGCATTGCCTCAGCAGCAACTTCCTTGGAAACGCCGTCCATCTCGAAGAGAACACGGCCCGGCTTTACTACTGCTACCCAGTACTCAGGTGAACCCTTACCGGAACCCATGCGGGTCTCAGCAGGCTTTGCAGTTACAGGCTTGTCAGGGAAAATCTTGATCCAAACCTGACCGCCACGCTTGATGTAACGGGTCATTGCAATACGGGCTGCCTCAATCTGGCGGTTGGTAATCCAAGCCGGCTCAAGAGCTACCAGGCCAAAATCGCCGTGGGAAACCTTGTTGCCGCGCTGTGCCTTACCCTTCATACGGCCACGGAACTGCTTGCGATATTTAACTCTCTTTGGTAATAACATTAAGCTTCGCTCCCTTCAACAGCAGCAGCAGGCTGCTTCTTCTCAGGAAGGACCTCACCCTTGAAGATCCAAACTTTAACGCCGATACGACCATAGGTAGTAGCTGCCTCGTAAGTACCATAGTCAATGTCTGCTCTCAGGGTGTGCAGAGGAATGGAACCCTCACGGTAGGACTCGCTGCGGGCGATTTCTGCACCGCCGAGACGGCCGCTAACCATAACCTTGATACCCTTGGCACCCAGACGCATAGTACGGCCAACAGCCTGCTTCATAGCACGACGGAAGGCAATACGGCGCTCCAGGGACTCAGCAATGTTCTTTGCCACCAGGGTAGCATCCATATCCGGCTGCTTAATCTCTTCAATGTTAATATCGATGTTGCAGCTGGTGAACTTCTTCAGACCAGCCTTTACCTGCTCGATGCCGGAACCGCCACGGCCGATTACCATGCCTGGCTTTGCAGTATGGATAGTCAGCTTCAGACGGTTCTTGGAACGCTCAGTTTCAACCTTAGAAACACCGGCACTCTGCAAAGTGTTCTGCAGGTGCTCACGGATTTTAATATCTTCATGCAGATTAGCTGCATAATCTTTGCCAGCATACCACTTAGCATCCCAAGTCTTTACGATGCCAAGTCTTATACCATGCGGATTTACTTTCTGACCCAAAGTTAATACCCTCCTTTATTAGTTTTCTTCTACTGCTACAGTGATGTGGGAAGTGCGCTTCAAAATCTTGAACGCCTGACCACGGGAACGCGGATGAATGCGCTTCATGGTTGGTCCCTCATCTACAAAACAAGAAGATACATAGAGGTTATCAACATTCATGTCGAAATTGTTCTCAGCGTTTGCTACTGCAGACTTGAGAACCTTATATATAGCTTCACTGCCAACTTTTGGAGTGAACTTCAAAATCGCGATTGCATCTGCAACCTTCTTGCCGCGAATGAGATTCATGACAACGCGAACCTTGCGAGGTGCAATGCGAACATTTTTAGCAACTGCTTTTGCTTCCACAGAGGAATCCTCCTTTCAATCTGACTTATCTAAGACCGGTCTTTCTCTCTTCACCGGCATGGCCCTTAAAAGTACGGGTTGGTGCGAACTCACCAAGCTTGTGGCCAACCATGTCCTCGGTTACATAAACCGGCACATGCTTGCGGCCATCATGTACTGCGATAGTGTGACCAACAAAAGTTGGCAGAATAGTGGAGCTTCTGGACCAGGTCTTTACAACCTTCTTGTCGTTAGCTTCATTCAGGGCATCAATCTTCTTAGTTAAGCTTTCATGAACATAAGGTCCCTTTTTAACAGATCTTGACAATTTATTTCCTCCTTCCGGTGTTTATCACTTATTTGGTACGGCCTTTGATGATCAACTTATCAGAAGCCTTCTTACGACGGGTCTTGGCACCCATAGCGCACTTACCCCATTTAGTAACAGGATGCTTGCGGCCAACTGGGGAACGACCCTCACCACCACCATGTGGATGGTCATTAGGGTTCATAGCAACGCCGCGGTTCTCTGGACGCTTGCCCATCCAGCGGGCACGTCCTGCTTTACCAATAGTGATGTTCATGTGCTCGGCATTGCCAACTACACCGATAGTTGCACGGCAGTTAACATGTACCTTGCGCATTTCACCGGATGGCATACGGAGAGTAGCATAGTCACCCTCGATAGCCATGAGCTGTGCATAAGCACCAGCGGAGCGAACCAGCTGTGCACCGGCACCGATCTTCAACTCAACGTTGTGGATCAGGGTACCAACTGGAATGTTCTTCAGTGGAAGGGCATTACCTGGCTTAATGTCAGCCTCAGGGCCGGACATAACCTGGTCGCCAACCTTCAGACCGTTAGGAGCGATGATGTAACGCTTCTCACCGTCTGCATAGTTCAAAAGTGCAATACGTGCGCTGCGGTTTGGATCGTACTCGATGGTAGCAACCTTGGCTGGAATGCCATCCTTGTTGCGCTTAAAGTCGATGATACGATACAGACGCTTGTGGCCGCCGCCCTGATGGCGGACGGTCAACCTGCCCTGCTGATTGCGGCCACCGTTCTTCTTGAGGCGCTCAACGAGGGATTTTTCAGGCTTGTCAGTAGTAATCTCATCAAAGGACGCTACGGTCATGAAACGTCTACCTGCGGAATATGGTTTAAAACTCTTTATTGCCACTTAATTAACCTCCTTTTCCCTATTAAGCTTCAAAGAACTCGATAGTCTCGCCAGCAGCGAGCTTTACGATTGCTTTCTTATAGTCAGAGCGCTTGCCGACGGAACGGCCCATGCGCTTTACCTTGCCTTCAACGTTAATGGTGTTTACACTTGCCACCTTAACCTTGAAAATCTGGGAGATTGCCTTGGCAATCTCAATCTTGTTGGCAGACTTTGCTACCTCAAATACATATTTGCCCTCAGCCATGAGAGTAGTGCTCTTTTCAGTAATCAGAGGACGGATAATGATGTCGCGTGCTTCCATTATGCATATACCTCCTCAATACGAGCAATAGCATCCTTAGTGATGAACAGCTTGTTAGCGTTCAGGATGTCAAATACATTCAGGCCGATGGTGCTAATGGTCTTAACACCAGGGATATTGCGGGAAGACTTGTCAACATTCTCTGCATAATCAGCAGTAATGATAAGAGCCTTCTTATCTACATCAAACTTGTTCAGCATCTCTACAACTGCCTTGGTCTTAGGAGCTGCGAAATCAATGCTGTCCAATACTACCAACTCACCGTTGGCTACCTTGTCAGACAGGGCGCACTTGAGTGCAAGGCGACGCTGCTTGCGAGGCATGCTGAAGGAGTAGGAGCGTGGAGATGGACCGAATACGGTACCGCCACCTACCCAGATTGGGGAACGGGTGGAACCACTGCGTGCACGGCCGGTACCCTTCTGCTTCCAAGGCTTGCGGCCACCGCCTCTTACCATGCCACGGGTCTTGGTTGCATGATTGCCAAGACGCTGGGATGCCAGCTGCATAACAACAGCCTGATGCAAGAGACCTGCATTCACTTCTACGCCAAAAATATTCTCATTCAACTCGATATCGCCAACCTGCTGGTTTGCGATGTCATAAACTGCTACTGTAGGCATTATTGCTTAATCCTCCTTCCGAATTAGTTTTTGCCCGGCTTAACGGTGCTCTTGACAATTACGAGGCCCTTCTTAGGTCCAGGAATTGCACCCTTGATGAGGAGCAGGTTGCGGTCAGCATCAACACGAACAACGGTCAGACGCTGTACAGTAACCCTCTCGCTGCCCATGTGACCTGGCAGCTTCTTGCCCTTCAATACACGACCACCGTGACCACTGATCATCGCACCTGTAGAACCAGGCTCACGATGAGACTTGGAACCATGTCCCATTGGTCCACGAGCAAAATTATGACGCTTGATACCGCCGGCAAAACCCTTGCCCTTGGAAGTACCGGTTACGTCAACTAATTCTCCGGCGGAAAATATGTCAACGTTGATAGTGTCACCAACGTTATATTCAGAAGCATTTTCCAGACGCATCTCGCGAACATACTTTACTGGAGCAACGCCAGCCTTCGCGAAATGACCCTTCATAGGACTGTTTACCTTGTGTTCCTTGATTGCGCCGAAGCCAATCTGAACTGCATTATAACCATCATTTTCAACAGTCTTGTTCTGGATAACTACGTTATTGCCAGACTCAACAACTGTTACTGGAACGACCTGACCTTCTTCAGTAAAGATCTGAGTCATGCCCAGCTTTCTACCTAAAATTGCTTTAGCCATCATTCCACCTCCTATTACAGCTTAAGTTCAATATCCACACCTGCTGGCAACTCAAGACGGGTGAGTGCATCTACAGTCTTGGAAGTTGGATCCAGCACGTCAATAAGGCGCTTGTGGGTTCTCATCTCGAACTGCTCACGGGAATCCTTATTTACATGTGGGGAACGCAGAATGGTATAAATCTGCTTCTCTGTAGGGAGTGGAATCGGGCCGGATACGCTGGCGCCGGTCCTCTTGGCAGTCTCGACAATCTTAACTGCGCTCTGGTCCAGTGCCTTGTGATCATAAGCCTTTAAACGGATTCTGATTTTCTGCTGCTTAGACAATTTATTTTCCTCCTTCTCGTCCGGGCTCCAGGCCCAAACATTTCTCCGTAGTAGTTCCCTTGATCACGCCTTATATCGTGTCAAGCCATCTACCACGTCATCGCATCAGGGGTACTTATACTTAGAAGCACACCGCTTCTCATTATAACATTACTATATTGTTTTAGTCAATATAGAGAGTACCTAAACCTTAATTATAAGGGCGACTAAATTAGCCGCCCTTATATTAAGGAAAGAATTTTTACTTAGCTGTACTAAGACCGAGGATTACTCGTCAATCTCAGTTACACGGCCTGCACCAACGGTATGGCCGCCCTCGCGGATAGCGAAGCGGAGACCAGCCTCGATAGCGATTGGAGTGATCAGCTCAACGCTCATCTCTACGTTATCGCCAGGCATTACCATCTCAGTGCCCTCTGGCAGGTTAACAACACCGGTAACGTCAGTAGTACGGAAGTAGAACTGAGGACGATAGTTGTTGAAGAATGGGGTATGACGGCCGCCCTCTTCCTTGGTCAGTACATAAACCTGGCCCTTGAACTTGGTGTGAGGGTTGATGGAACCCGGCTTAGCCAGAACCTGGCCGCGCTGAATGTTCTTGCGGTCAATACCACGGAGCAGAGCACCGATGTTGTCGCCAGCCTGTGCGCTAGGCAGCAGCTTGCGGAACATCTCGATACCGGTTACAACAGTGCTGGTAGTCTCCTCAGCGATACCTACGATCTCAACAGTATCGTTCAGGTTCAGCTGACCACGCTCTACACGGCCGGTAGCAACGGTACCACGACCGGTAATGGTGAATACGTCCTCTACTGGCATCAGGAATGGGAGGTCAGTATCACGGGTAGGGGTTGGAATGTAAGCATCAACCTCAGCCATCAGCTTCAGGATGTTCTCCTTCTGCTCAGGATCGTCGTTCAGGGCACCCAGAGCGGAACCAGCAACTACTGGAATCTCATCGCCAGGGAACTCGTAGGAGCTGAGGAGCTCACGAACTTCCATCTCTACCAGCTCAAGAAGCTCAGGATCGTCTACCTGGTCAACCTTGTTCAGGAATACAACCATAGCAGGAACGCCTACCTGACGAGCCAGCAGGATGTGCTCACGGGTCTGAGGCATAGGGCCATCAGCAGCGGAAACTACCAGGATAGCGCCATCCATCTGAGCAGCACCAGTGATCATGTTCTTTACATAGTCAGCATGACCCGGGCAGTCAACGTGAGCATAGTGACGGTTGTCAGTCTCATACTCTACGTGAGCGGTGTTGATGGTAATACCACGCTCTCTCTCCTCTGGAGCCTTATCGATATCAGCATAGTCCTCAAACTGAGCCATGCCCTTCTCTGCCAGAACCTTGGTGATTGCTGCAGTCAGGGTGGTCTTGCCGTGGTCAACGTGACCGATAGTACCAATGTTTACATGTGGTTTAGTTCTTTCGAATGTAGCCTTTGCCATTTAGAAATTTCCTCCTTATTCACCTTTGTTTTTAGCAATGATGCCATCTGCAATATTCTTTGGAACTTCCTCATAGTGGGAAACTTCCATGGAGTAGTTACCGCGGCCCTGAGTCTTGGAACGCAGGTCAGTGGAATAGCCGAACATGCCGGACAGCGGAACGAAAGCGTTGATTACCTGGGCACCGTTGCGGGCTTCCATACCATCGATACGGCCGCGACGGGAGTTCAGGTCACCAATTACATCGCCCATGTACTCCTCTGGAACGATAACTTCTACCTTTACGATTGGCTCCAGGATAACAGGGTTAGCCTTGAGGGCACCGTTCTTGAATGCCATGGAACCGGCAACCTTGAACGCAGCCTCGGAGGAGTCAACCTCATGATAAGAACCATCAAATACGATAGCCTTAACATCAACAACAGGATAGCCGGCGAGAATACCGCCTTCCATAGCCTGCTTAATACCTGCTTCGATAGGGTTGATGAATTCCTTAGGAATTGCACCACCAACAACCTGATTCTCAAAGCTGAAGCCCTCGCCAGGCTCCTGCGGAATGAGACGCAGCTTACAATGACCATACTGGCCATGACCACCGGACTGACGTACAAACTTGCCTTCGCACTCAACCTCGGAGCGGATGGTCTCACGGTAAGCAACCTGAGGGTTACCTACAGCGCAGTCAACCTTGAACTCACGGAGCATACGGTCAACGATTATCTCCAAATGGAGCTCGCCCATACCGGAGATAATGGTCTGACCGGTTTCCTCATCAGTGCGGACACGGAAGGTAGGATCCTCCTCAGCCAGCTTCTGCAGAGCAACGCCCATCTTCTCCTGGTCGTTCTTGGTCTTTGGCTCTACAGCTACGGAAATAACCGGATCAGGGAACTCCATAGACTCCAGAATAATCGGATGGTTCTCATCGCACAGGGTATCACCGGTGGTGGTATCCTTCAGGCCAACAGCAGCAGCAATGTCACCGCTATATACGATGTCCAGCTCCTTACGGTTGTTGGCGTGCATCTGGAGAATACGGCCGATACGCTCCTTCTTGCCCTTAGTGGAGTTAAACACATAAGAGCCGGAGGAAAGGGTACCGGAATATACGCGGAAGAATGCCAGCTTACCAACAAATGGATCAGCCATGATCTTGAATGCCAGGGCAGCAAATGGCTCGCTGTCGCTGGAAGGACGGTGATCCTCCTCACCGGTATCAGGATTTACACCCTTGATTGGCGGAATGTCGGTAGGTGCAGGCATGAAGTCTACAATAGCGTCCAGCATAGGCTGTACACCCTTGTTTCTGTAGGAAGTACCGCAGGTAACAGGAGTCATGGTGCAGGCGATAGTAGCCTTGCGGATGGCAGTCTTGATCTCTGCCTCGGTGATCTCCTCACCGCCCAGATACTTCTCCATGAGGCTGTCGTCAACTTCTGCAACTGCTTCCAACAGCTTCTCACGATACTCCTCGGCAAGCTCCTGCATATCCTCAGGAATAGCAACCTCATCGGCTACCTTGCCCAGGTCATCCTCATACACGATGGCTTCCATCTTGATGAGGTCAATGATGCCCTGGAAATCATCCTCTGCGCCGATTGGCAGCTGGATAGCAACTGCATTGGCGTTGAGGCGCTCCTTCATCATCTTGATTACATTATAGAAATCTGCACCGGTAATATCCATCTTATTTACATAAGCCATACGCGGTACATTATATTTCTCAGCCTGACGCCATACGGTCTCAGTCTGAGGCTCAACGCCGCCGCGGGCAGTGAGAACTGCTACGGCACCGTCCAATACTCGCAGGGAACGCTCAACCTCTACAGTAAAGTCAACGTGACCCGGGGTATCAATGATGTTGATGCGGTGGTTCTTCCAATGGCAGGTAGTAGCAGCGGAGGTAATAGTAATACCACGCTCCTGCTCCTGAGCCATCCAGTCCATGGTAGCTGCGCCTTCATGAACCTCACCGATCTTGTGATTGATACCAGTGTAGAAGAGGATACGTTCTGTAGTAGTAGTCTTACCGGCATCGATGTGAGCCATGATACCGATGTTACGAGTCTTTTCAAGTGAAAACTCTCTAGCCACTATTTATCGCTCCTTAATTACACAAACAATATTACCAACGATAATGAGCGAAAGCCTTGTTGGCCTCAGCCATCTTGTGAGTATCTTCCTTCTTCTTGATAGCTGCGCCGGTATTGTTAGCGGCATCCATCAGCTCGCCGGACAGTCTCTCATCCATGGTCTTCTCGCCACGCAGCCTTGCGTAGTTCACGATCCAGCGGATACCCAGAGTCATGCGGCGGTCAGGACGAACCTCAACAGGTACCTGATAGTTGGCACCACCTACGCGGCGGGCACGAACCTCCAGTACAGGCATAACATTCTTCAATGCAGTCTCAAAAACCTCAAGAGGATCCTTGCCAGTCTTTGCACGGATAATATCGAATGCATCATATACAACTCGCTCAGCAACGCCCTTCTTACCAGAAAGCATTACCTTGTTGATGAACTTGGTGACGATCTTGGAGTGATAAACCGGATCCGGTAAAACGTCACGCTTAGGTACAGAACCTTTTCTTGGCATCTATTTTGCCTCCTTCCATAATCTTTCAGTCTTTAGGCAGAATTATTTCTTCTGCTTAGCGCGCTTAGCACCGTACTTGGACCTACCCTGCTTGCGGTCCTGAACACCTGCAGTATCCAAGGAACCACGGATGATGTGATAACGCACACCTGGTAAATCCTTTACACGTCCGCCTCTGATGAGAACTACGCTATGTTCCTGAAGATTATGGCCAATGCCAGGGATATATGCGGTTACTTCAATGCTATTAGTCAAACGAACACGGGCAACCTTACGGAGTGCGGAGTTTGGCTTCTTAGGAGTTGTGGTATAAACTCTTGTGCAAACGCCACGTTTCTGTGGGCAATTCTTTAATGCCGGTGCTGTGGATTTCTCCTGCATGCTCTCTCTGCTCTTGCGAACCAACTGGTTAATTGTAGGCATACATGCACCTCCTTCCTTCAAAATGAGTATTTAGTATTTATTAAAACCCGCGGCAGTGCCGCCAGGTTTTTAACTATATAATGCTCTAATAGTGCGTTACACTGATACGCTGATGGAAAATCCCCGGCCTATCTGAGGATTGCCACCGCAGCAGCCCCCACTTCGATGGAGCAGGCCCTGCCCAGCTCCCCCATGGTATATGCTGCTTCTACCGGTATGGTCTTCTCATTGCAGAGGCTCCTGATAGGATCTATCACCCTGCCGTCTGCATCAGTACCAATGAACACACACAACGCCTGGTTCTTGTTGATGGCTTTGGTTACCTGCTTGATACCGATAACCCGCTCCGCCTTCTTTAACCTTTCCAGTGTCATGCCCTTCACTCCTTCGCCTGAAATTACCCATACCTTAGGCGCACTAGTATAATAACACCCCTAAAAACCTTTGTCAACCCCTGTTAAATAAGGTTTTTACTTGCACACGCTACCTCGTGTATCATTTTGTTGATGTTGTGCATATTTATTATACTTTTTTCCATTCATAGAGGATATAATGTTACAAATTTACAATTTTCCCCGAAAAAGCCAAAATATGAAAAAAACTGTAAACCTGATGCAAAGAAATTTTTTTGCTGAATTTCTCAAAAAAAATTCCTAACCTGACATAATTTTACCCAAATAAAATATACAATTGCCAAAAACGCACCCAAATCTGACCAGTATCTGCTCAATTTTAAGCTCTAGAAAAAATAAGGGACACACCGTACCTCCAGTGCATCCCTTATACTTACCTACAAAACACTGCTTCCCACAATACCTATATGCCAGCTGACAATTCCTGGCACATAACGCTTCATCTTCCTGAGAAATGAATCAATATCCTTGCACTCAGGCAATTCCATCTCCAGGCTGTAGCTGCAACGGGAATGCATACGGTTGCACTGCAATATATTTTCCCTTTTACGAAGATATCGCTGCATACGGTCTTCCGAAAAAAGTATGCTATCCGTGAAAATATCCACACTCGCACGAATCAACTGACTTTCTTCGTCATTTTTTTTACGCTTTGCTTTCAAACCATTTCCCCCAGTTCTTTTTGTACATTCTCCTCACCTTTTTAACCTTATTGAAATCAATATAAAATACGCAAAAACTCCTTTCTAATATATTCAACTTTTGATTTCTTCCACATTATACAGCATTTCTTATGGTATTGCAATAAATTTTGTGACTATTTTGTTATTTGAGATTTATTCTGTATTAGTTGTGAAATTTTATTCATTGTTTTATCGAAAACAACCCTTTTATTGTGTTTTCATTCTCCATAACAGATTACATAACAGCAGCCAGCCAGATATACTGAAAAAATGTCATGATATTTGCAATTTCTTCGGTTGCGATAGCAAAAATTTGTTTTTTTCCTTTTTTATCTGCTACAATAGTATAAAATTAGAAATTTGGCAGGTGGTACATATGCAAAAAAAGCTTGTTTTACTGCTATGCGTTTTTTCTCTGTTACTGGCGGCAGTATACTATATCCCACGAGGTTACCAGCAGACCATTGTTATCGGCATGTATGCTGAATGCCCACTTGAAGCAGCTGAAGAAATAGCTGTCTTTCGTGCCGAGCATCCAAACGCCAGCCTGAGGATAACAAACGACATAACTAAAGCCGATTATAATGAATGGCTGGCACGAGTTTTTCTCACTGGTAGCGAGCCTGACATATTCGTGATTCCCCCTGAAGATTTTGAAAAATACATCCAGCTGGGAGCATTGCAGGATTTAAGCCCCCTCATGGACACACATGACCTTGGCACAGATGCTGCAAAGACATCTTTTTATGCGCTGACGGTAAATACGTCGCAGGGAGATATCCTTATGGGCATCAGCTCCCGGGCAAAATATCCACGGCTGACCTTTGAGCTTTTAAAAACCCTCCCAAAATAAAATAAATTTCATTTTATCGTAGTGCTGGTTTGTTACTTCGTGCATATACTGAATGAAATAGTTTGATAGTTCGTGGACTCTGTTCAGACATTTAAAAGGGACAGGTAGCGGCAGTACCCATAGAAAACTCGCTCTCGCTCTTAGCACAGCCTCGCGCTTCTAAGCTCCTGCATCGCTTACGCTCGCACTTGCTAAGAAGCGAGGCTGCACTCAAGGTTTTCTTTGGGTACATGCCGCACCTGTCCCTCTTTGTGTCTGAACAGATATGCACATAGTTATCAACTATACTCTGCTGTACGCTACCAAGGTAATCAATCTGACTTTACGAAAAAGCTGAAAAGGGGGAGCCGGGAGGCTGACGAAACTTGCTACTGCCGACCGCTGTATAAACTGAAATTTAAGCTACAATTTATAAGAGGAAAGCTCCCAGATGCTTCCTTCTATCTTGCTCAGACTAGAATCACCTTGTACTATAAGCTGCGGTGCCGTTTCCGTCTCCGGAAAAATCAGCATTGAAGCCGCCTCTCTCCCATCCTGAAAAAATACTTCCACAGCTGATTTATCCACCAAAAGCTGAAAATTCAGTACATTCCCTGCTGACAGCATGAAGCTGCGCACACCTCGTGCCCCCAGCTTCATGCCATTGCGGTCAATAGTCATAACCTGCCGCAGCCTGTCATAACAAAACATCAATCTTTCTTCTCCATAAACCAGCATCAGCTTCACATGCTCTGCTGCCCCCATTTGAATAGTCAGCTTTGCCTCGCACAGCTCAGGCAACAAGGACTGATATTCGTAAGCACTAATTGCCATCACCTGTTGTTCGCTTTTCTGCTTGCGCAATGCCAAAAGCTCCGCCACCGGCTGCTGATAAATCACGCCATCCTGCAAAGTCAGCTCCCGTGGCACAGTCAGGCTATAAAGCCAGCCATCTTCCGCAGAAGGATAAAATGCCTCCTCCTCCGGCATCCCCATCCAGCCAAGCATGATGTGACGTCCATCCGCCTCCAATACCTGAGGCGCATAAAAATCAAAACCCCTGTCCAGCTCACAAAACGCCCCATGCTCCATCACCATACTGTCAAGATTCAGCCTGCCTGATACATAGCCGCTCTGATAACGATTCTGATAGGCATAAGCCTCTGCCGTCAGCCCCTGAGGGCAAAACATCAGCACATCACCATCAGCGAACTGCAAAAGGTTAGGGCATTCCCACATATAGCCAAAATCAGGATACATGGTCTTTATTTCTCCCATAAATTCCCAATTGCCGCCATTATCGGCAGCCATTTCCCCATATACTACCGCCCTGCCCTGCAAAGCCTCATTCTGAGCCCCCAGCACAAAATACCGCCTGCCATCACGCACAAAAACGTATGGATCACGAAAATGAGCCGTATAGCCTGCCGCCTCCCCCGGCACGATGATTTCATCCTTGCGGACGGTTCCATCAGCCAGCAAAGTGCCCAGCCGCTGGGCAGGAGTGCGCACACCTGCCTCATCCTTGGCATTGCAGGTATAGAGCACCCTGACACAGCCTTCTTCCTCAAAGCCGCAGCCTGAGTAGCAGCCATCCTTATCATGGGCATCTGTCGGCTGCATGGCAAGCCGCGGACGGCTATAATGTACAAAATCCTCAGTTTTTGTATATGCCCAGCATTTATTTTTGTGCTCACACCCCAGGGGATTCCATTGAAAGAAAATATGATACTGACCATTGGCAAAAACCAGCCCGTTAGGATCGTTAATCAGCCCGAAAGGCATCTCCAAGTGAAAGCCGTTATGCCACCTGCCGGACAACGGATATCCCTGCTGCAGCTTTTCCTCAATCTGATTTTTATCTATACACCTCATGCCAATACACCCTTCCTGCCATATCCAGCAAATCATCTTACATAACTAACAAAATTATCTTCTGCTATCAGAAAAGGCGGTATGAATATCACACCGCCCGTTTTCAATTATTCCTCCGGCGTAAACATCATAAAAGTCAGTCCGAAGGCAATGCCGAAACCTGTCAGATTCACCATCAGGTAAGGCAGCAGATTGTCAAGATAGAGAAGCGTTCCCGGCAGCACCGTAATGCCCATGCCGGTACCGGCCAGATGCATAAAGCTGGCAAGACCACCGGCAAAAGCGCCACCCACCAAAGCATAGAGGAAAGGCTTCATAAAGCGCAAGTTGATGCCGAAAATCGCCGGCTCTGTAATCCCCAAAAAGGCAGGAATAACAGAAGAAATGTACAAAGCACGTTTCTTGACATCCTTAGTCTTCACAGCAACAGCTACTGCAGCACCGCCCTGCGCCACAATAGCACCGGTAATAATAGCGTTAAAGGCATCCCTGCCGGTAGCCGCCAAAAGCTGTACCTCCAGGGCATTAAACACATGATGCACGCCGCTGACCACAATAACCTGATGCACGCCGCCCACAATAAAGCCGCCAATGCCGAAAGGCATCTCAAGGAAAGCACGAACTGCCCCGAACACAGCTGCCTCAACAGTGTGCATAATAGGGCCAACCACCAGAAGTCCCAGCAGCATGGAAACCAGCAGCGTAACGAAAGGAGTAACAATCAAATCCACCACATCAGGCACGAACTTCTTGCAGAATTTCTGCATATTGGCAGCAAAAATTCCCAGCACCAGGGCAGGCAGCACAGAGCCCTGATAGCCAACTACGGGAACATTGATGCCCAGCACATCCATCATAATAGGCTGTGCCTCGCCCCCGGCGATGGCATAGGCATTTGGCAGCTGCGGTGCCACCAGCATCAATCCCAGCACAATGCCGATAACAGGCGTACCGCCGAATTTCTTCATGGTAGACCAGCACACCAGGGCAGGCAGAAAAGCAAACGCCGTATCCGTCAAAATCTGGCTCATGCGCAGAAAATTCTCGCTGAACTCCATGCCAAGGCTCAAGGTCATGCCCCGAAGCCCCATAAAGAGTCCTGTTGCCACCAGCACAGGAATAATCGGCACAAACACATCACCAAAAGTACGGGAGATTTTCTGAGCCACAGTCATCTCGTCATAGGCTGCTTCCTTATTGCTGCCGCCAGCCAATGAAGTATTCTGATGCACTAAAGCGTCATATGCCTTATCCACAAAGCCGGTTCCCAGGATAATCTGATACTGGGCTGCCGCAAAAAACTGCCCTTTGACACCGTCAATAGCCTCAATCGCCTTTTCATCAATCTTGGACTTGTCATGCAAAATCAGGCGCAGGCGCGTAGCGCAATGCTCCGCAGAACGAATATTGGCCATGCCGCCCACACACTCTGCAATCCTGGCGGCAACCCTTTCCTCACGGCTCTCCATCTTGTTATCCCCCATTCTCGCTGCCGATTTATCATTTTCTCCGGCTGACTCATTAACAGAACTCACCTTGCTGCCCTGCAGCTCCAAAGTAATTTTGCCAAACTCATCCGCATTGGCAACTACCACAGGCGTAGTCGTATCATAGCCCTCATGCCTGATACCTGCCGCATCAAACTCCAGCAGCAAATCGCCCTTTTTCACCTTGTCACCTGCCTGAACATGAGCGGTAAAATACTTCCCCTTCAAATTTACGGTATCAAGCCCCACATGAATCAGCAATTCAATCCCATCATCAGAAAGCAAGCCGATGGCATGCTTCGTGTCAAAAACAGATGTTATCTCGCCATCAAAAGGAGCTGTCACCCTGCCTGCCGGATTCTTCACGGCACCGCCGCGCCCCATAATCCCCCCGGAAAACACAGGGTCATTGACCTCCTGCAAGGCAATCAGCTCTCCCTGCAAAGGGCTGTCCAGCCTGATGTCCTTCATGTTAAAACCTCCCCAATACTTTGTAAATGCTTCTCCAAGACTTCTCAAGATTCTTATTTACAGGTATTATTTTACGGATTTTGGGGAGGTATTTAATCTGATTTTTATCATTAATTTTTGCCGTATTTTGCATGACAAATGTCATTTTTCCATCTCACGGGCTGAACACAGCCGTGAGCAATTATTCTAGAGGCTGCTGTGCCATGCCTGTCTGCACTGCCCAGATCGCCATCTGGGTCCTGTCCCGCAGTGCCAGCTTGCCCAGGGCAATGCTTAGGCTGTTCCGCACCGTTCCTTCGGAAAAGTTCAGCTTTTCCGCAATTTCCCTGTTTGACATGCCATGCCCCACCAGCCGCACAATGTTCCGCTCCGTCCTGGTGAGCTCCTTTACCCCGCACATGTCAACCTGAATGGAAAATCCCCTTTGCCGTTCCTCCTGCTCCGCCGTGCTGACAGGCTCACCGCCCCAGCCTTCAATAATCCTGTTGGTGGCCGTTATCTGGCTGAACAGCTTCACCACCTTGGTCACAATGTCCGTATTCAGCATGGCACCGCCCTCTGCCACCTTGCGGATGGCTGCTGACAGCTCCGGCACGGAAATCCCTTTCAGCAGATAGCCGCTGGCACCATATTTCAGCCCGTTCATCACATACTCATCATCATCAAAAGTAGTAAGGATAATAATCTTCGTAGCAGGATATTTTTTCTTTACCGCCTTGGTTGCCTGCACACCATCCATCTTGGGCATCCGCACATCCATGAGGATTACATCCGCCGCCTGTTCTTCCAAAAGCTCCAAAAGCTCCGCACCATTCTGCGCCACGCCTACAACCTGCATATCCTCGTTGATATCCAGCACAATCTGCAAGCTTTCCCGGATAAGCTCCTGGTCATCTGCTATCATCACCCTTATCATGCCATTCCCATCCCTTCCAACTCACAATCTTTTTTAGCCACCGGGCAAACATCTTCTGAAAGATGACATTGCCTTCCAAATTACAGTCAAAGTTATCCCTGCATATTCCGGGGCAGATTTACTTCAAGCACAAAGCCCTTCTCGCCCCAGTATGCCAAAGTGCCGCCCAGAAGCTCCACCCGCTCTGCCATGTGATGAAGGCCGAAGCCCTTCTTGATCTCAGGACAGCCCACACCATTATCCGAAATGATAATATTCAGCATATCCCCGGCTCCTGCCATAAATATCTTCACCCGGCTGGCATGGCCGTGACGGCTGGCATTGGTCAGGCTTTCCTGCACAATACGATAGAGCACATCAGTCTGATCCTGCCTGAGATTTTCCGGGAAGCTGTCAAATTGCAGCTCCACCTTTACACCGCTGGCATCCGAAAAATCTTCCACCAGCTTCCGCAGAGCATCCCTGAAAACCAGCTTTTCCAAATCATCCGGCCTCAGCATGTGCATGCTGCGCCTGACATCCGTAATGCCCCGCTGAGCAGCCGCCTTGATTTTCGCCAGCTGCTTTTTTGTAACCTCCGGGGCATAATCCACCGTCACCATGCAGGCATCCAGCCCCGCTACGATGCCTGTCAGGGCATGTCCCAGTGTATCGTGAATTTCCCTTGCCAAGCGGTTGCGCTCCTTGATTTCCGTCAGGCTGGCGATAGTCATAGCATACTCGCGCAATTTTTTATTTGCCAGATTCAATTCAGTATTTGACTCATTCAACCTGTTGTTGCTTTCATTAAGCATTTCATTGGTCATAATCATGCGGTAATTCAAATCTGCAATCTCAGCATTTTCCTTGCTCTTATCCTGCAGCAGCACTACCATGTACACAACGAAGAACATGATATTGCCGTAACCGGCAAAATTCCTGACTGCCAGCAAAATCCCCTGCACCTCGGAGCTGTAATAAGCCAGATAAACATCAAAGGAAATAATATCCATCTTCAGCATGGAAGCACTATAAACAATGACACCATAAACCACCAGCATCAGAAGCAGCATGATTTTCAGCTGCTTCTCCCCCTGATAGCAATACATAAAATCCGCCAGCAGCAAAAGCACCACGCCATCATAAAAAAGGCTGGTGCTGTGCAGGAGAAAGATACATGCCGCTACTTCTACAAAAAACACGCAATAACGAAACAGCTGGGGAAGCCGCCGCACATTGCTATAGATATAGCCGCAGCAGGCAACCACCGTAAAAGAACAGACAGCTCCCAGTAGCATTTCCTCTGCCGGCATGGGCAGCTGTGAAACCCTGTAGAGAAAATCCCTTGCCACCATCCCGGCACTTATCTTCTGCTGGGTTACCCCCATGAAAAGTGCCAACAGCAAAATGACAGCCCCATTGTAGGCTGTCATCATCACATGCACCCTGTCCGCACGCCCCTTCACAAAATCACGCACCAACATCAACACCACCTGCCAATGCCCTGATAAATAACCGCAAAAATTCGTTAATGATATTATAACATCAGCAGTTTTTCCCTTCCACTAAAATATAAATTTCAGTTTGTCGTAGTGGTTATTCGTTACTTCGTGCATATACTGATGATGTAGTTTGATATTTCGTGGATTCTGTTCAGACATTATAAAAGGACAGGTAGAAGCCGCGCCAGCCATCCTCACGCTCCAGCACATTACCCGGAACCTGCTCAGTCAGGCAGACCAAGGAGTTTTCCTCTCCCGTCCTGCCAATCAGCCATCTATATTCCTCTATCAAGCTTCCCATGCCTGTACATTATTCTGTATTTATACATGCATGTACTCGCTTGCATAACAGGTATTTTTTTCGGTACTGCCAAAAGACAGTACCGAAATGCCAGCCACTTAACTTATTTTTCTATTCCCGGCAGCCCTCGGATAAACATATCCACGCTGCTCTTAATATACGCCTGCTGCTCCACCCCGGACAGCTTGTCCCCGAAGGAAGCCTTTAAAAAGACATAGCCAAAGGCAGCGGAGAAAAAAGCCAGCACCCTTGCCTCAAGCACTTCCCTGCCAAAGCCCGGCAGCCTGCCCAGCTCCTGCATTTTTTGCAGATAATCCGTCAGGGCTGATATAAAAGCCTCCGGCACCTTCATGATAAAGGGAGCAGTTTCCTCATACAGCTGCGGTGCCCTGAGGCCGATGGAGAGATTGACAAAATCCGTTGTCATCCTTGCCATGTATGCTTCCATGAACATCTCCAGGTCCTGCTGCAGCTCCCATTTAACATCAGCAAACAGCTCCGGCGTAATATTGGCACGCCATGCCGCCTGGCTGACGCCTGCCAGCACTATATCCTTCTTGCTGCCAAACTTGCGGAACAAAGTACATTCATTTACCCCTGCCACCTGGGCAATTTCCTTCGTAGTCGTGGCCGTATAGCCTTTTTCCCGCACCAGCCTCATGGCTGCCTCCACGATTTTCCTGCTGGTATCCTCCAAAGCCCCACCTCCATGCAAGTGAACACTTTCATACTAGCAAAATTCCGCCCTTATGTCAACACATACCGGCTCACCCTTCAATCACGATGCTGTATTCAGCCTCAAAGCTTTTGCCTGCTGCCAGGCTGATGATGCCTTCCTTTTCGCTGATTTCTCCCTCAAAATCATCATAATCAGCATGGCCATGCCATGGCTCCAGGCAGATAAAAGGCGCACCGCCCTGGCTAGGGGACCAGATGCCCCAATAAGGAAAACCTGCTGCCCTGATGCCCACAGCCTTGCTGGTTTTGGCGGAACGCACCATGATGGTATCAGAGCGCAGATCATCCACAATGCGGGCATCCTCCCTGAACAGATCATAATTCAGTGGCAAAGTCCTGCCCTGCAAAAAATCCTGCTTGGTATGCTTCAGCAGGCAGCCCGGTGCCAAATCGTAGGCACCGCTTGCCTCCTCCCGTGGAAAATCCAGATAGCAGTCCTCGAACCGCCCCTCACCGCCAATTGGGCAGCGCAGAGCCGGATGGGCACCGATGGAAAAATACATTTCCTTCTCATCAGCATTGATGACCTTCCAATGGACAGCTACAGATTTCCCCTCCAGCCGATAGGTAATTTCCAGCCGGAACTTAAACGGATACACCTTCAAAGTTTCCTCATCATAGTCAAGAGCCATGGTAATGCTGTTTTCCGTCTGCCCTGCCAGCTTATACTCGGAAATCCTGCCGATGCCGTGGCTGGGAATCTCATACTCCTGTCCCTGATACCTGTATTTATTGTTCTTTACCCTGCCCACAATTGGGAACAGCACCGGGGAGCTGTACTGCCAATACTCAGGATTGCCATCCCACAAATACTGGGTTCCATCCTGCCTGTCCAGCACCTCTCTCAGCTCGCCGCCATGCTCGCGGACCTTTATCCGCAAAAATTCATTTTCCAAAGTATACATAAAAAACACCCCTTATAAAACATGACACCAGAGGGAAATCCCCTCTTTTCCCATTGTATGCCAATCCCATGCAAAATGCAAATCAGGCTGTACCAGAGATATTTTTCTCCGGCACAGCCTGATTGCTTTATGAATTATTTTCTGATGATGAGCTGATGCTGCTCCATGATATTGAAAAACTGTCCCAGCCTTTGCAGGAGAGGCTCTGCCTCCTGCCCGAACTTTTCCTTGACAGCCTCGGAAATAGACAGCACATCATCCTTCTGCCCCAGCTGAAGCCAGACCAGGCTGCCAATAGCATCCAGCTTGATATAGCTGATGGCAGGGCGGTTGAAAACCTTTTGCACCAAGCGGTTGAAAAACCCCTTGTTTTCCACGGTCAGCTCCACCAGCCCTTCCTCATCCTGACGCCAGCTGATGGCAGGATTCCTTGCATAGGCAAGGTCAAAAATATTTTTAGGTTTCAGCATGGAAAATTACGCCTTCCTGCCCTTTAAGATATACGCCACAAAAATGGCTATCAGCAGGGCAAAGGCAGCCACGCCGCCGGCATTGTCCAGATACAGCACATCAGACATATCGGCATTGACATTGAGAACCGCCATCAGTGCCAGCAAGATACCAAGTATGCCCTCACCGGCAATCATGCCGGAAGCAAAAAGAGTGCCATTTTCAACGCAGTCATCTTCAGCAGCCTGCTTGCGGCTGTCAAAATACTTGCGGATAATGCCGCCTATCCACATTGGCAGGCTCATGTGAATAGGCAAATACATGCCTATGGCCACTGCCAGGACAGGAATTTGCAAAATTTCCATAGCGATAGCCACTGCTACCCCCATGCCAATCAAGCACCAAGGCAGATTGGCCGACATAACGCCTTCCACTACCATCTTCATCAGCATAGCCTGAGGGGCAGCCAGCTCCTGGGAGCCAAAGCCCCATGCCGCATCCAGCAGGTACAGGATGCCGCCCACAGACAAAGCGGCAGCGGCAACGCCTGCCACCTCGCCCAGCTGCTGCTTGAAAGGTGTTGCCCCCAGAATATAGCCTGTCTTGAGGTCCTGAGAGGTATCTGCTGCCATAGCTGCAATAATCGCTACCAAAGAACCTACTGTAACAGCTGCCACCATGCCCGGCTGGCCTGTATTGCCTGCCAGGATAAAGGCAAAGGTGGTAAAGAGCATTGCCGCAATAGTCATGCCGGACACAGGGTTGTTAGAAGAACCAACTACACCTACAATCCGTGAAGACACAGTAGCAAAGAAGAAGCCGAAGATAACTACCAGAAATGCCCCCAGCACGCCCAGAGGAATAATTGGCAGCAGGCCAATCAGCAGCACCATGAGAATGACGCCGCCAATAATCACCGTCATAGGCAAATCCTTGTTGGTGCGCACAGCAGCTCCGGAAGAGCCGCCAATAGTGGCAAGAGACTGGCGGAAGGTAGTTACCAGCATCGGCATGGTCTTGATGAGGCCGATAATGCCTCCGGCAGCCAGCGCACCGGCTCCAATATAGCGGACGTAGCTGGACCAGATCCCCCAGGTCCCCAGCTCGCTGATAGGCGCCTTGCCCGGAAACAGCACTGCATCACCGCCAAACATCACAATACACGGCATAAGGCAGAACCAGCTCAGGACAGCACCGGACAAGAGCAGGCTGGAAACCCTGTAGCCGCAGATGTAACCCACGCCCAGCAGTGCCGGCAGGACATCACAGCCGATCCCTGCTCCCTTGAACTTATCCAAAGACCAGTCAACCTCACTTGGAAAAATCTTCAAGCCGTCTGCAATAAATTTGTATACTGCCGCAAAGCCCAGCCCGGCAAAAATCTTGCCTGCCTTGGAGGAATGTCCCTCGCCTGCCAGCAGAATATCCGCACAGGCAGTACCCTCCGGATAGGGCAGCACGCCATGCTCCTTGACAATCAGAGCCTGGCGCAAAGGCACCATAAACAAGATGCCAAGAATACCGCCAATGAAGGCAATAACCGTAATTTCCAGTATAGGCGGCGGCTCAGTGCCCCATTCCTTCGCCCACATAAACAAGACCGGCAGCGTAAAAATACACCCGGCAGCCAGGGATTCACCAGCTGAACCAATGGTCTGCACCATATTGTTCTCCAAAATCGAATCCCTGCGCATCAGCACGCGGATAACCGCCATCGAAATAACTGCTGCCGGTATGGAGGCTGAAATGGTCATACCCACACGCAAGCCTAAATACGCATTGGCCCCGCCAAACAGCACAGCCAGCAGCACGCCTACAATAACCGCTGTAACAGTCAGCTCCAAAGGCTTCTTGTCAGCCGCAATATAGGGCTTAAATTTTTCTGTTGACATATAGATTCTCCTTTATATAAATTAATCCTGAAAGCCGAAATCCTTCAGGATATTATCCCGGTTGCGCCAGTCCTTCTTGACCTTTACCCACAGGTCAAGGAAAACCTTGCACCCCAGCAGCATCTGGATATCGGCACGGGCCTGGGCACCGATTTCCTTCAAAAGTGCCCCCCGCTTGCCGATGACGATGCCCTTCTGGGAATCCCGCTCCACATAGATAGTGGCACGGACATACATATCACCATTGTCCCTTGGCTTCATCTCCTCAATATCCACCGCAATGGCGTGAGGAATTTCCTCCCTGGTCTGCAAAAGGGCCTTTTCCCTGATCAGCTCCGCCACAATCAGCCTTTCCGGCTGGTCCGTCACCATATCCTCAGGATAATACTGAGGCCCCTTGGGCAGATGCTTCTTGATCTCCGCCAAAAGGCCGTCCAGGTTGTTTTCCTCCTTGGCAGAAATCGGCACTGTAGCCGCAAAGTTATACCTGCCATTGTAGCCGGTAATAATCGGCAGCAGCTGCTCCTTGTCCTCCAGCAAATCCAGCTTGTTGATGGCAAGTATTACCGGCCTCTCAGTGGCCTGCAGCCTCTCAAGGATATACTGCTCCCCGGGGCCGAATTTCTCAGTGGCATCCACCACGAAGATAATGGCATCCACTTCCTTGAGGGTTCCCTCGGCAGCACGCACCATGTACTCACCCAGCTTGTGCTTCGGCTTGTGAATGCCCGGCGTATCAAGAAATACCATCTGGGCATCCTGCTGGGTAAGCACGCACATAATACGGGTACGGGTAGTCTGTGGCTTGTCGGACATAATGGCAATCTTCTGCCCGATGAGGCTGTTAATCAGGGTTGACTTGCCCACGTTGGGACGGCCAATCACTGCCACAAAGCCGGATTTGTGCGTCTTGGGATCAATCTGCAGCTTCGGCTCTGACGGCAATTCTGCCAGCTTTATCTCCTTGCCCTTGCTCCTGGTCACCTGGGCTTCCTGAGCCAGCGGCAGAACCATGCCCTTGCCATCCCGGGAAATCCCCAGCTTTCCCATGATGTACCGCTGTTCCTCCTCCATCTCCATGCGTTCTTCTTCTTCCATGTGGTCATACCCAAGAAGATGCAGCATGCCATGCACGGTCAAAAAGGACAGCTCCCTTTCCATGCTGTGGCCGTATTCCTGTGCCTGCGCCCAGGCACGCTCCAGGGAGATAATAATATCCCCCAGCACCTCCGTCTCCGGCCCATCCTCGATTTCCGGCTCCTCGCTGTCCACAAAGGCAAAGGACAGCACATCTGTAGGCCTGTCCAGTCCCCGGTATTCCCGGTTAAGACTATGTATATGCTCGTCATTAGTCAGGGTTACGCTGACCTCGCTGTTTTCCACATCATACAAAGGGCCGGTAATCTCCACCGCCCGCCTGACAATATTTTCCAGTTCCTCCAGGCTGCCCATCGCCTCAGGCAGCTGCAAATCTTCAGGCTCACGCCCGATAATAATCTCCATTAAAATCTCCTTTATCAAAATTTTTGCAATTTCTTTTCATAGGCAGCATAAGCTTCCACAATCCTCGTTACCACATCATGGCGGATAACATCCATCGGCTCCATGCGGACGATGCCGATGCCCTTTACCCCGTCAAGAATCTTGGCCGCCTCCACCAGGCCGGAGGTAACACCCCTGGGCAGGTCAATCTGCCCCGGGTCACCAGTGACCACCATCCGGGAGCCAAAGCCCAATCTAGTCAGGAACATCTTCATCTGCTTATCCGTGGTATTCTGGGCCTCATCCAGTATGACAAAGGCATTTTCCAGCGTCCTGCCACGCATATAGGCAAGGGGAGCCACCTCTATCACGCCCTTCAGCATCAGTTTCTGAAACACATCCTGCCCCAGGATATCCTGCAGGGCATCGTACAAGGGGCGCAGATAGGGGTCAACCTTCTCCTGCAAATCCCCCGGCAAAAAGCCCAGCTTCTCACCGGCCTCCACTGCCGGACGGGTAAGAATCAGCTTCTCCACCTCCCGGTTCCTGAGAGCCGCACATGCCAGCACCACTGCCAGATAGGTCTTGCCTGTACCGGCAGGCCCCACACCGAAGGTAATAAAATTGTGCTTGATGGTATCCACATATATCCTCTGTCCCAGAGTCTTGGGACGGACATGGCGCCCCCGGGAGGTAACCAGGATGGTATCACTGAAAAGATTGTGCAGTGCCTCCCCCTTGCCTCCCTTCATCAGCCCCACGCTGTACCGTACCTCATGCATGGTGATGGCAGTTCCCTGCCGGTAGAGATATTGCAGCTCACGCATAATCTTCGCCGCCTGCTCCACCTCACCGGCCTCGCCGCTGATGGAGATGCTTTCTCCCCGGCTGACGAACCTGGCATCAAAATTGTCCATCAATACCCGTACAAACTCGTCACGTTCCCCAAGAAGTGCCTGAGCCTCCTGCCTGTCCTGAAATTCAATAATTTCCTCTGCTGCCTTTTGCAATAACGCACCCTCGTTTCTCTCAAACTGCTACAAAAATCAATTGCTAAATCAAATACTATATTAATACTATATCAATCACTAAATCAATTGCCATCCCTCAGCCAATCTGCCTGATAAACTCCAGGGATTTCAATGGCTTTTCAAAGATGTGACGGAGATACCCCAGCAGCAGTGCCTCCGCTGCCACCAGCGTCCTGCCGCTGACCGTGAAGGAAGGCTTGCTGTGCCAGTCCAGCTCCAGAAGCTGCAAGATAAATTCCCTGACCTCACCGCTATAGGCAAGCACGCCATATTCCCCCAGCTCACGCCTCCTGCTGCCTGCACAATCCCTGCACAGGGCACCGCCCAGGTCAAAGGCAAAGCCCCCGTCCCCTTCCAGCTCCCGGTTACATTCGGCACAATACTGATAGCTCATCTGCATGCCGGAATACTCCAAAAGCTGATAGGCCGCAGCCAGTGCCGCCACCCGGGGATTGCGCCTGCCAAAAGCCTCAAAAATCTCCTGCAGGCGGCTGTACATATCCTGCTGGGGAAAATTCTCAATAGCCAGGCGGCTGGCAGTCTCCGCCACAAATGAGCCATAGGCCATCGCCGCAAAATCCGTGCTCATGATGCGGTAGGCACGCAGCAGGGAACAGCTCCTGATGGTATCAAGCCTGTCACCTTCCCTGACCTGCACCTCCACCTGATTGAACATCTGCAGGGAGCCTGCCAGCGCACTTTTGGGCCTACGGCAGCCAAAGGCTGCGGCCTTGATGCGTCCCCTTTCCGGGGACAGCAGGGTTATTATCTTGTCCGCCTCACCCCAGTTTTTTATGCCAATGATGAGAGCCTCTGTCGTATACTGTGCCATTGCCGCTCACTCTGCCCACCAATCTATTAACGAAATTACAGCCAGCTTAAAGATAGCCATACATGGTATATTTTACATCAAACAGGCAAAAAAACAAAATATTTTTTGATTTTTCCCCGGGCCATAGGCAGGCATCCGAATATATGCTATGATATTTCCGAGGTGAGCTTTATGCTGAATATTGGTAATCATGTCTCCTCCTCCAAAGGCTATCTGGCCATGGGCAAGGAGGAAATTTCGCTGGGTGGCAATGTTTTCGCCTTCTTTACCCGCAATCCCAGGGGTGGCAAGGCAAAGGACATCAATCCCGAGGATGTTGCCGCCTTTCTCAAGTACAAGGAAGAAAAGCAGATTGGCAGGCTGGTGGCCCATGCCCCCTATACCCTGAATCCCTGCGCCGCCAAGGATGACCTGCGGGAGTTTGCGGCCTCCGTTATGGCAGACGATTTGAAGCGGCTGGAGTACACCCCCGGCAACTACTACAACTTTCATCCCGGCTCCCATGTAGGACAGGGTTCAGAAAAAGGAATCGAGCTGATTGCCGGGCTCCTCAATCAGGTGCTGCAGCCGGAGCAGACCACTACCGTACTGCTGGAAACCATGTCCGGCAAGGGCACGGAGGTTGGCCGCAGCTTTCAGGAGCTCAAATCCATCATCGACCGCACGGAGCTGGACAGCCATCTGGGAGTCTGCCTTGATACCTGCCACGTCTACAGTGCAGGCTACGATATTGTCAATGACCTGGACGGGGTGCTGGCGGAATTTGACCGCATCATCGGACTGGACCGCCTCAAGGCGATACATCTAAATGACAGCCTGACTCCTTTCAATTCCCACAAGGACCGCCACGCCAAAATCGGCGAAGGCAGCCTGGGACTGGACGCCATCGTCCGGGTTATCAACCATCCCCTGCTGCGGGATTTGCCATTTATCCTGGAAACGCCAAACGATAACGACGGCTACCGCCAGGAAATCGCCCTGCTCAGGTCACAGTATCTGTAACCCATTGGCAGGGCTTCATAAAATATGCAGCATAACGGAAAAAGGACATGGAGTGCCTGAAGCATCCCATGTCCTTTTCTATTTGCAGCTGCCCGGCACGTATCACCATCATACCTTTGCCAAGCAAGCTTGAAGCCATCTATACCTTGCGAATCACGCTGTACGCCAGCTCCGCATTGTGCATCGCCAGCCGCCGCAGATCATCAAAAAGCTGCTCATTTTGCTGGCTGAAGCCTGCCTTGTCATTCCACTTGGCACGAATCTGCTCCATCAGCTTGTCAAAATCCACATTCTCCAGCGTTCCCACAGGCTGCTCGCCTACGGACTCCAAAAAGCGGTCCACCTTCGGGTCGTAGGAAATGCCAATCATGGGTACCCCCATCACACCGGCAAAGATCAGGGCATGAAGACGAATAGATATCAATAATTCCATGTTGCCCACTATAGATAACAGCTGGCTGGTGTTGTATTCCTCCGGCAGAACCATCATATCGTGCTTTGCCAGAGCCGCCACCTGCTCTGCCGTCCGCACATCCTCCGGGTACTGCATCGGCAGAAAAACCACCCTGGCGGAAAATTCCTCCACAATCCTGTCAGCTGCCCTTGCCACCACTTCCTTGTAATGGCTCATGCCGCACCATTCACGGACCGAGATGCAGACCAGCGGCTTCTCTCCTACGGAAATCCCGTGCCGCTGCAAAATCTGGCTGCCAATGCTCCTGTCCACCTGATGAATGGCATGGACAGGGTCCGCCGTAGGCTCAATATGGGGACGGGTAATCCCCAGTGCCTTCAACTCCTTCAGGGAGCCCCGGTCACGGACGGTAATCATCCTGACACGGTTGCCGATATAGCCCATAAACCAGCGGGCAAAACCGCCATTAATGGGGCCTATGCCCTGGGCATAGAGCATGACAGGAGTCCCCAAAAGCTCGGCCAGCCAGATAATCAGCAGATAATAGTACAGGCTCCTGCGGCTGGTCACATTCTGCAGCAGGCTGCCGCCGCCGCTGATCAGCAGATCAGCCCTCCTGACAGCAGCAAAAATCCCCCGCAGGTCCAGCCAGCCCACGGCATTTACGCCGTGGCGCTGCCTGGTATCCTCCGGGCTGGCAGATATTACAGTTATATTCACTTTGGGATTCAAATCCGATAAAACCTCTACCATAGCCGCCAGCATCGCTTCATCGCCGGCATTTCTGGAGCCGTAATATCCGGAAATTACAACATTACTCATGCTCTGTTGTCATTCCTTCTAAACATCTAAAGTACATCAACATAATCAAATCACTTTTTCCCTGTTGCCAGCTTCGGTGCCACATACTTAATCCACAAATCAACAAAAATCATGCAGACAGCACCCACACCGGCCCCCAGCACCAGTCCACCGATGCCCCTGGCAAAGGACATGAAGACAGGGGAGCGCATGTGGGCAAAGGTCTCAACCATAGAGCCCTGCCCGATGGTGGCCACCAGTACCAGCACAAACAGCACCATGGTAGGCCACTTGCGGAACCATGCCATCACCGCCAGCAAAAAGGCAGGATGCCCGATCATAAACTCCTTGGTCCTGGGACGTGCATACATGGCCTGCTCCAGGAAAGCCCTGAATTTCAGCTCGGTAGCCGATACCGGCATGCCCATGGTGTGGCCGGAACGTGCCACGAAAACCACGCCTGCCACCAGCACCAGGAACAGCCCCAGCAGTGTCTTTACTTTTACAGGGGTATCCAGCATCTTTTTGAACTGTTCCAAAAAGCCCTCTGTGTCATCCATCTTGCCGTCAAACACGTCAAACCGCTGCAAGAAACCAATCGCCACCAGCACAATCGGCATGAGGAAGGTCAGCTTGATGCCCCGGAAGATATTTACCTCCAGCAGATACTCCGTATCCGCCAATGAGCCTGACAGGTACGCAGCCCCCACATAAGACATTATACCACAAACTGCCAAGGCTACAACACCCGTGCCTATCATGCGCACGAGACCGGCATTGCCTGCTGCCATCCTTCCCCGGATGCGGTCCAGCATCCACAGCACGGAAATAGCAGGGAACACGTTAGCTGCCACCAATGCAGCCACCAGGCGGATTTTGCTGCCATGCCCCATCAGCACAGGCAGCAGGGCAACCGCGCCGATAATAAGCAGCAAGCCATAGGCATACCTAGGCTTCATCCCCGGTATCACCAGGGTAAGGTAGAGCACGCCTGCTGCCACTACCCCAAGAATAACCAAAGCCCGTACCATGCTTGACGGATAGAAATGCTCAAACACCCCTGCCCTGCCCATGGTAAAGCCCTGAGCCTCCAGCTTGTCCCGGACACCTGAAACATAGGTCATATTAGTTTCCAGCAGTGTCATGCCGGGAGATGGCTTCTCAAAGGTCTTCACAAGATTGAAGCGGATATTGCGCTCATCATCCGTGGTACCCCAGCGGTCGATGGCCTCCGCGATTTTCATCTTCTTCTGCTCGTCCTTCGGGATGGAATACAGCCGTGCAGACTTGTAATCCATTGCCTTGGCAATCTCCAGCATGCCATCCTGATGGAAGAACTGCAGCTGGGTAACACCCTCAATCATGCCCAGCGTCAAATCCCGCTTCAGCATCTGCTCCGCCATATACTCGGACTCATCCGGCGCCCCCAAGGTCTGGGAGCCTGAGAAAACAATGCCTGACACCCGGAAGCCATCCAAACGGTCATAAAAGGCGTCAATGTCATCACGGGTACACTGGCGGTAATTGGTAGGCCGTGCCAGCACATAAAAGCCTGCATCATTCACTGCCTGCATTTCGTCCGTAGGCATGCCCAGGTCCATCTTCTCAAGTTCCTCGTAGTTTGCCTTGACCTCCAGTACCCGCTGGCCGCTGACGGTAAGCTCCTTTACCCTGTCAGCCCCCAGGCGGCGCACCAAATCCTCATGAACCTCCTGAAAAGTCTGCTGATGATGTCCCGTCACATAAACATTGGTGCCCTTAATCTGGCCGGACTCCACCAGGCTGCGCCAGCCGGCATCGCTGATGCCGCCATTCTGATAGTTTGCCAAAATAGTGCTGCCGTTGACAGCCACAGCCTTGCCGTTGACATTCAGTTTCTTGAAGGTAGTCTCATAGACAGCCAGGGAGGTTACCCCGGCTTCCTTTGCCTTGGCCAGCACTGCCTCCGGCTGGACACCTTCCTTCTCCGCCAGCTCCACCAAATCCTCATAATCCATGACCAGCTCAATGGATTTGTTCTGCTGCTCCACCTGATGACGTTCCACATCGATTACCAATGAAGCCAGCAAGCCGATGACAATCAGCAAGATTAAAAATTTATTGTACTTGAATTGCTTCATATCGTCCTATCCTCAGCCATTGTAGTTGCAGCATACCTTTATGATTTAGCCCGTATGACTACATAACCATCATACTGCTCTACATCCTCAATCTCCGCCCTGACAGGGGAGCTGTACAAATCAAACAGCAGAATATCCCCGAAGAAATTGCCCAGCACTGCCTGCCCAAAGACAGCATTGCGTATGTCCAGCTGCGTCATGTGGAAATACACGCCGCCGTCCTTTGCCAGCACCCTGCCTTCCAGATGAATCTCCGCCGTGCGGCCCATGAACTTCACCTGCCCGGAAGCAGCCAGCTTGTCCCTGTCCATGACAGCCTCGAGCTTTTCCACCTTGTCCAGCTTCTTTTCCAGCATCTCCTGCAATGCCTGCTGGGTGATAGTGCCGGTCATTTCCAGGCTGTCAGCTGACCTGATGGCAGAACCGTCGCGCTTGTCCAGGGCTGAAAAATCTGCCTGTACATTTTCACCATGAAGGGTGAGCTTTTCCACCTGGATATCCCCCAGCTGTGCCTTGTCCACCACAATATCAATGCTGTCGGCATGGCCTGCCAAAAGCCTCAGTCCCGGCAGGGCAGACATATTCACTGTCACATTCTCCGCCTGCAGGGCTGAACGAATACTGCTGCCCAGCCTGTTTTCCATCAGCCCGGGCAGGACAAGCTGGCTGAAAGCCGCTAAAATCACCAGCACCGCAGCCAAAACAACACAAAACCTGCGCATACAAACTCCTATATTCTCAGGCTGCTGCACAGGCACAACCATCCATTACAGCTGATGGTTGGCCTTAGCACGCAAAAACGCCTCAATGAACATATCAATATCCCCATCCATCACGGCCTGGGTATTGCCCGTTTCCGCACTGGTGCGGTGGTCCTTGACCATATTGTACGGATGGAAAACATAGGAACGAATCTGGCTGCCCCACTCGATCTTCTGCTGATCGCCTTCCAGGGCAGCAATCTCCTTCTCCTTCTTTTCTTCCTCCAGCTCAAAAAGCTTGGCCCGGAGCATCTTCAAGCACTGCTCCCTATTCTGAATCTGGGAGCGCTCATTCTGGCACTGTACCACGATGCCGGTAGGCTCATGGGTCATGCGGACAGCAGAAGATGTCTTGTTGATGTGCTGTCCACCTGCACCGCTGGCACGATAGGTATCCACACGCACATCATCCATGTTGATTTCCACCTCTACGGTATCATCCAGCTCCGGCATGATATCACAGGCGCAGAAGGAAGTATGGCGGCGCGCCGCTGAGTCAAAGGGAGAAATGCGCACCAGCCGGTGCACCCCCTTCTCAGATTTCAAAAAGCCGTAGGCATTATGCCCCTTAATAAAGAGGGTAACAGACTTGACGCCTGCCTCATCTCCCGGCAGAAGGTCAGCAGTCTCCACGGAGAAGCCATGGCGCTCCGCATACCTGCCATACATGCGCAGCAGCATGCTGGTCCAGTCCTGGGCCTCAGTGCCACCGGCACCTGCATGAAGGGTAAGTATGGCGTTGTTGGCATCATACTTGCCGGACAGCAGCACCTCCAGCTGCAATTCCTCTAAAGCCCTGTTAATGGCATCCATGTCGGCACGGACATCAGCCTCTACGCTTTCGTCCTTGTCATCCATGCCGATTTCCCACATTACCTGCACATCATCATACTTGGCAAGGAGGGCCTTGTACTTGTCCACGCTGATTTTTACATCGTTCAGCTCCTGATTGATGCGCTGTGCCTCCTCAGGATTGTCCCAAAAAGTGGGCTCCCCCATCTTGTATTCCAGCTCTGCGATTTTTCCTTCTTTATGGGCCACGTCCAGAGCCTTTTCCATCTCTGCCAGCCGCCCCTGGAGAGCCGTGATTTCCGGCTTCAAATCCTCCAGCATTCTATTTCACTCCTTACGCGCACAGTGCAAGCTTCCTGCCTGCCGCTTCTTCATCAAATTATACCTGCCGATTATTCTTTTCTGCCGCAGCAATTCTTATATTTCTTGCCGCTGCCGCACGGGCAAGGATCATTCCTGCCCACCTTCTCGCCGTTCTTTACCGGCTGCTTCTTCACGGCATCATCAGACTGGTCACCATGTGTCTGCTTGGCTGCCGCCATGCGCTGCTGCGCCTCACGCTCCATGGCCTCCTGCTGCTCCTGGGTGATGATGTTCACCCGGAAAATCAGGGAAGCAATATCGTTCTGAATAGAGTCTATCATCTGACCGAACATCTCATGGCCCTTAATCTTGTACTCAATCAGAGGATTGCGCTGGCCGTAAGCCAGAAGGCCGATGCCCTCACGGAGCATATCCATGCGGTCCAGGTGCTCCATCCAGCGGTTGTCCACCACCCGGAGCATGATGATCTTCTCCAGCTCACGCATGTTGGCCTCGCCAAAGAGCTGCTCACGCTGAGCATAGGATTCCTCCGCCATCTGGTTCAAGAAATCCTGCACCTCGTCCCGGCTCATTTCCTCCAGCTCATCCAGCTTCAGCCTGCCGGTAGGCGCATAAATGCTCTCCGCATCCTTGATGAGCTCATCCAGTGACCATTCCTCCGGATAGAGCTTCTCGTTGGCATACTGATTCATCTCCGCCTCGATAATGCCGCCAATCATGGTCAGGATATGATCCCGGAGATTTTCGCCCTTCAGCACCTTCCTGCGCTCGGCATAGATGACCTCACGCTGCTGATTCATAACATCGTCATACTGCAGGACGTGCTTGCGCATATCAAAGTTCCTGCCCTCTACCTTCTTCTGGGCGTTGGCAATGGAACGGGTAATCAGCTTGTGCTCAATCGGGTCATCCTCACCCATGCCCAGCCTGTCCATGATATTGGAGATGTTGTCAGAGCCAAAGAGGCGCAGCAGGTCATCCTCCAGGGACAGATAGAAACGGGACTCGCCCGGATCACCCTGACGGCCGGCACGGCCACGGAGCTGATTGTCGATACGGCGGGACTCGTGGCGCTCCGTGCCCACGATGAAAAGCCCCCCCAGCTCCGGCACACCCTCTCCCAGCTTGATATCAGTACCGCGGCCTGCCATGTTGGTTGCTATAGTCACGGCAGATTTCTGACCGGCATCGGCAATAATCTCCGCTTCCTGCTCATGGAACTTGGCATTCAGCACGTTGTGAGGGATATTGCGCTCCTTCAGGATATGGCTCAGTTCCTCGGACTGGGTTATGGAAGTAGTACCAATCAGCACCGGCTGCCCCTTGGCGTGGATTTCTGCCACGTCATTGGCAACCGCCTTGTACTTGGCACGCTTTGTCTTGTAGATCACATCAGGATGGTCGATGCGGGCAATCGGCCTGTTGGTAGGAATCACGATTACCGGCAGCTTGTAGATTTTCAGGAACTCGTCTTCCTCTGTCTTGGCAGTACCAGTCATGCCGGACAGCTTGTTGTACATGCGGAAGTAGTTCTGGAAGGTGATAGATGCAAGCGTCTGGGACTCCCGGCGCACCTCCAGTCCCTCCTTGGCCTCGATGGCCTGATGCAGTCCGTCAGAATAGCGGCGTCCCTCCATCAGACGGCCTGTAAACTCGTCCACGATGACAATCTCGCCATCCTTGACTACATAGTCACGATCCCGCTTCATCAGTGCCTTGGCACGCAGGGCTGCCGTAAAGCAGTGGGACATCTCAATATTCTCAGGGTCGTAAAGGTTCTTTACCCCTACCAGCTTCTCAATCTTCGGTACGGCACTGTCGGCAGGAGCCACGGTCTTAGCCTTTTCGTCAACGGTATAGTCCGTGCCCTCCTTCAGATGCTCCACTGCCTTTGCCATCCTGACATAGCTGTCGGTGGACTTGGAACCGGGGCCGGAGATAATCAGCGGTGTCCTTGCCTCATCAATGAGTATGCTGTCCACCTCATCCACGATGGCGAAGTTCAGCTCCCTCTGCACCATCTGATTCAGGTCTACCACCATGTTGTCACGGAGGTAATCAAAACCGTACTCGTTGTTGGTACCAAAGGTAATATCGCAGTTATAGGCAAATTTGCGCTCCGGAAAATCCATGTCATGGCGGATCAGCCCCACGGTCAGCCCCAGGAAGTTGTACAGCCTGCCCATCTCGATGCTGTCGCGCTTTGCCAGGTAATCATTGACTGTAACCATGTGCACGCCCTTGCCTGTCAGGGCGTTCAGATAAGTCGGCAGGGTGGCAACCAAGGTCTTGCCCTCGCCGGTACGCATCTCGGCAATCTTGCCCTCGTGGAGGCAGATACCGCCCATCATCTGCACGTCAAAGTGGCGCATGCCCAGCACACGCTTGGATGCCTCGCGAACCACTGCAAATGCCTCCGGCAGAATGTCATCCAGGGTTTCACCGGCTGCCAGCCTGTCCTTGAATTTCTCCGTATAGCGTGTCAGTGAGGAATCGCTGAGGTTTGTCAGGCTATCCTCGTAGGAATTAATCTTCTCCACAATCTGGCGCAGGCGCTTAACCTCTTTATCGTTGTTGTCGCCCAAAAAGCGTTTTAAAATACCAAACATGAACTCACTCCTATTTCATGGTCTTCTCGGTCTCCATGACTCATTATTTATCAACATCTCATCTATAATTAAGATACAATGCAGCAATTTAGCATATCACAATGCAACAATGGGGCAGCACCGCAATACCATCAATACACAAAAACTCTACATTAGTTTATCAAAGTATCAACTATAAGTCAAAATTTCACAAATATTTTTCTGCAAAAAAGAGGGTTTTCGCATACTAATGGCGAATATAACAACATAGTCTACTAGAAAGGGGATGTTATTATGGCAACATTCACTATTAGAGGAAAAAACGTAGAAGTTACTCCTGCCCTGAGGGATTATGTGGAGAAGCGTGTCGGCAAGGTTACCCGCTACTTCAATGACGTGGGGGATATCGCTGTACTGCTCAGCGTATCAAAGGAGCGCCAGAAGGTTGAGGTAACGGTTCCTGTACAGGGCGTCCTGCTCCGCGGTCAGGAAGTAACTAATAATATGTATACCTCCATTGACCTGGTTATCGAGAAGCTGGATCGCCAGATCCGCAAGCATAAGACCAAGATGCAACGCCGCTTCCGCGACGGCACCCTGCTGGATGAGGCCTTTGCCGCTGCTCCTTTTGCGCCAGCAATCCCTGACGAGGAAGACGAGTTCCCTGTTGTCAAGAAAAAGAAGTTCAACGTGCGCCCGATGGATGTGCAGGAAGCCATCATGCAGATGAACCTTCTCAATCATGACTTCTTTGTGTTCCGGGATGCTGATACAGAGACCGTCAGCGTGGTATACCGCCGCAGCGATGGGAAGTACGGCCTCATTGAGTCCGAATACTGAGCATAAAGCATACAGCATTTAACTGAAAAACCATAAAAAATAGAGACATCGGAGATTGCTCTGATGTCTCTTTTTTATATCACAATACTTTTGACAGGAACAGCTTCGTCCGCTCCTCTTTAGGATTTTCAAATACATCCTTCGGAGCACCCTGCTCGATGATATTGCCGCCATCCACAAACAGCAGCCTGTCCCCCACCTCCCGGGCGAAGCCCATCTCATGAGTAACCACTGCCATAGTCATGCCTTCATTGGCAAGGCTTTTCATTACATCCAGCACCTCGTTTACCATCTCCGGGTCCAGTGCCGAGGTAGGCTCATCAAAGAGCATCACCTTCGGGCGCATGGCAAGAGCCCTGGCAATTGCCACACGCTGCTGCTGTCCGCCGGAAAGCTGCGGCGGATAGGCATCAGCCTTGTCAGCCAGCCCTACCCGCTCCAAAAGCTCCCTGGCAATCTTTTCCGCTTCATCCTTGGCCATGTTGCGCACCTTGATAGGAGCCAGGGTGATATTCTGCAGCACCGTCATGTGAGGAAACAGGTTGAACCGCTGGAACACCATGCCGATTTCCTCCCGGGCCTTGTTGATGTCAGAGTCCCCGGTCAGGTCAATGCCGTCCACCACCACGCTGCCGCTGGTAGGCTCCTCCAGGAGATTCATGCAGCGAAGCAGGGTGCTCTTGCCGGAGCCTGACGGCCCGATAATAACCACTACCTCCTGGGGATTGATGTGCAGGTCGATGCCCTTCAGCACCTCGTGCTCCCCGAAGGATTTATGCAAATTCTTTATATCAATCATTTCGTATCCAACCTTTTCTCCAGATATGCTACCAGACGGGAAATTGTCAGCGTCATGACCAGATAGATAAGCGCCACGCTGATCCAGATTTCCAGGGAGCCGTAGGTACGGGCAATAATCAGCTGACCACGGCGGGTAAGCTCCTCAAAGCCGATAACGGACACCAGTGAGGAATCCTTGAGAAGCGCAATAAACTCGTTACCCAGGGGCGGCACGATGTTCTTGAAGGCCTGGGGCACAATAATATAGCGCATGGTCTGCACCCAGGTCATGCCCAGTGACCTGCCGGCCTCCATCTGCCCCTCGTCAATAGCCTGAATACCGGCACGGAAAATCTCAGCGATGTAGGCACCGCTGTTGATGCCGCAAGCGGTGATGGCAGCGATGAAGGGGTCCACCCTCTGCTCCAGAATGACCGGCAGGGCAAAGTAAATCAGGAAAATCTGCACCAAAAGCGGCGTGCCCCGCAGAAAATCAATATAGATTGCCGCCAGCCAGCGCAGCAGCTTGACATTGGAAATCCTGGCAATGCCCACAAACATGCCGATAATCAAGCCCAGTCCCACAGAAATAGCCGTAATCTGTATCGTAATTCCGGCACCTGTAATCAGCAGGGGAAGGGAATTGATCATCAGATCAACATTCAAATTCATATCCATACACGTCCTCTAAAATAATATTACTAACATATTATATGAAACCAAAGCACTAGTGTCAACAAAATAAAAATGCACTATCGCCAAAGCAACAGTGCATTTTGCATTATTTATGTGATTTGCATGCTTTTGCCGGCCACTGCGCCACAGGCATTGCCCGGACAAACCGGCAGCATGGCAGCACCAATTACTTGCTGGTAGTGCCGAACCACTTGGTGAAGATCTCGTCATACTTGCCGTTCTCATGGAGCTTTCTCAGGGCATCGTTCACCTTGTTCAGAAGCTCCTCGTTCTTCTTGGATACGGCAATGCCGTAATCCTCGGAGGTCAGCAGGTCAGGCAGCGCCTTCACGTTGGTCTCGCCGCTTTTCATGATGTAGTAGTCATTTACCGGACGGTCATTTACTACTGCATCAACGCCCTTGGCACGAAGCTCCATGAAGGTATCAGCAGAGGAATTGAACTCCTTTACCTCAACGCCCTCAATCTTCTTTACCTCGGCAGCGGAGGTAGTGCCAATCTGCACGGCAACCTTCTTGCCCTTCAGGTCCTCAAACTTCTTGATGGAATCGTTATCCTTTGCCACGATGATGGACAGGCCGGACTTGTAATAAGGATCAGAGAAGTTTACCTTCTGCTTGCGCTCCTCGTTGATGGTCATGCCGGAAATGCAGACATCAATGTTGCCAGCCTCCAGGGCAGGAATCAAGCCGTCAAAGTTCAGGTTGTTAATCTCTACCTTGTAGCCCATTTCCTCGCCTACAGCGCGGATCAGGTCCATATCAAAGCCCTGATACTCCTTGCCGTTCTCATCCTGGAACTCAAATGGAGCAAAATCAGCATTTACGCCAACCTTCAGAACCTTCTCGCTCTCAGCAGCCTTCTGCTCACCGCCACAGCCAGCCACCAGGGCAGCCATAGCCATCAGGGCAGCCATGCACAGTACCAATAATTTCCTTGACATGTAAAAAATCCCCCTTGCTTCAAAAAACATTTTACTGGTTCAATATTCCCCAGCCATAAAATAAAGCCCAAGAAACGCTTGCGAATCCTGGGCTTCATTGCCACATTTAGTTATGTACGCACAACGATGCGATTATGCCGGCGGCACACAGCCAATATTTATCAGCCGTTCTTCCTTGCCTGGAAGCAGTCGCGGCAATATACAGGACGGTCGTTCTTCGGCTCAAATGGAACCTCGGTCTCCTTGCCACACTGAGCGCATACTACGGTGAACATCTGGCGCTGTTCCTTCTCTCCACCTTCACGATTGCGACGTCTCTTGTCGCGGCAATCACGGCAGCGAACCGGCTTGTTCTCAAAGCCCTTTTCTGCGTAAAATTCCTGCTCGCCTGCGCTGAAGATGAATTCCTTACCGCAGTCCTTACATACTAAAGTCTCGTCTACAAATGCCATGAAAAAAATCCCCCATTATAATTTTTGAATATCCCATATGTGCGCTTACTTCTTTTACCTAATCCCAGGTGGACAAAGAGACATCCTACTACGACTTAGTATACTTGCATGAGGGAAAAAAAGCAAGTAAAAGTTTCAGACAACTTTGCTTTTGAGACTTTAGGGCATGAACAGAAGCATAAATTTTATGCCAGAATGTCTATATTGCCGCCTATGCCTGTCATGGCGGATACATCAATAGACTCCAGCATATCCATCATGGCAGTTTCCGAGGTTTCCATTGCCATCTTCATGACCGAAGTGCCCACCTGCATGTCAAGCTGCTGCTGATGCAGGCCCACGGACATGGCTGCAATGCTCATATAATCCATAAAATCCCCTCCTTTATACCTATTTTATCGGCAATAAGCTGCCGCTGCAATAGTGCTGCCAGATTTTTTTGTAGGCGGCCTCCAAATCCTGCATATATGCCTTGCCGTCCATGAGGCGTGAATTGCGCATCATTTCCGGCAGATCCCGGTGCAGCTTGTTCAGCATTATGCCGTTGGTGGCCAGCTGAACTGCTTTTGCCACATATTCCCGGGGACTATTTGCTACCAGCTCCGGCAGGCCGGCGGCAGTCAGGATAGAGGCGCCATAGCGGGAACCATGGGTTTTGCCCCGCAGGGTAATCACCGGCACCCCCATGTAGAGGGCATCACAGGTGGTCAAGCCACCATTGTAAGGAGCTGTATCCAATATGATATCAATATCGTTGTACTGGGTGAGATAATCCGGCGTAAAAGGCCGAAGCTCCAGCCTTTCTGCATCGCCCCCCAGCCTGCGGAACCTCTGCCGCACAATCTCCTGCCCCGATGGCACGCTGCATATCTTGCACTTGATAACAAGCCTTGAATCCGGCACCGCCTGCAAAATATTCCGCCACTGTACCAGCATGGCATCCGTCACCTTGGCAAAGCTGTTGAAGCTGCCAAAGGTAATGTACCCACGCTCCATGCCCGGGGCGTTATGTCCCTGGGAACGCAGGTCACGCATGGTTTCCGGGCGATAGCACAGATGGCAGTGAGGCAGCCTGAGAGGCTGCTCCATGAAGCCGCTATTCCGTTCACCTTTTGGCATGCAGCATTCATCCGTCAGGAAAAAATCCACCGCCGGAAGCCCCGTGGTATTTATATAGCCAATGCCCGACACCTGCACCGGCGCGGGACGGCATGCCATCACCGGCAGGCAGCTGTTCTGGCTATGGCCTGACAAATCCACCAGGATGTCGATGCGGTCATCATGAATCAGCTTGGCAATCTCCTGGGGGGTGCGCCCGTGCACATCACGCCAGCGGTCAGCCATTTTCTTGAACCTCTGGGTAACATGGTCCTCCCTGCCTGTAGAATAGCCGTACACCGTAAACTCCCCATGATTGCCATCCTTCAGCAGTGCCGTAAAGAAATACGCCGCCGCATGGAGGCGGAAATCAGGGGAAATATAGCCGATGCGCAGGGCATGAGGCTTGTTTTTCGTATTGGCATCATGGGGAAACCCCAGCTGCTCCGGGTACATCTGGCCGTACTGGGCGTGCTTTGCCGCCAGGCTCTGGGCATCCGCGCTGCGATAATTGCTCAAAAACAAGCCCTTGCTGAAATAGCTGGCAGCCGCAGCCCTGTCCTCCAGCATACTGCTGACCATAAATGCCGCCTCCGCCGCCTTTTCCGTCTCCCCTGCCAAAAGGCAGGTATCAGCATAAAAGCTGTAGCCCCGCATCACCAGCTGCCTGTCAAGCTCGCTCCAGCCCGCCTGTCCTAAAATAAAGCGTTGCCTGGAGGAAAGCCCCTTCTTGATGCCATCCTGATAGCGGCTGAAAAGCTGCTCATAAGCAGAAAGAGCCCTATCCAGCTCATACCTGGCACCAAAAAACACCGCTGCCGCCAAAAGCCCCCGCAGATTGGCTGTCGAAACACTTTTTTGGCTGGGCAGCTCCCAAAATTTCTGCAAATATTCCTCCGCCGTCTCAAAGTCCTGCAAATAAACCGATGCCTCTGCCACCAGTGCCAGCCCCTCCGGACTTTCCGGCACTTCCTCCAAAAGCTGCCTGCCACAGGCCCGCATGCTGTTCATATCCCCACGGGCAAAACAGCCTTCCGCTGACTTTGCCCACTCATTTACAACTTCCAGTTCCATCCTATCTCACCACATAAAATCATCGTATCCATATCCATAATCATTGCCATGCTACGGCAGTTTATATCTCAGGCTCCAGCTCATGGCCATACTCCCTGAGGAACCTGCGCTGATATGTCTTGTACTCCGCTGCCAGTGGCTTTTCCTTGGGGCAGTGAATGCACCAAAAGCTATCCTGCCTGGGCACAACTGCCTTGTAGCCTCGCCTCTGCATTTCCTTGCACATGCTCACATCATAAAAATGCCAGCCATCAAACAAATCCTCACGCCAGGGCACATCCACTGCTGTTGCCAGCAGCAGCCCGTCCAGTGCCTCCATCCCAAGCCAGTCTCCCACCGGCTCCATGCAGGCAGTCTCCACCACGCATTCCGGCTCACAGGCATGGAGCACCCTGCCATAGGTGCGCATGGCATCCCACCATACACCGGAGGCAGGCAGCTTCCTGGCTCCTATCATGCCCACAATGCCCACATCATCAGCTGCAAAGATTTTCAGCAGGTCAAAGACGAAATTCTTATTGACAATCAAGGCATCCTGATGCACATAGACCTTGTATGCCGCAGATGTTTTTGCCATGCCCTGATTGTAGCCGCTGCACATGGACTCCGCCCCTGTGACAGGGATAAACTCCGCTTCCATGCCATCCGGCAACCGCAGCTGCTTCATGTACAGCAATGCTTCTGCATAAAGCTCCGGCCTGTTTACGCAGGTGATAAAGGCAATCCGCGTCCCGGCACTAATTTTTATACCGCCCAGGTCCGGCTCCGGCTGGGAGAAAAGCGGCTCCGGGCAGCCCTGCTGCCATGCCGCCACCACCTGAAAATCCTGCCTGTCCAGGTACGCATCCTGCATCTCCTCCAGAAGCTCACCCCAGAACTCCTGCTGCTCACTACGGGGAGAAGCCTGCCAGGCAGACAGACTCCACAAAAGGCTGTTGGTATGCACGGTCATCTCCTTGATAAAGGCAGCCAGATAGGCAGGAAAGATAAAATTCTCCCTGCACAGCTGCCACATCAGGGACAAATTTCCCCTGCCCTCCCCGTCCAGCCTGATGCCATACTCCAGACGCCGCAGGAGAACAGCCAGCTGCTGCCGGACGGCAGGCGTATACATGCGCTTTAGCTCCATGATTTCCGGGGTAGATTTGGCGGCCTGCACCAGCCACGCCTCTGCCAGCAGGTCATTATCGATATTCTGAAAACCTGCCGATTCCAGCCTTGCCACCAGGCCCTCCGGGGGCTTCCTGCCCTCCACCGGCAAAAAACTGACATCCTTGTAAAAGGATGCCGCCATCAGCTTGGTAAACTCATCCCGGGCAAAGGCACGGGTGCACACATGATAAAAATGTCCATCCATAAGATTTTCCAGCACGCGCCAGTAGCGGATGTTGGCAAAGCTCAGCAGCAGATAGCCCGTAGGCTTCAGATAGAGCCCCAGCCCCGAAGCAATGTCCTGGGGATTGCCAGCCTGGGACAGCCCATCCTCCGCCAGGATATAATCAAAAAACTCCTTTTCCAAAGGAAGCTGCTCAGAAAGATAATCCGTAAATACCCAATGGACATCATCTAACCGCCCGTCATTTTCCTCATCAGCTAAAGCATAGGCCTTTTCCCTGTCAGCTACGGCGCACCACAGCTCCGCTGCCGGAAACATCTGCCTGAGATGTGGCAGATACTCACAGCACTCCACCATCAGCATCCTGTAGCCTGTGCCGCAGGCAGTCAAAAACCGCAGCAGACCGCACTCCTTGTCATCCAACTCCATCAGCCTCTCCACCATCTCTGTCCCATGCCGCCCATTCATTCAGATCAAAACAAAAAACTATACACAAAACAGGCGGCATCGCTGCCAGCCGCCAAAAAATCCCGCGAATCCAGGTATATCCATTATTCCATCTTCCCCGCTTCCAACAATCTCATCTTGCCGGCTGCCAGCAGCAAGCCGATCAGCAGCCAGTATTCACGCATAATAGAAATCTGCAGCATGCTGCTCTCAGTCATGCCCTCCAGATGGATGCCTGCCAGCACCAGGATTCCGATCATGCCATAGGAGGCGGTATTCACGGAACGGCTGATGGACTTCTCCGCCTGATACAGCTTCACCAAGCGGTACAGGATATACCCCTGCAGCATCACAAAGGAAGCCAGCCCCACCAGGCCACCTTCTGCAAATATCTTCACAAAGCTGCTCTGGCTCAGCACCGACGCCCAATCCGCCTGGCCGCTCCAATCGCTCCAGGACACAACGATATACATGGCAATAGAAACCACCAGCATAAAAGCAGGTATCGCCTTCTTGGCAAACACCCCCTCATCCTGATGGCACATGAGATAAAAAATAGGTATCGCCATCAACAGATGAGTCGCATAAAAAGAAGCGGCACTGCTGGCCCCCACCGGGGCATAGTCATCCCAGACCACCAGCTGATAGGCCCCCATAGCATCACAGACCAGCACCGACACCGCAAATGCCACCAGAATCCACGCCATCCTCCTGCGGGTCTGCAAATAGCCGATGCCCATGAACAGCGGGCTGAGGCGGTAGATGATGCCCCATACCTCCCCCAGGCTGTCCGCCGGGTCAGGCGCCATCAGGGCTGCCACCACCTGCAGCACGCAGTAGACAGCCACAATCTTCACCAGCCCCTTGTCCATATCCGGCAGGCTGCCGGTGCAGACCTTCTGAGCAATCATCACCAGCGCCCCCAGCACGATACAGACGCTGGTAGCCGCAATGGAAACATTCGACGTCAGGGCAAACAGCATCATCACTATGTACATTAACTGATTCCAGATTCCCAAAATCATCACTCCACACTTAAAGAAAGCTACTAACCTCTTTAGTATATCATAAAAAAACAATCCCGACTACGGTTAGAAGGGATTGTTTCTATGATTATATGATTATGCGATTATTTACATCAGCCTTCTACAGACAAGTCCACCTTTTCGCCCTGCTTTTCCCGGACAACTACCCTGTCCTCATAATCAAAGCACTCCTTGGCAATATCCTTGCTGAGCCACAACAGGCAGATCAGGTTCGGAATCGCCATCAGGCCGTTGGCAGTATCGGAGAAATCCCATACCAAATCCAGTGTCTGAGTAGCACCGACATAGGTGATGAAGGAGAAAATCACGCGGTATGCCACCAGGATATCATGGTTGCTCACCAGATACTCAAGAGCCTTCTCGCCATAATACTCCCAGCCAAGGATGGTGGAAAAAGCAAACAGTGCCAGGGAAGTGGAAACGATTACACGGGCATGCTCACCGAAGACGGAAGAAAATGCCAATATCGTCATCTGGGCACCGGAAACAGCCTTGCCGGTCTCCGGGTCGATAGTGCCCAGCATGCCTGAGGAAGCAATAACCAGGCCGGTCAGCACGCAGATAATCATGGTATCGAAGAATGTGCCGGTCATGTTGACATAGCCCTGACGGGAAGCATGGTCAGTCTTGGCAGCAGCTGCCGCAATAGGCGCAGAACCAAGGCCTGCCTCGTTGGAGAATACGCCACGGGCAACACCCCAGCGCATGGCAGTCAGCATGGAAGCGATAATGGAACCGCCAACGCCACCGGCCACAGCCTCAGGAGCAAAAGCCATGCGGAAAATCTCGCCGATGCCTGCCGGCAGGTTGCCTGCATTCACCACGATGACAATCAGTGCCATCACTACATAAAAGGCTGCCATAGCAGGTACCACTACACTGGAAACAGCACCGATGCTGCGCACACCCTTAAAGAGGATAACCATGGAGAGAATAACCAGGATAGAACCAATCAATGCCGGATCCACCCCGAAGCTGCTGTTAAAGGCAGCGGCAATGGAGTTGGCCTGAGTCATGTTGCCGATACCAAAGGAAGCGCAAACTGCAAATACTGCAAAAAGGAAAGCCAGTACACGGCCGGCTACGCCGCCGATACCGTTCTTCATGGCATACATCGGGCCGCCTGCCATCTCTCCCCGCTCGTTGGTCTCACGGTACTTCACCGCCAACACGGACTCACCGTACTTGGTGGAAAGGCCGAAGGCTGCAGAAATCCACATCCACACCAGGGCACCAGGGCCGCCCAGCACCATGGCAGTGGCAACACCCACGATATTGCCTGTACCCACAGTAGCAGACAGAGCAATCATCAGGGACTGGAAAGGCGTAACGTCACCCTCGGTATTGTCCTTTTTGGTCAGAATCATCTTCACTGCATAAGGCAGGTTCAGCCACGGCTTGAACTTCAGGCGCACCGTCAGAAAAATGCCGGTTCCTACCAGGAAGCACAGCATTACCGGGCCCCAGACGAAGTCATTCACCTGCTTCATAATAGCTGCAAAATCCATACAAATTCCCCCTATAACAATTATAATGCCTTTTGTATACATCTATGTACATTTTGTTATAATATCCACTGTATACAAACAATAGTCTCTAACGACCACATGTGATAGTATAACCGTCAGCAGGTCATTTGTAAAGGCACTTTGGCATTTTTTATAAAAAATAACTAAAAAAAAGGCGTTCACACTGAACACCTTTAATTTATTCCCATGTTTCTCCATATTGGGTTTTATATATATGGCTTTTTTTCCACCCCACGGCAAACTCCACCACTTCCTGCAACATGGTGTTCTTGCCATAGGACAGCCTTTCCTGCACATAAGCCGCACCGCTCATCAGCTTTTTCGTCTCATAGTTATACACCTTGGCATTGCGATACTCATAGGAGCCCTCCGCCGTGTCGAAATAAGCCCGGTAGCGGTACATATATCTGCTGTGGAGCTTCACCAGATAAAGATCCAGCTCCACCTCATGGTCGCTGGGCAGTTCGATGGAATTCACATCCACATAATAGCCGGTATTGCCCTCATAATCCACAAAATACCTGTCAGCCCTGGCAGCCTCCACACTGCCCGAAAGCAGCAGCACAATCACAAAGAAAGGCATAGCCGCAAGCAGCCATGCCGGGGAGCTGAACAGCCGCATTTTTTTCTTATATGCAGATATTTTTTTACACTTGAAAAAATCTTCCAAAAAAACAGACTTCCTTCCCGGGGTAAAAATGATATAATATAGCTAGGACCAATGGCGGCACGGCAGGCAAGCAAACAAGCAATCATTCCCCTGCCGGAGCCACCACTGACTTCACCATACGCTCAAACTTGACTCGGGGCAGCATCACAAAATGACCACAGCCCTGGCACTTCATGCCAAAGTCCATGCCGGTGCGAGTAACCTGCCACAGGTCACTGCCGCAGGGATGAGCCTTGCGCATCTTGACGATATCCCCTACATTAAATTTTACTGGCATAAAAATCATCCTATCTACGAAAGGGAGTTTATTTTATCATGAAAATATCTGTTTTGCAAATGCCCATCCAGGAGGGCGATATCGAGCACAACCTGGATACCATGGCAGCCATGCTGGACAAGGCCATCAACAGTGACCAGCGGCCTGATGCCGTACTGCTGCCGGAGCTGTGGAATACGGGCTTTTACCCGAAGCCAATCAGCGAGTACGCTGACAGCCAGGATATCTGGAAAAAGCACATGGGCAGGCTTGCCTCCGAATACACTGTCAACATCATCGCAGGCTCCATCGCCGTAGCACGGAAGAGCAAAATCTACAACACCTGCTATGTCTTTGACAGAACCGGTGCAAACATCGCCACCTACGAAAAGACGCATCTTTTCTCCCCTGCCGGGGAAAATGCCGACTTCACCCCGGGAAGCAGGCTGGCAACCTTCAGCATCGACGGCGTCAAGTGCGGCATCATCATCTGCTACGACCTGCGCTTCCCGGAGCTGGTAAGGCAGCTGGCATTGCAGGACATCAGCATCCTCTTTGTAGCCGCCGCCTGGCCTGTAGAGCGCATCCAGCACTGGGACACCCTGCTCAGGGCCCGCGCCATCGAAAACCAATTCTTTGTAGTGGCTGCCAACGGCATTTCCTCCCATCTGGGGGATGCCATGCACCTGGGAGGCGGCTCCGCCATCTACGACCCATGGGGCAGCCTGCTGGCACAGGGCTCCACCGACAACCTGGACGGGGAAATCCTCCATGCCAACCTGCAGCCCGGCATGATCAGCCAGATACGGAGCGACATCAGCATCTTCAAGGACAGGCGTCCCGAGCTGTACAAGCTGACGAAATGATAGTCAGCATAACTTATGCTTTCATACGTTGAAGCGGAAATACGTCACATCGCCATCCTGCATGACATAGTCCTTGCCCTCCAGGCGCACCTGCCCCTTTTCACGGGCAGCAGCGGTAGAACCGGCAGCCACCAGGTCATCGAAGCTGACGATTTCCGCACGAATAAAGCCCCGCTCAATATCGGAGTGGATTTTGCCGGCGGCCTTCGGAGCTACAGTCCCCTTGACGATGGTCCAGGCGCGGCACTCATCCGGGCCTGCCGTCAGGAAGGTCATCAGCCCCAAGAGGTCAAAGGCGGCATGGATGAGCTTTTCCAGGCCGGACTGCTCCAGCCCCATCTCATGCAAAAATTCCTTTGCCTCGTCCTCATCCAGCTCTGCAATCTCCGACTCCACCCGGGCAGAAATCGCCACAACCTCTGCGCCCTCGGTAGCGGCATACTCCTTTACCTTCTGCACATATGGATTTTCCGCATCGGCAGTGGCAACCTCATCCTCGCCCACGTTGGCCACATACAGGGTAGGCTTCATGGTCAGGAAATTCATCTCCTTGATAAGAGCCAGCTCATCCTCAGTTAAATCCACGCTGCGCACAGTCCTGCCTTCGTCCAGGGCTGCTTTTATTTTTTCCAGAACCGCCTGCTCAGCCTTGGCCTCCTTGACACCTGCCTTGGCCAGCTTCACCAGCTTCTGCATACGGCGCTCCAGCACCTCCATATCAGCCAGGCACAGCTCCGTATTGATGATTTCAATATCCCGGATAGGGTCAATAGAACCCTCCACATGGGTAATATCCCCATCCTCAAAGCAGCGGACAACCTGCGCCACCGCATCCACCTGGCGGATATGCTCCAGGAACTTGTTGCCAAGGCCCTCACCCTGGGAAGCCCCCTTTACCAGTCCGGCAATATCCACAAAGCGGAAAGCCGCGGGGGTAGTCTTCTTGGAATTGTACATTTCATGCAGCACCTGCAGGCGCTGGTCAGGCACATCCACGATGCCCACATTTGGCTCGATGGTGCAGAAAGGATAATTTGCCGCCTCGGCACCTGCCTTGGTAATGGCGTTGAACAATGTGCTTTTGCCCACATTGGGCAGTCCTACAATACCTACTTCTAAATTACTCAAAACCTTATTCCACCTTTATAAATTTATGCATCCTGATACCCATCAGGATTATTTTTTTGCCAGTTCCAGCTGTCGCGGCACATATCAGCCAGGGTGCGCTTTGCCTCCCAGCCCAGCACTTTCTTCGCCTTGCCGGCATCCGCATAGCAAACCGGCAGGTCACCGGCACGGCGCGGCCCGATGGCGTAGTTCACCTTCACACCATTCACCTGCTGGAAGGTATTCACAATATCCAGCACGCTATATGGCTTGCCGGTGCCCAGGTTAAAAATCTCCACGCCCTTGTGACCGGCGGAAAACTCCACCGCTTTTACATGGCCGTCTGCCAAATCCATCACATGGATATAATCCCTGAGGCATGTCCCGTCCGGCGTATCATAATCACCGCCGAACACCGTCAGCTGCTCCCTCCTGCCTACCGCCACCTGGGACACATAAGGCATCAGATTATTGGGGATACCCTGGGGGTCCTCCCCAATCCGCCCGGACTCATGGGCACCGATAGGATTAAAATACCTCAGCAGCACTACCCCCAGCTCAGGATTGGCTGTGGCGGCATCCGCCAGAATCTGCTCCATAATGGATTTTGTCCAGCCATAAGGATTGGTGCAGAGCCCCTTGGGCATCTCCTCGTTATAGGGAGCCGGATTCTGCTCCCCATAGACAGTAGCCGAAGAAGAAAAAATTATCCGCTTTACTCCCGTGTCAGCCATTGCCTCCAGCAGTGACAAAGTCGTATTGATGTTGTTGCGATAATACTTCAGCGGCTTTGCCACGGACTCCCCCACCGCCTTCAGGCCGGCAAAATGGATGACCGTCTCAGGCTGTTCCTTGGCCAGTATCGCCTGCACTGCATCCCTATCCTGAATATCCGCCTCATAAAGGGAGATTTTGCCGCCAGCCAGTGCCTCAGCCCGCTTCACCGCCTCCGGGCAGCTATTATCATAATTATCAACCACAACTACCTCATAGCCGCCCTTCAAAAGCTGGACAGCTGTATGGGTACCGATATATCCGGCACCCCCTGCCAATAATACCTTCATGCTCATTACTCCCTTATCAGCTCACGCAAATAGGCTCCGAACTGAGGCCCAAGGTCATCACGGCGCAGGGCAAACTCCACCGTAGCCTTCAAAAAGCCCAGCTTGTCACCCACATCATACCGCTTGCCCTCAAAGCAATATGCCCAGACCGGCTCTACAGCCGCCAGCTGCTTCAGGGCATCCGTCAGCTGAACCTCACCGCCCTTGCCAGGTGCCGTATGCTCCAAAATCTCAAATATAGTCGGCGAAATAATATATCGCCCCAGCACAGCCATATTGCTCGGTGCCTCTGCCAGCTCAGGCTTCTCAATCATATCGCTGACCTTCACCAGGCTGGAACCGGCAATCTCACTGCCAGCCACGATGCCATAGGAAGAAACCTTCTCGTCCGGCACCTGCTGGCAGCCCAGCACCGAACCGCCATAGGCATCATAAATATCTATCAGCTGCCGCAGGGCAGGCTTCTGCCCCCTGCTGCCATCTGCATAGACCACATCATCCCCCAGCAGCACCGCAAAAGGCTCCCCGGCCATAAAGGACTTGGCACAGAGAATGGCATCTCCCAGCCCCCGCATCTTTTTCTGGCGGATATAGTGCACATTGATATCTGCCGTCTCCCGGACGATGGCCAGCAAATCATCCTTGCCCTTCTCCTCCAGCTCCCGTTCAAGATTCGGCGCCGAATCAAAATGATCCTCAATCGCCCGCTTGGCATGGCCGCTGATAATCAAAATCTCCTCAATGCCGCTCTCCAAGGCTTCCTCCACTATATATTGGATAGTAGGCTTGTCCACAATCGGTAGCATCTCCTTCGGAGTTGCCTTAGTAGCAGGCAGGAACCTGGTACCATACCCGGCTGCCGGAATTACCGCTTTTTTAATTTTAGCCATAAGCTCACGCTCCCACTAATAATTGCTCTGTCTAGTATATCACAAAATATCCTGCTATGCCATGTTTACCCTCTTATATTGCCTGGCGGAAAAAGATTGTCCAGCGTTGCCCTCATTTTCAGCTTGCCCTTTTCCGTCACATGGGAATAATACTTCGCCGTAATGGCAATGCTGCTGTGCCCCAGCCGCTTGGACACGGCATCCATGGTTTCCCCTGCCTCCAGCAGCATGGTTGCGTGGGTATGCCGCAAGGAATGAGTGGAGCCGCCTCCCAGCTGCTTCTTGCACCAGGCATTAAAAAAACGGAAATCCGGTGCACAAATCTGCTTGCCGCTTTCCAGGCGGCAGCATACATAGTCCCCCTTATTGTACCTGCGATTCCCTATGGACTGGCGCACAGTCCTCTGCCGCAGCCATTCCCGCTGAAAAAGCAATTGCAGCTGTGTCCCATAGGGAATAGTCCGGTAGCTGCTCCTGGTCTTTGGCATGCTCTGCCGCAGCCCGTTTTCCAGCATCGTGCCCGTAACCGTCAGCTCATGCTTTTCCAGATTCACATCCTGCCACCTGAGCCCCAGCGCCTCGCCAATCCGCAGCCCCGTATAGTAGCAGATGTGCAGTGCCATGTAATAATCATGCTCCGGCGGATACTGCTCCTCTATGGCTGCCACATCCTGAGGAGAAAATACATGCACCGTCCTGCCCAGCTCCTCCATATCACGGGGCAGCCACACATTCTCAGCAGGATTGCTACGGCAAAACTCGCAGGGATTTACCGCATAGCTGAAGCAGGAGCGCATGATGGCCAGCAGCTTGCTCAAGGAAGACCGCTTCAGTATTTTGCTCTTTTCATTGATAAACTTCTGCAAAATGCGTGCATTCAGCTTTTTCATCTCCATATTCCCCAGCCTGGGAAAAATATGCTTCTCAATCATCCCCCGATAGGATTTCTGGGTGTTAGTCCTGGTATTGACGTCTACATATTCCTCGAACCAGACTTCAAATGCTTCCTGCACCGTGACGATTTTTTTACCTGTCTTTTTCATGATAACATCTCCCAACCACGTCAACATACGGCATACTTAGATTTTATAGAAAAGGTGTAACTTTATCAAACCAGCTACGCCTTTGACCTAACATTATATAGCTATCTTTTAACATGGTATTATATATTTTACTAACTTTTTCATGAAAAAATTCGGTAAATAAAAGAAATTTGTTAAAAATTCATTATTATATAACCTAAACATTCCGATAAGTGTTTTTTATTTGGCTAGAGGAGGAATTTTTTTATGAAGAAGACTCTCGTATCCGCATTGACTACCGCCCTGGTAGTAGGCGCTGCTTCCACTACTTTTGCAGCTGCTAATCCTTTCGCCGATGTTCCTGCAGACCATTGGGCATACGATGCTGTTGCTCAGCTGGTACAGGACGGCGTTGTAAACGGCTATTCCGCTGACGGCACCTTCAAGGGTGACCAGAGCATGAGCCGTTATGAGATGGCTCAGATTGTTGCCAAGGCTATGGCTAAGTCCGATGCTGCTGACAACAACAACAAGGCTCTTATCGAGAAGCTGTCCGCAGAGTTCTCTGATGAGCTGGCTAACCTGGGCGTTCGCGTTGCTAACCTGGAGGCTAAGACCGATAACGTTAAGTGGAACGGCTTGATCCGTTATGATTGGAACACCACTAACTATGAGAGCCAGAAGAAGCATAGAGAGACTGAAAACAACAATGTTCGTCTCCGTTTCGAGCCTTCCATCACCATCAACGAGAACTGGACCGGCCATGCCCGTCTGGACTATGTTGTAGATAAGGACAATACAAACGCTCGTGGTAACACTGTAGAGTGGATTTATGCAGAGGGTACCCATGGCAAGCTGAACACCAAGATTGGTCGTTTCAACACCTTCTCCGATGCTTCCCATGGCTTGGTAACTGATATTGATTCCACTACCGGTATTGAGTTCCAGTATGCACCTACCAGCAACTGGAAGGTAAAGGCTACTGCTGCCCGTCTCTCCGGCTTCTGGACTGAGGCAACTGTAACTGAACCAGCTCACGGCTTGTCCCATGGTCCTAGCGAGGACAACAATGCTACCTACTGGGCTGTTGAGGCTAACTACCAGAATGGCAAGTGGGAGGCTGGTGCAGGCTACCATAATGTAACAACTACTGAGACTTTCCAGGACTTGGATGCCGCAGAGAAGGATGGTTCCTTCCGTGTCGTTGACCTGGGCGTTGGCTATGCTTTCGACAAGAACGTAAAGCTGACCGCTGATTACGCTTTTGGGCCTTCCCTGACCGGCGAAGATTACGATAACGCCAGCAAGAATGCTTATAACATCCAGCTCCAGTACAAGGGTGCTAATGCCGCTGACAAGGGTTCCTGGGGCATCTACGCTGCATATCGTCAGCTCAGCCCATTCGCAGCTTTCGGCGCAACCTATGACCACGCTGCCGGTGCTGATGGATACAACTCCTTGAAGGGCTGGGAGTTCGGTGCTGACTATGCTTTCGCAAAGAACATCGTAGCAACTGCTAAGTTCTTCACCGGTAAGGATACCCTCGAGGAGACCGATAAGGACAAGGTTACTGGTCTGTGGAGCCGTGTTGACTTCTTGTTCTAATCTGTTGATTGGCAAGTCACTAAGCTTAAGGGATAATATTACAAATAATGAGGGCAGTTCCCATGAGCTGCTCTTTTCCATTGCAGCCACAAAACAACCAACTAGATACTTGTAATTTCTGATGACATGTGTTATACTTTGGTTGTAGACGACGTTGCCAAAAGGCATATATGCGCTGTAAAACGAAAACCCCCGATGGTTGAGATCGGGGGTTTTCTATTCCCATTTTTAGGAGAGGCTTACGCTCCAGGCTTACTGCCTGCTGTCTAAGTATCTGTCAAGCCATTTGCAAATATAATGCGTCACTATACCTGCCGCAACAGACACAATCATAGACGTCACCAAGGTCATATATGCACCCCCCTTTCGTTAGATTGGAGGTGGCAGCAACTTCATTATAGCATACAAATAACATGTTCGCCAAGAAATCTTTTTTCATAAAGATTTCTTTTTTTACGTTTTAAAGAGCCTTATAAGTGTTTTTTATTTGTAAAAGGAGGAATTTCTTTATGAAGAAGACTCTCGTATCCGCATTGACTACCGCTCTGGTAGTAGGCGCTGCTTCCACTACTTTTGCAGCTGCTAATCCTTTCGCTGATGTTCCTGCAGACCATTGGGCATACGATGCTGTTGCTCAGCTGGTACAGGACGGCGTTGTAAACGGCTATTCCGCTGACGGCACCTTCAAGGGTGACCAGAGCATGAGCCGTTATGAGATGGCTCAGATTGTTGCCAAGGCTATGGCTAAGTCCGATGCTGCTGACAACAACAACAAGGCTCTCATCGAGAAGCTGTCCGCAGAGTTCTCCGATGAGCTGGCTAACCTGGGCGTTCGCGTTGCTAACCTGGAGGCTAAGACCGACAACGTTAAGTGGAACGGCTTGATCCGTTATGACTGGAATACCACTAACTATGAGCACAGAAGCGATCTTACTGCTGACGATAAGGACGGCAAGACTAACACTGTTAAGTTGCGTTTTGAGCCATCCATGACTATCAATGAGAACTGGACTGGCCATGCTCGTATTGATTATGATATCGAAAAGGACAACACTGATGCAGCAAAGACTGTAGAGGTTGCTAAGATTTATGCAGAGGGCGTATACGGCAAGGCTGACATTAAGCTCGGTCGTTTCGGTTCCTTCTCCGATGCTTCCCATGGCCTCGTATTCGATACTGAAGTAACTGGTGCTGAGATTGCCTATGCTCCTACCAGCAACTGGAAGTTGAAGGCCACTGCTGGCCGTTATAACCCTAATGAGAACCTTGCAACTGGTACTAAGGATGGCGATTCTGCTACTTACTGGGCTGTTGAGGCTGGCTACCAGAATGGCAAGTGGGATGCAGGTATCGGCTACCACAATGTAACTGATACCCGTACTTTGCAGGATGCTAATAGCGATGATGGTTCCTTCCGTGTAGTTGACCTCGGTGTTGGCTATGCTTTTGACAAGAATGTAAAGCTGACTGCTGACTATGCTTTTGGTCCATCCGTTGACCAGAATGGCAAATTGAAGGAAGCTGCAAAGAATGCTTACAGCATTCAGCTGAACTACAAGGGCGCTAACGCTGCTGACAAGGGTTCCTGGGGTGCTTATGTAGCATATCGTTCCCTGGCTCCATTTGCAGCTTTTGAGGCTACCTATGACCACAAGGCAGGCACCTATGGTTTAAATTCCCTGAAGGGCTGGGAGATCGGTGCTGACTATGCTTGGGCTAAGAACATCGTATCCACCCTCAAGTACTTCAACGGCAAGGATACTCTCCTCACCACCGATGACAAGGTTACTGGCGTATGGAGCCGTGTTGACTTCTTGTTCTAATCCTATTAGGACTAGATGTACCACAGCTTTACAAAAGCATAAAACAAACATTAAGAGCGGCTCATCGAGCCGCTCTTTTCACATGTAAAGTATTCTTATATTGATGCTACAAAATAATAGAGCTATTTGCACTACATAAGTTCAAATAACTTTACGAACGTACATAAGCTATGCTATAATAGGTGTGCTGCTACCTCCAATCTCTAGAAAGGAGGTGTACATGCCGTGGTGTTTATGTCGTTTATAGTGTCTGTTGCGGCAGGCATAGTGACGCATTATATCTGCAAATGGCTTGACAGGCATTTTGACAGCAAGCAGTAAGCCTGGAGCATAAGCCACTCCTAAAATTGGAATAGAAAACCCCCGACCACCATCGGGGGTTTTCGTTTTACAGCGTACATACCGGTTACGCTTATGTCATTTATCAATTGCAGTATATCATACTTGAAAAAAAATTACAAGTAAATATACAAAAATATTCTTATATGAAAATGCAAGCCCCCGATGAGCAGATCGAAGGCTTGCACTGTGGTGTAAATGGAAACGTTTTTATCGTTTTCGTAATTATTATAGCAAATAAATACATATTCTGCAATAGATTTGTCTTTTACATGTGAAAAGAGCGGCTCGATGAGCCGCTCTTAATTGTTGTTTTATGCTTTTGTAAAGCTGTGAAACCGCTCGTCCTAATAGGATTAGAACAAGAAGTCAACACGGCTCCATACGCCAGTAACCTTATCCTGTACAACGGTCTTATCAGTATCCTTGCCAGTGAAGAATTTAAAGGTGGATACGATGTTCTTAGCCCATGCATAGTCAGCACCAATCTCCCAGCCCTTCAAGGAGTTAAACTCATTAACACCTTCCTTGTGGTCATAGGTGGCCTGGAAAGCAGCAATTGGAGACAACTTGCGGTATGCTACATAAGCACCCCAAGAACCCTTCTGAGCTGCATTGGCACCCTTGTAGTTAACCTGAATGCTGTAAGCATCCTTGCTGAACCGATCATTAGCCCACTCATTACCACGAGCATAGTCAACAGTAGCCTTTACATTGCTATCGAATGCATAACCAACACCAGCATCCACTACCTGATACTTATCGTGTCCGTTGCCAACCAAAGTATGGTTAGCACCAGCTGCGTGGTAACCTACGCCTGCATCCATCTTGCCATTCTTGTAAAGAACTTCAATACCATAATAAGTGGCAGAAGATGGAATCAAACCGTCTGCCTCATATGGAACAGAAATGTCATCATTAATATCTGAAATAGTGCCACCAGGTATATATGCATTACCCTTTACTTTACCAGCAGTCTGGAATGCAGTTCCCTTAGCATCAATACGACCACCAGTTGCCTTTACAGCCCATTTCTCAGTTGGAGCATAAGTCAACTCAGCACCAGTTACCTTGTCATCGAATAACAAGCCGTGGGAAGCATCGGAGAAGGAGCCGAAACGACCGAGCTTGATGTCAGCCTTGCCATATACACCCTCTGCATAAATCTTAGAAACAGTAGCACCATTATTGTCAGCACCAGTCTCATCAGGATTTACATCATAATCAATCTCAGAGTAGCCAGTCCAGTTCTCGTTGATAGTGATGGATGGAGTGAAACGCAACTTCAGGTTATTGGTCTCAGGCTCTCTGTGACCATCCTCTGCCTCATAGTTAGTGGTATTCCAGTCATAACGGATCAAGCCAGTCCACTTAACGTTGTCAGTCTTAGCCTCGAGGTTAGCAACGCGAACGCCCAGGTTAGCCAGCTCATCGGAGAACTCTGCGGACAGCTTCTCAATGAGAGCCTTGTTGTTGTTGTCAGCAGCATCGGACTTAGCCATAGCCTTTGCAACAATCTGAGCCATCTCATAACGGCTCATGCTCTGGTCACCCTTGAAGGTGCCATCAGCGGAATAGCCGTTTACAACGCCGTCCTGTACCAGCTGAGCAACAGCATCGTATGCCCAATGGTCTGCAGGAACATCAGCGAAAGGATTAGCAGCTGCAAAAGTAGTGGAAGCAGCGCCTACTACCAGAGCGGTAGTCAATGCGGATACGAGAGTCTTCTTCATAAAGAAATTCCTCCTTTTACAAATAAAAAACACTTATTTGTCGGGGATGAATTTAGAAGCCTTATCCCAAGAGTTGCCATGTTTCCTCTGCGATGTACTTCGTCTTCATCTCTGACACAACCACATATTAACATACCTGAAACATAAAATCAAGCCCACTGAACAAATTTTAATGAATCTCTAATAATTTCTAAGAAACACCAGCAAAACAAAAAGCATCCTGCCGAAACAGGATGCTATCTTTCAAATGGTGACCCAGGAGGGACTCGAACCCCCGACCCTTTGATTCGTAGTCAAATACTCTAATCCAGCTGAGCTACTGAGTCAATCAACGCTACATATAATACCATTCTATACCATGATTGTCAAGGTTTCATGAAAAAAATTTCGCATTTTCGCCCCCACATCTCACAAGCTTGCCTTGCTCACCCCGTCCGGCACCAGGGCGGAGCTCATCTGCACCCAGACCTTGTCCTGCTCGCTGCAAGTAAAAATCCGCTGGTGATCAGCCGGAATAACCTGATTTTCCTCGGCAATGCTAATATCCAGCTGCAGGCGGTTGTTTTTGTCCCGGCGGAAGGAATACTCCCCACGGGTGGACAGCCACTCATTGACCATTTCCAGATTGACGAAAGAGGCCTTCTTGTTGTATTCCTTGTACACATCCGTAGCGGCTGCGGCAGCCTGCTTCATGTCGCTGAAGATGCCCAGCAGGGAAAAATCAATGCTTTCCTCCGTAGTCACCAGCTTTGTTACCACATAAGCCAAAATCCATTGCCCCCTTTCACATACTTACGCATTATTTTAACCTCATACTTTACATCATAATACTTTGCATCATGTTTTACATCATGTTTCGCATCATGTTTTACATTACTTTCCCCGGCACGTTTCCCATTATTTCTTCCACGGCAGGCGGGATTTCTTCACATTGGCATTTTCCCACATGAGGATAGCCTCCAGCACGGAGCCGGAAATGCAGCGGGACTTGGCAGAAATGGTCACACAGTTGGTAGGCATGGTGCTAGGGTCAATCTCCGCAATCTTGAGCCCTGTGCGCACCGGGCAGCCGTCATGCAAAAGCCCTCTGAGCACGCCTTCCACAGGAGCCTTGATTTCAAAAACATGCCCACCATCCATGTGCAACTTGGCAATGGTTTCATTTTTCTTCACGATGTAGGACAGGGGATGACCTGCTTCCAGATAGCCGTCACACGGGGCATTGATGGAATGGGAGGCACGCATCAGGGCGCGGACCTCAATGGTTTCCTTCTCCGGCAGTGCCTGCCCCTCATAGATGAGGCGCCCCAGGTTGTGGCCACGGGTAGTCTCCACCACGCAGTTCACATCCTTGCCGGCAGTAAAGCCCGGGCCGATAGCGATAGTAAAGTCCGCCATGTCCTTGCTGGTGCCCATATTGCGCTTGGCATAAATGGCATCCACCAGAATGCGCGGCTTCAGCCTGGACAGGCACGCCGCCTCCGGGTCCACCATAATCACCAGCTTGCCATCCTTCAGCATTTTTTCTGCCTCGGAAAGATGAGCCGCCTTGTAGCAGGTAAGCCTCTCCACCTTCTTTTCCCCTTCATAGACAGCCTCTGCAAAGACAATGCTGCGCCTGATGGCAGAAGGGTATTCCTTCTCCAGCATCAGGACCTGATAGCCCGTATTGTACAAGCGATGGGCAATGCCGGTAGCCAGCTCGCCGCCGCCGCGAATCACAACCAACTTTTTCATGCTTTTTCGTCACTCCTGTCACTATCACCAAAATCAGCTGCCACAAAAATCAGATGCCAGTAAAATCAGCCGTCACCAAAATCAGCTATCATCAAGCCATCTGTCACAAAATCAGCTGTCCTCATAAATGCGTACTCTCAGCTGCAAGCCCTTTTCCTGGCAGAGCTTCCGGCAGGCCTCAATCTCAGCCTGGTCCTCCACCTTTTCCACCACCGTCAGCACCACATTGGGAATATGCTCCTTGCAGTCCATGGCAAATTTCAGCATGGCCTCAAAGGCACCGATGCCGTACTTTGCCCTGGTCAGCTCCAGATAACGCTCTGCGTTGGAAGCGTTCAGGCTGATGGAGATGGTATCCACCAGGCCCTCGAAATCCCCTGCCACGGAACGCCCATAGGCCAGGTCAGCCAGGCCGTTGGTGTTCAGCCGGATAGGCATATCAAGATGCTTCTGCCGCACATAAGCCATCAGCTCCAGCAGCACATCCAGCCGCATGGTAGGCTCCCCGAAGCCGCAGAAGACAATCTCCTTTGCCATGTCCCACGGCAGCTTGTCCAGCTCCTCCTTGACCTCATCCACCGATGGCTCCTGCTTCAGCCACAGGGTGCTTTCCTCCGCCATGTGCTTCATGGTGCGCAGGCAAAAGGTGCAGGCACAATTGCACTGATTGGTAATATTCACATAAAAGCCGCGCTTGCCCTCAGGCTGCTCCTTCAGGCTGTCTGCCACCTGCACGTAGCGGCCGCCCTCATGAACGGCATAAACCAGCATACTCAAATTCTCTCACTCCACATCAAAAATATAACAATAACACGCCATCATATACAAATCATATACAAATCATATACAAACCATGTATAAACCATATCCAAACGGCCACAAATACTAATCCAGCTCCGTCAGGTATTCCTCAAAGGCAAGCCCGTAGTTCCACGGCAAATCCAGCTCCACCGTGTACCGAAGCGCCTTGGTAATAAATCCTGCCGCCTTCTCCACCGACTCCTGCAAGGACAGGCCCCTGACCAGGCCGCCAGCCACAATGGCCGCAAAGGCATCACCTGTGCCTGACCTGTCACCGCCTATTTTCGGCTCCCGGACAATGGAATGGCTGCCTCCCTTCTCATAGAGGAAGTTCAGCACCTGCCCCTCCCCCTGCAAGCCGGTAATCACCACCTGCTCCGGGCCTCTTTCGGACAGCGCCCTGGCCATCTTCGCCAGGGCATCCTCGCCAATCACCCCGTTCTCAGGATATGCCTCATCCAGAAGCTGGCAGGCCTCCGTAAGGTTCGGCGTCACCAGGTCGGCATGCTTCAGAAGCCTTTTCATCTCCCGGCAGATTTCCGGCGTATAGGAGGAATACAGCTTGCCGTAGTCCCCCATCACCGGGTCCACCATCACCCGGGTAAAGGATTTCTTGAACCGCCGCACGAACTCCTCCACGATATTTATCTGCTCCACGGAGCCCAGGAAGCCGGTACAGATGCCGTCAAACTCCAGCCCGTTCACCGCCCAGTTTTCCATATAAGGGCGCATCCTGTCAGTATAATCGTCAATATAATGCTCGGCAAACCCCGTGTGCACGGACAAAACCGCCGTAGGCAACGGGCATGCCTGAATCTTCATGGCAGAAATCAACGGCAGCTCCACCGCGATGGAGCAACGGCCAAAGCCTGTCATATCATTTATCAGCGCAATGCGCTTCTGTCTTTTCATCGCCATATTATCCATATTCTCAACCATCGCCTTATTCATAGTCACAGCCACCGTCAAAAAATCTTTTCACCATGTCATTTCTCATGTCATTTCCCATACCACTTGCCATGCTATTTGCCACCAAAGCATTAACATGCATTGACAGCATCACTTAATCCGCTGCAGCCTGCGCCGCCCCGGCATGGCAGCCAGTGCCGCCTCGTGATTTTTCAGGTTGTTGCGCCGGAGCTCGTCCAGCTTTTCCTTGGCCTGCTTCGCCCTGCTGTAGCGGCCGATATTGATCAGCACCCCCACGGAAAACATGGTCATCATCAGGGATGTGCCGCCATAGCTGATAAAGGGCAGCGGCACGCCCACCACCGGGAAGCAGCCGGCCACCATGGAGATATTCACCACCGCCTGGCCTACCACCAAAAGCATGATGCCCCCTGCCAGCAGCTGGCCGTAGACATCATAGGCATCCCGGGCAATCCGCACGGCATAATAGGCAAAAGCCCCATACAAAAGCAGCACCAGTGCCACCAGCACAAAGCCGTTCTCCTGGCAGAACACCGCAAAGGCAAAGTCAGTATGCGCCTCCGGCAGGTAGGCGTACTTTGCCAGTCCCTGCCCCAGCCCCATGCCCCAAAAGCCGCCGGAGCCGATGGCCGTCACGGACTGCACCGTCTGATAGCCCATGCCCTGGGCATCAGACCAGGGGTTGAACATGACCTTGATGCGCTCCAGGCGATAGGGCTGATAGATGCACATGCCCACCACCGCTGCCAGCCCCACCAGAGCCAGCCGCTGCAGCTTGTAGGTTTTCAGCCCCGCCATCCACAGCATCACAATGGGTATGCCCAGAATGACGCATGCCGTCCCCATGTCCGGCTCCATCTCAACCGCCACAAACAAAAAAGCAATAAAAGCGTATTGGGCGTTGAGGATATTGATGGGCAGCTTGTGCTCCACCCGGTAGGAGAGGATATAGGCCGCTATCATCACGCTGCATATCTTGGCAAACTCCGCCGGCTGGAAGGAAAATGCCCCCAGGTAAATCCACCGCTTTGCACCGTTGACCACAGTGCCTGCCGCCAGCACAAAAAGCAGCAGTGCCGCTATGCTGAGGGCTACAGGCCCCAGCCAGTCACGCCACTTGTGGTAATCCACCCGCCAGGACATGGCAAACAGCACGAAGCCTATCCCCATGCTGATGAGATGCTTCAAAAGGTATGCATAGGGTGCGCTATTCTCATTTTCTGCCGTAATAAATGTAGAGCTAAAAACATTTACCATCCCCACTACCAGCAGCACCGCCATTAGCCAGATTATTGCCTCGTGGTCACTGCCCCAGGGAAGCTTTCTCTTTGGAATAAGCACTTTTTTCAAGCGAACACGACCTCACATCTATTTATCTTCTCGCCAAAGCCGCTGAACTTGCGCTCATACTCGGTCATGATATTGTCCGGACGGTTTTCGCTATGCAAGTCAAAGGAAACATCCTCCACCGCAAGGCCTGCTTCCGCAAACTGCTCCAGAGAAAAATCAAAGAGGGGACGGTTATCCGTCTTAAAAATCAGCCTGCCCGGCTTTTTCAGGAGCTTTCCGTACCGCTGCAAAAAGCCGATATGGGTAAGCCGCCTCTTGGCATGCCGCGCCTTTGGCCACGGGTCGCAGAAATTGATGTAGAACTGATCCACCTCATGCTCGGCAAAGATATTTTCAATATTGTTTATATCAAATACCAAAAGCTTTACATTGGCAAGCCCCAATGCCCGCGCCTTTTTGGCAGCCGAATAAAGCACATCCTGCTGAGCCTCGATGCCAATAAAATTCACCTCGGGATGCCTGAGGGCCAGCTGGCTGATAAAATCACCCTTGCCGGTGCCCAGCTCCACATAAAGGCTGCCAGGCCTGCCAAAGACCTGCTGCCAGCAGCCCTTCTGCTCCTCGCCTGCCGGCCTGTCCTTCGGGAATACAAAATCATCAAAATCGTGAATAGCTTCGTCTACCCAGGGTTTTCTTCTTAAACGCACAAGCTTCCTCCTATACTACGCTGTTATCTATCAATCACAACGTCTTAATAATTAATAAGTACATAGCAAATATTAAATATTAAATAGCAAATATCAGCTATCAATCTTGCTCTTTTCAATGCCGTATTTCTTGAGGTATCTGTACAGGGTGACACGGCTCACATGCAAGAGAGTAGACAGGCGGCTGATATTGCCTCCTGCCACGCGCCACACCTTGATAAATACCTCCTTGTCCTCTTTCCATCTGGCATCCAGGGTAATATCCCCAAAGAGGTTGATGTCCTCAGCGTGGATAACCTCCCCCTCCGTGCGGAAAAAGGCATGCTCTATCACATTCTGCAGCTGCTTGATATTGCCCGGCCACTCATAGGTCATGAGAAAATCCACCGCATCCGGGGCCAGTGCCTTGGCAGAGGACTGGTGCAGCCCTGCCAGCTCTGACAGGATATGCTCTCCCAGCACCCCGATATCCTCCTTGCGGTTCCTGAGAGGCGGTATGCGGATAACGCTGTGGGACAGCACCTCATACAGGGACTTGTCAAAGCTGCCCCGCTCTGTCAGCCGCCGGAGCTCCGTATCACAGGCAGCTACCAGCCGCACATTGATGGGACGGCTGGTCTCCTCGCCGATACGGCTGGACTCCATGGTAGTCAGGGAGGCCGCCAGGGCACGGGCGATATCCGTTGGCATTTTTTCGATTTCGTCTATAAAAAGAGTGCCGCCGGATGCCAGCTCCAGCTTGCCGGGATGGCTGACCTCCCTGCTGATGCTGACACCAAAAATCTCCTGCTCCAGAAGCTCCGGGGTAACATCGCCGCAATGCAGGGCAATAAAAGGCCCGGTGGCAAAAGGGCTGGCCTGATGGATGCCGTGAGCCATGCGCTGCTTGCCGGTGCCGCTCTCCCCCTGCAGCAGGATATGGGTTCTGCCCTTGGCCAGGCGCAGTGCCTTCTCCTTGACGGAGCTAAAGGCTGCGCTGGCACAGACCATGGAGCTGAGGCTGTACTTGGCAGTGAAGCCTGCCGCATGAGCCACCATCGTCCGCAAATCCTCTATGGGCATGGAGATTGCCACTACGCTGCGCACAGCGTCCTCACTGTCACGCTCAAAGGGCACCACGGTTGTAATATCCTCATAGGTCTTGCTGGGAGTAATCCAGGTCACCTCCCGGTTGTGGCTGAGCACCCCCTGAAAGCCGGAATATATAGGCGTGTGGCGGTAATTCAGCACCACATCGCTGAGCTTTGTGCCGAAGCTCTTGTTATCCTTGCGGCCGATGCCGATTTTTTTCAGCCGCTGCATGCCCAGCTTGTTGGCATAAGCCACCTCGGAGCCCTCCTGCACATGGTATACCGCAAAGGGTATCACATCCAGGATTGCCTCCTGAGCCTTCAGCCGGGTCTGCTGCTGGATATAGTTCTCCAGGCCGTAGCACAGGGTTTTCAGCACTGCCATCACCGCCTCCTGGGGCATGTTCTGATAGTGCATGCCTACCATGGTGATGATATAGCGCATCTTCTTGTCCACGAAAATCGGTGCCGAGCAGGCGTCGCTCTCATGGGAATCCTGCACCCACATCTCAGGGCCAAAAAGCCAGAATGGCTGCTGCAAATCATAAGCCATGCTGACGCTGCTGGTGCCGATTTCCTCCACGCCCACCCGGACGCCCTCGATTTCCCCCGGCGTCATCTGATAAAAGGGCATGGTATAGCTCTTGAGGATAACACATTCCTCGTCCAAAAGCAGCAGGCTGATATCGTATTCCTTGAAAAAATCCCGCAGGTTGTTGGTCAGGTGCCGCAGGTAGCTGATGGCTTCCTTGTGCAGCCTCTGCCGGGCAGCAAAATCCTCCCTGGACAGCCTGTGGTCCGTATGAATCCTGTCTGTAGGCGCACCGTAGGCACGGCTTTTCGCCCAGGAAGCAGCCACCTCCGGATTTACGTTGGGGTCCGGTCTGCCTGTCTTCATATATGATTCATAATATGCCTTTAGCTTTTCGCGGCTGCGCGGCCCTCTGATCATTGTAACATCCTTCCCTTCACTTTACACCCCTTATTCTATCATTACAAGTTTTCTACTGCAAATTTATTTTACACACTCACAAATTATGATATAATGGATTTGCTGTTTGGCAAGAAGGTCTAATGAAAGGGAAGATGAAAAATGGCAACACAGTACAAAAAAATTCAGAATAAAATACATCCCAAGGATGAGAAAAAGGAGAATGTGGATTTGAAGCCAAAGGCCAGCCGTGATGCGCTGCTGCTGGTGCTCATTGCCGTGACACTGATTATCCTGGTGCTGGCATGGAGCAACATGGACGGCATCGGCAGGGGCATGTACGGCGCCCTGTTCGTAGGCATGGTCGTAGTATACATCAATCGCCGCATGGAGTTCAGCGACCAGGTGCGCAAGGTGCTCATCGGTGTCAGCTCCGCCCTGATGCTGGCTTCCATCTGCCTGCTGGGACTAAGCATGTACAACCAGTTCTTCGGCTAAGATAATTTAGCGTTATTATGCAAACACCCCTGATATGCCTGCAAAGTGCAGTACATATCAGGGGTGTTTTAATTCGTGAAATTTACTTCAGCAGGCTGCGCATGGTCTCAGCCACATTCTCCTTGGTGAAGCCGAACTTCTTAAAGAGAGCGGCAGCCGGTGCGGAAGCACCAAAGCCCTTCATGCACACAGCGGCGCCATCCAGGCCGATGTATTTGCCCCAGCCAAAGTCGGAGCCGGCCTCCACAGCCACGCGGGCACGGACAGCCTTCGGCAGCACCTGCTCCTTGTATTCATCGCTCTGCTGCTCAAAGAGCTCCATGCAAGGCATGGAAACAACCCGTACATCCTTGCCCTCCTGCGCAAGAATCTCCTTGGCAGCCAGGGAAATGCCCACCTCGGAGCCGGTAGCGATGATGATGCCGTCCGGCACATCCTTCGCTGCATCAGCGATAACATAGCCGCCCTTCAGGGCACCTTCCTTGCTGCTCGGGATAACGTCAAGGTTCTGACGGGTAAGCACCAGGGCAGTAGGGCTCTCCGTATCAGCCAAAGCAGTGTACCAGCCGGCAGCGGTCTCCACTGCATCAGCAGGACGGAATACCTGCATGTTCGGCATGGCGCGCAGCATAGCCAGCTGCTCGATTGGCTCATGGGTAGGGCCGTCCTCGCCAACGCCGATGGAATCATGGGTCAGCACATAGGTAACAGGCAGCTTCATGAGGGCAGCCAAGCGCATCATCGGCTTGATGTAGTCAGAGAATACGAAGAAGGTAGCCACATAGGCAGTCACGCCGCCATGGAGGGCCATGCCGTTGCCGATAGCCCCCATAGCCAGCTCCCGGACACCGAAGTGCATGTTGCGGCCGTTGCGGTTCTCCTTGCTGAAGAAATCCTCATCCTTCATCTCCGTCTTGTTGGATGGAGCCAGGTCAGCACTGCCGCCCATGAGGCTTGGCACGATATCCTTCAGCTTGTTGATGATGTTGCCGGACAGGGCACGGCTGGCAGTAGGCTTCTCAGCCGGAGCCCAGAAGGACTCATCCTCCATCACAGCCTTGATGGCATCCTGATCGTAGAACTTGTCATGGAGAGCTGCTGCTGCCGGGAACTTCGCCTTCCACTCGGAGAACATGGCATTCCACTTGTCCTCTGCTTCCTGTCCCTTGGCAGCCTTGGCTGCATAGTCGGCATAGACCTCCTCAGGCACAGTAAACGGCTCGCTAGTCCAGCCCAGGTTATCCTTGGCTGCCTGCAGGTTTTCCTCCCCCAGAGGCTCGCCATGAGCACTGGCCTTGCCCTGCTTTGCCGGACAGCCGTAGCCGATCTGGGTATGGACGGTAATAAAGGAAGGACGCTCCTTGTCAGCCTTTGCTTCCTCGATAGCCCTGCCGATAGCAGCCAGATCAGTGCCGTCAGCCACATCGATAGTCTGGAAGCCGAATGCCTCCATGCGCTTCTGCACATCCTCAGTGAAGGCAGCATCAGTATCGCCCTCGATGGAAATGTTGTTGCTGTCATAGATGACAATCAGCTTGGACAAGCCAAGGGTGCCTGCCAGGGAGAAGGCCTCGGAGGAAATACCCTCCATCATGCAGCCATCACCGCCCAGGGCAAAGGTATAATGGTCATACACAGGATAGCCCGGCTTGTTGAACTTCTCAGCCAGATGTGCCTCGGCAATCGCCATGCCCACTGCCATGCCCATGCCTGCTCCCAGAGGGCCGGTAGTTGCCTCAACGCCTACAGTGTGGCCGTACTCAGGATGGCCAGGAGTCAGGGAATCCAGCTGACGGAAATTCTTCAGGTCATCCATGGTCAGGCCGTAGCCAAAGAGATGCAGCAGGGAATACAGCATGGCAGAGCCATGGCCGCCGGACAGGATAAAGCGGTCCCGGTTCAGCCACTTTGGATTTTTCGGATTGTGGCTCATGTGCCTGCCCCACAGCTCGTAAGCGATTGGCGCACAGCCCATCGGCAGGCCAGGATGGCCGGACTTTGCCTTCTGAATCATCTCGGCAGCCAGAATACGGATGGCATTTACACTGGTGTTCTCAACATTAATCAACGGTAACACTCTCCTTCTGTTATACAGATACCTCTAATCCATATTGCATATTGCAGATTTGCAGATTCGCAGATTTGCAGATTTGCAGATTTGCCTCATTACTTGGAAGCAATTACATCAATTTCTACCAAGGCGCCCTTGGGCAGCTTGCTGACCTCCACACAGACACGGGCAGGGCAGTTCTCCACAAAGTATTTGGCATAGATTCCATTCACAGTGCCAAAATCATTGATGTCAGCCAGATACACGGTGGTCTTCACCACATCGGACAGCTGATAGCCGGCCGCCTCCACAATGCCCTTCAGGTTTTCCAGCACCTGGGTTGCCTGTGCCTCGATGCCCCCCTCTACCATGGCACCGGTAGCCGGTACCAGCGGAATCTGCCCGGAAACGAACAGCATGCCGCCAGCAGTCTGCACAGCCTGCGAATAAGGGCCGATTGCCCCAGGTCCTCTGTCAGTAGAAATAATCTTGTTCATAATTAACCTCCTAGTCCTATTGCCTTACCAAAATACCGGCATATATTCCTGCCAGTGCAGCTGCACCGCCATGCCTCTGCCGGTAAATTATTTCACCAGGTCAGGGCGCAATCCCTTTGCCCTGCCCAGGAATATATGCTTGATATCACGCTGTCCCTTGTCAGTATCTACCAGCAGCAGCACCCTGATGCAGTGGTCAAGGGCACCATCCACATCCATCTGCCGGGCATCAAACAGGGGCACCAGGTCAAAGCCCGGCAATGCCCTGGCTCCCTTGGCAGGAAATACCGCCGTAATATCCTCGGTAGCCGTAAAAATCGCCGCCCCGATGTCCTCTGTCCTGATACCGTTTGCTTCCAGCATGGCTTTGACCACTTCCTGAGTGGCACTCATCACTGCTTCTGCAGTGTTTTCCTCAACTGTAATGGCTCCTCTGATTCCTCGCAAGCTCCTACTTCCTCCTGTCCGTCTTTATTATGCTCCACAAAAGTTTGCTGCACAGCACCATGGCAGCCAGATAACCGAGCACTCCCAGCAGGGGGATTTCCATGATTTTCGGCTCCATCTGAGTGGTGCAGATTGTGCTGGAACCCAGCAGCAGGGCGGCACTGATGATGGCCATAATCATCTTGTTTATCATGCTGTCCAGCTTCTGCAAGGGCTCCTGGGAACCGGTCAGGTCAAGATTCACCTTGGTCTGGCCGCTCAATGTCATCTTTAGTATATCAGAAATCTGCTCCGGCAGCTGCATGGATTTTTTCATCAGCATGTAGCTGTCCCTTTTAAATTTATTCAGCTCCGCCAGCCAGCTGAAATCCTTCTCCATGCTGACCCTGAGCCCCTTGGCAAAAATCTCGGAAAAATTCACCTGGGGACAGCACCTGGTCATTACACCCTCCATGATCATCACGCCCCTGGCAAACATGCTGAAGCCGTGAGGGATGGCGATGTTATTGCTTTTCAGCACCATGAGGATTTTCCTGGCCACCTCGCCTGCCTTCAGGTGCTCAAAGTCCAGGTCACCATACTGTGCCATCAGAGCGGACACATCGTCATAAAGCTGGATGTGGTCAACCTTGCCCCGGGGCATGCCCAGGGCCAGCACCGCTTCCTTCATGCCGTAGACATCATTGGTCACCAGTGCCATAATGGCGTGGCGGAAGCTGTTCCTGTCCCTGACGGACAGCCTGCCCATCATCCCCAGGTCCAGCCAGATAATCCTGCCGTCCTTCACCCAGATATTGCCGGGATGGGGGTCCGCATGGAAAAACCCGTCATCAATCATCTGCTTCACATAGTTGATGCCAAGCCTCCTGCCGATGCGCTCCATGTCCACGCAGGCGGCCTGCAGCCCCTCCCCGTCATCCAGCGGAATGCCCTCCATGCACTCCATCACCAGGATGCGCTGGGTGGTCAGCTGGCGGTTGACCTTGGGGCAGAGGATATTTTCATCATCCTTGTTCAGATGGGCAAATTCCTCGATGTGATCAGCCTCCAGCAGAAAATCCATCTCCTGCTTGGCAATCTCCCACATCTCATCCACGATGCTCTCAAGGTTGACAACACCCTCAGAATCCCGCACCAGATTGAGGAGGGAAATGGCCTTTTTCAAGAGGGCGATATCCTTGGCCATCACCTCATAAATACCGGGACGCTGCACCTTGATAACAACCCTGTCACCGTTCAAAAGGCTTGCCCTGTGCACCTGGGCAATGGAAGCGGAGCCCATGGCATGCTCATCAATGGAGGCGAAAATCCCGTCCCAGCTCTGGTTGTACTCCCGCTGGACAATCTCCTTCACCACGGAAAAATCCATGGGCTTCACCTCGGATTGCAGCCTGGTCAGCTCCGCCTGGTACTCATTGGGCAAAAAATCCGGCCTCATGCTGATAATCTGCCCCAGCTTCACAAAAGTAGGTCCCAAATCCTCCAGCACCTGCCGCACCTTCACCGGGGTTACCCCCTGCAAGAGCTCCCTGTCCCTGAGCACTGCCACAATTTCCTTCAGCCTCCGGGCAGAGGAAATATCCATGCTGCCATCCTCAGCCTGTCCCAAAAACTCCCTCAGCATAGCAGCTGCCACCTCCTTGCCAGTCAGGATGCACCTGATGGGAATACACGAAAACACTTAACCGGGCATCTTTAGCTGGACAGCACCTCTACCCCTGTCTCAGTCACCAGAATGGTCTTTTCCCACTGGGCAGACAGGGAATGGTCCTTGGTGCGCACCGTCCAGCCGTCCTTCTTGTCCACGGTTACCTTGTACCTGCCGGCATTAATCATGGGTTCCACGGTAAAGACCATGCCCGGCACCAGCAGCATGCCGGTGCCCCGCTCCCCTACATGGGGAATATACGGATCCTCGTGGAAGTCCTTGCCTACTCCGTGGCCTCCCAGCTCCGTCACCACGGAGCAGCCGTTAGCCTTGGCATGGGCGTTGACGGCAGCACCGATATCCCCTACATAGCCCCAGGGCTTCACCGCCTCAATGCCGATGAGCATGCACTCCTTGGCCACCTGCACCAGCCGCTCTGCCTCGGGGGCAACCTTGCCCACCATGAACATGCGGGAAGCGTCGGCATAATAGCCATCCAGGATGGTGGTAATGTCCACATTCAGGATATCCCCTTCCTTGAGGATTGTCTTCCGGGAAGGGATGCCGTGGCACACCACATCATTCAGAGAAATGCAGATGCTCTTGGGATAGCCCTCATAGTTCAGGCAGGCAGGAATGCCCCCGTTGCCCTCTATCAGCTTGCGCACCGCATCGTCAATGGAAGCGGTGTCCCTGCCTTCCTCCACCATGCTGGCAGCCAGGTCGAGAGCCGCATCGTTCAGAACGCCAGCCTTCCTGATGCCCTCGATATCCGCTGCATTCTTGATGATATTCCTGGGCGGACGCACCTGCCCCTTAAAAAAATCAAATTTCATTGCATCCAGTCGCTCATCATAGGCGAGATGACATTTCTTGTACTTACGCCCACTGCCGCACCAGCACAAATCATTTCTATTCATACAGAAGTAGCTTCCTTTCAATTACACTGTGGCTATTATTCCCTGCACGCAAAAAATAACAGTCCATCTATAATTATAAAGGAAAATCGAAAATAGTCCACCCTTATTTTTTACAAAAAATCTGCTTTGCCGCCACCTTAATCCATTTCACATGCCAGATGATGTGCAGCAGCACCCCGGCAGCCATCACATAGCCGATATAGGCGTGTATGTCACGCCAGTAATGCCGCACTTCCCTGCCTCCTTCAAAGAGATGAAAATCCAGCATCAGCCCCGTAATCAGGCATGCCAGGCAGGCGATAAAGATAACAATATCCAGATAAAAATTCTTTTTCATATCATTTACCTCGCACCAATCCTCTAAAATTGCTCAATCACATAGCTGGCAACAGCTTCCATAATAAAATTATTATAGCAGATTGGGGCATTTTTGTCCTATTCTTGACTATCTCAATATACCATTGTACAATTATTAGACGATAAGAAAGCAAAGGTCGTGTTAAAATGGTTTTATCTCTCAAGCAATGGGGCTTAATTTGCCTTTATCTGCTGATAGCGGTGCTGCTGGCAGGCTTTCTCTGCCTGGAACGGGAAGCCGCCGTGGGGGTGCCTGTGCTCAGCTATCATCAGGTCAATGATGAGGATGACAATGCCCTGACCGTTCCCACAGCAGTCTTTGAGCAGCAGATGGCATACCTGCATGATAACGGCTACCACGCCATCACCCCGGACCAGCTCAACGCCTATCTGACGGAAGGTGCTCCCCTGCCGGAGAAGCCTGTCCTGATTACCTTTGATGACGGCTACCGTGACAACTACGAAAATGCCTTTCCTGTGCTGCAAAAGTATGGCATGACCGCCACCATCTTCCTGATTTCGGACTTCATGGACAGGTTTGACAAATATCTCACCTGGCAGCAGGTGCAGGAAATGAGCGAAGCCGGAATTTACATGGGGGCACATACCCTGAGCCACTTTGAGCTGCCGGGGCTGTCCAAGGCGGAGCTTTATCAGCAGATAGAGGGCGGCAAGCTGGCCATAGAGTGGAAAACCCTGCGATTCACCGAGTACATCGCCTACCCATGCGGCTCCTACAATGCCGATGTGCTGGCGGTTGCCAGGGACTGCGGCTTCAAGGGGGGCTTTACCGTGCGCTACGACCTGGTACATCCGGGGGATAATCCCTACCTTTTGAGCCGGGTGCCTATCTTCGGTCACAATGCCCATTCCTTCTGGAAATTCAAGCTGCGGCTCCACGGTGCCCCCCTCTGGGGCAGGCTGGAAAGGCTGCGGGCCATGCTGATACGCACGGGGCATCCGACTATGGCTTCCATTATCTGGCTGCCATAGTAAAGCACCTGTAAGATATATTTTTGCAACCAAGGAGAAATAGAATACTTATGACTGCAAAACTGATTTACATCGGCACCATGCTGTTTCTGGCAGTGACCTTTTACCTTGCCATGAAGCGGATTATGCGCCGGGACAACTACATCAACAGCCTGATTCTCGCCTTTCTGGAGCGGGGCGAAATGACTAAGGCTGAGCTTCTCGATACCATGTACGAGTATGGCTGCAATGACTTCCGGCTGAAGAAAATCATTGCCAGGCACAACGCTACCCGGGAGGACTACGAGCTGGTCTTTGACAAGATTTTCCACTGGGCAAATTTCAAGAAGCGCCGCCGCTACCTGCCCATCAACTCATTCTTCTTCGTCAGCTCCCTGGACTACATCCTTGAGCACAAAAATGACGATGCCAAGAAGCTTGCCACCAAGATGATGAACCATTTCCATTTCTAAAAAAAGGATGCCGTCTATCTGCTAGTACGGCATCCTTTTTTATGCATATTATTATTCTATTTCACTTAATGGCAGGAGCTGCCGCCGCAGCCGTGCTTATTCTCGCCGCAGCTGCCATGACCGTGGCCGCCATGGTCGTGATGGCTGCAGCGCACATCAGGATTGTAGGCAAGCTCTCCCCGGAGGAAAGCTGCAACTGCCGCATCTGCATCACCTGCTGCACCGCCATACAGCTTGATACCTGCTTCTGCCAGTGCCATCTGGGCACCACCGCCGATGCCGCCGCAAATCAGCACATCCGCCTTGGCATCTGACAGGAGGCCTGCCAGGGCGCCATGGCCGCTGCCATTGGTGTCAACTATCTGCTCACTGACAATCCTGCCATCCTCCACATCGTACACCTTGAACTGAGAACTATGCCCAAAATGCTGAAAAATCTGTCCGTTATCGTAGGTTACTGCTATTCTCATTGCCTTTTCCCCTTTCTCTTGGCAAAGCAGGCTTTCACTGCCCGCATAAAATTTCCTGCAACGCTGATGACAACAGCCGGAAGCAAGGGCAGAGCCATCACACAGGCGGTAATCCCCCCCGGCAATGAAAAGGCTTTTGCCATTGACAATCACATCAGCCAGCTTGGTGCGTGCCAGCTCATAAATCTCCGTCACGGTAGTACGGGAAATATCCATCTGCACCGCGCACTGGGCATGTGTCAGCTTTTCCAGGTCAATCAGGCGTATTGCCTCATACTCATCCAAAGTCAGCATGACTTCGCCATTGGCAGCATTCCCTGCCGGGCAAAAGCTGCCATATACCGGCTCCGCGCACACACGCCTGCATCTTCTCGGTCTTGCCATTTCATCCCTCCGCTCTTAGTTTCCGTTATATGTCGATAATTATTATATCAGACATTTAGCCTGACAGCAAGAAAATACAGAAAAAAAGATGCCCCGGAGGACATCTTCAAGAGACCTTCAATCATTTACTTTGCACGTTGGCGGACTACAATTTGAGGATATTTTCCTGCACTTCAGCATAATACTCGCGGATTTTCTCTACCAGCTGCGGGTCCGCCGGTTCCTGGCTGCCCCTCAGCTGCTCCGTCAAATCAGAAGCCGCATTAAAGAGCCTGGTAAGTCCGATATTGCCAGCCACCCCCTTGAAGGCGTGAGCCGCCTCAAAAGCAGCCTTTGGCTCCCCGGAAGCCACCGCATCCATCAGCTTCTGATAGCTGCCCTCAGTCTTGAACTTCAGCACATATTTCCTGATGCGCTCATCTGTCAGGAATAGCTCCTTGACGGATGCATAGCTGCCTCCCACTGCATTGTAAAATTCTTCTATCGTCAAATCACTTACCTACTTTCCAAATCAAATCTAAAAACTACTCTTATTATGCAAACACCCCCATAAAATGTCAACCAAATTAAGCAAATTACCGCAGGAAGCTGGACAATGCCTCCATCACTTCCTTCATATTAATCGGCTTGGAAATGAAGCCATTCATGCCATGCTTTTCCGCTTCCTTTCGGTCTTCGTCAAAGGCATTAGCCGTCATTGCCACAATCGGGATACATGCCAGCGCCTTGTCCGGCAGCTGACGGATACGCACCGTGGCATCATGGCCGTTCAGCACAGGCATCTGAATATCCATCAGCACCATATCATAGTAGCCAGGCTGGGATTTTGCCACCATCTCCACCGCCTTGGCACCATTCTCCGCCGTCTCCACCAGAAGGCCGTAGTCCCCCAGGATTTCACAGGCAATCTCCCGGTTCATCTCATTGTCCTCTGCCAGCAGCAGCCTCTTGCCTTCATAGCTGACCTGACTGCCTCTTGCCATCACATCCGCTGCCTGCTGCTTCTCCCGCTGCTGGCCAAGAGCCGTCAGCAGGGAGTCGCGCAAATCGGACATGAACATCGGCTTGGCACAGAAGGCTGTCACTCCGGCTGCCCGTGCCTCCTCCTCAATATCGTTCCAGTCATAAGCCGTCATAATAATAATCGGCGTATCGTCACCCAGAGCGCGAATCTGCCGCGCCACCTCCACGCCGTTCAAATCAGGCAACCGCCAGTCAAGGATATATACATGGAAGGCATCATCCAGCTCAATGGACTGCCTTGCCCGAAGCACCGCCTCCTTGCCGAACATGGTCCACTCGGAGCGCATGCCCACCTTCACCAGCATCTTGGTAACGCTGTCGCAGGTGTTGAAATCATCATCCACCACCAGAGCCTTCAGCCCTTCCAGCTCCTGAATGCGGAAGCTGGTCTTCTTGGCAGAGCGCAAACGCATTTCCAGCCGGATGACAAACTCCGTGCCCTTATCCTGCTCCGTAATGACTTCGATAGTGCCCCCCATCATATCAATGATGTTCTTGGTTATCGCCATGCCCAGGCCCGTGCCCTGAATTTTGCTGACCGTAGAGGTACGCTCCCGCTCAAAGGGCTCAAAAATCTTCGCCGCAAACTCCTGGCTCATGCCAATGCCGTTATCCTTCACCCGGATTTCGTACATGCCCTTGCCCTCGGCAGCCCCGTGCAGCTGGGCAATGCGCACGGATACAGTGCCTCCCGGCGGTGTAAACTTGATGGCATTGGATAAAAGATTCAGCAGCACCTGATTGAGCCGGGTTCTGTCACAGTACACATCCTCATCTGCCACATCAATAACATCCATATAAAGCTCCAGTGATTTTGCCTGTACCTGGCCGCCGATGATGTCCTTGATATCGTGGAGCATATCCGACAGATTTGCCTCCATCTCATCCAGCTGGATTTTGCCGCTTTCAATGCGGCTCATATCCAGAATATCATTAATCAGGCTCAGGAGATGATTGCTGGCAGACAAAATCTTGGACAGGTAATCCTTTACCTTGTCCTGCTGCTCAAGATTGGTCAGAGCCAAAGTAGCAAAGCCGATAACCGCATTCATCGGGGTGCGAATGTCGTGGGACATATTGGACAGGAACACACTCTTGGACTTGTTGGCCGCCTCCGCTACATGCAAGGCATCCTCCGCCGCAATCCTCAGCCTGTTCAGCTCATGATTTGCTTCCTGCTCCACCTTCACCAGCTGTCTGCTGCGCTGAACCTTCACCACGCTGGCAACTGCCAGCACCAGCAAAAGCAGCAGAATAATCGTGAAGGCCATCTGCGCCTGGAAGGTGGACTCCATCATACTCCGGGTGCTAATCGCCACATACTCTGCCGGAATCAGCATCATGACAGTCAGATCATAATCCTTCATCCTGGTGAGGCAATAATAATACTCCGTCCCATTGAGCATGATATTGGCGGTGGCAATGCCGTTTTCTGCCAGAGACTCCCGCACCTGGGCAAAATTCCTGCCCCGCACGTATTCAGCCTCCCCCAGTGCCTTGTAGATATTCCTGGCACCGATGATATCATCTTCATCTGCATCATAATAAGCCAGAGTGCCATTTTTCTGAATAATATAAGTTGCTGCATGACCGCCAAAGGACTCAGTGCTGTAGTATTTCTTGACACTGGCGATATCCTTTAGCAAAATCAGGTGGGTAATCACCCTGCCGTTATCTGTGACAATCGGCTGTTCCAGCTTCTGGGCAAAGGCCAAATAGGTTCCCTTCACACTGCTGGTATCAGTAACGAAAATGTAACGGCTGTTGCCACCAGATACAAACTTGATATCATCCCAGATGCCCATATCACCATCACGGGTATAAACCGTGCCGGTGGACTCCAGCAGCATTATCCGGCTGCCGTACAAATCCAGACAGAACTGGCCCTCCAAATCACTTATGCCTGCCAGCAGCTCCCGGCTGCTGGCATAATGCTTGCGGTGCAATGCCTCATCCAGTCCTGACACCACATTCCAATGGGCGGCAATGCCATATCTCAGATTCAGCCGAATCTGCCCGATAAGCTCCTCCAGCTGGGCAGAACGCTCATTGACCATCTGCTCCATCATAAAGCTGCGGAGGTGAACAACGCCCCCGATCAGGGCAAATGCTAACATAATGGAAAACAGTACCGGTGCAACGTGCCTTGATACATCATTTTTCGTGAACCTCTGCAAACTTAATTTCACTCCGCCTAGCCTCCCCTATATCGGCATCAATTCCCTGAAATGCTAATTGATCGTAATATAATCTGTCGGTTCCTCCAGCTTGCCGCCTTCCTTTACCAGATAATCGTAAAGCTGTACATTGCATTTGTCAATATCATAGGAAAAATCCGTAATCCCCATCTTGGTAATCATAAGCTGATTGGTCCAGTTTCTATCCCCCATCAGGATAATAGTATACACTCCGTTCCTGTCCAGCTCCTTGCCATTTCTGGTAAGCCTATTCAGCTTGTAGCTGCCATCCCCATTCCGGGCAATATCCATCTCAAAGCCGCTGGACACATACAAGGTGCTGTCATTGCTGATAACCCCGTAGCCACTCTTGAGGGCAAAGGTCCTTTCTACCATCTCATAGACCTGATCACCGGTCAGCCTCGCCAGCATCGGCCAGGCGGCATCCGTATGGGTAAGGTAGCTCAGCTGCCTCTCCGTATAATCACCGGCATAAATATCGCCGCTGACATAGCAGGACTGCACAAAGACCATATCCACAGCCAGCTTCTTGCGAATGGTGTTATAGATTGCAGAAGCGGCCTGATTGCCATGCTTGCTGGTAAACTCATGGGAATAGCCCTTGTCGATATGCACCACCACCGGCTCCTGAGCCGGGTCCGCATTCATCTGCTCATTAAAGGCCTCCAGCGCCTCCTGTGGCGTCTTCAGCTCACCCTTGATAATGCCCTGCACCACGGACTTGGATACCTTGAACATATCGGTGGAAGCCAGCCGGATATACATCTTGTTTTCCTCTATATAAGGACGCAGGTTATCCAGCTCCGGCAAAAGCTCCAGCTTGACGCCCTTGGTATAAGAAACCATGTTCTTGCCGTGAGAAATGTTGTTCTGTCCATCCTGGCTGAGCATTGCCTGCATAATCTCCAAAATCAGCTTCTTGCGCTCCGGGCTCTCCATGCCCTTTTTGGCAGCTGCCACCTGGAAGGCAGGATAGGTCAGATACCAGTCATCCTTTTTCTCTGTGCCAAAATACGGCATCAGGACAACCTCGTCATTTTTGCCGGCTCTACCCGTAAAGGTAATCAAATCATTGCCTGTGCCCCGGTACATTGCCAGCTTGCCAGCAGTAAACCTGTTTTTTTGGACAAAGTTCATTTCCGTGGCAGCCTCCGGCTGAATCCCCGTCTTTTCCTTTAAATCAAAAAAACGGGCAAAAACAGGCAGCCACACCTTTTCGTCCAGCTGGTCCGTGTGGCCGCTTTCGTACTGCTGGCGCCACTCCCTGCCTTCCATAGTGTATAAATACTCCGCGCCAAAGCCCTGCAGCACCTCCATGCAGCAGTAATCCTGGCCGTAATCAGGATAAAAGCCCATGATGCCCTTTGCCTCAAAGGCCTGGCAGGCGGCAATAAAGGAGTCATAATCTGTAGGCAGCGGAATGTCGTTCTCCTCAAACAAGGTCTTGTTGACAATGATATCATCCACCTCGGCACACACCGGCAGCCAGTTCACCGTACCGTCGCTGTAGGTATAGTTGTCCAGATAAGTGCCGTAATATATATCCGCCAAATCCGTATTGCTCAAATCGTACAGCACATCCTTCATGGCCATGGCATCCCGCATGGAAAAACGCCTTACGGTCATGATATCCGGCAAATCACCATGCTCATTGAGATAGCGGTAGTAATCAATGGAGTTAGTCGCCAGCACAAATTCAAACTCCACATCCGGGAACTGCCTGCACAGATAAGGCGCATAATTCTCCAAAAGGTCGTTGCCCCACAGGGCGATAGTCACCTTTTCCTTGCCGTTCTCCGCCTTTGGGGTGTCATCACTGCCGCAGCCTGTCAGCAAAAAAGACAGCAGCAGCACCGCCACAGCCGCAATATATCCGCAGGTTTTTCCATTCAGCTTTTTTATCATATTCCTCTCCATTTCTTTTACTTCAGCACAAGGTAATCCGTAGGCTCTGCCAGCTGCTGTCCCTTGGCCACCAGCCGCTCCCCCTGTTTTCTCCTTATATAGCTGGCAGCCATTTCCATTCTTCCAATTCCGGGCTATCAGTCACGCTCTGCAATCTCAATCAGCTTGAACTTGGCTGATTCAAAGCACTCCAAAAGCTTCGGCGAAAAAGTACCGCACTCGCCGTTAAAAATCATGTCGACAGCCTTCGGAATAGCATAAGGAACCTTGTAGCAACGAGGGCTAATCAGGGCATCAAACACATCTGCAATTGACACCACCTGTGCCCATACCGGGATTTCATCTCCCTTGAGATGGTCAGGATAGCCCTTGCCGTCATAACGCTCGTGATGATAGCGGCAAATATCATAGCAGTATTGATAAAAATCGCTGTCCTCCTGCTTGAACTTCTCCAAAATCTCACAGCCCTTGGTAGTATGCTCCTTCATGATGGCAAATTCCTCCAAGGTCAGCCTGCCAGGCTTCAGCAGGATTTCATCCGGAATGCTGATTTTGCCAATGTCGTGAAGGGCAGAGGCATTCACCATCTGCCTGATATCCAGCTCCTTGTAGTCAAAGTCGCTGTGCAGTGCCGCCCAGGTATGAAGCAATACATCCGTAAACTCCTTAACCCGGTTAATATGGATGCCGGACTCCAGGCTGCGGAACTCCACCACGGAGCTGAGGGCATTCACCAGAAATTCGTTATTTTCCGCCAGCTTCTTCCGGCTTGCCAGAAGCTCCGAGGTAGTCTCATCCAGCTGCAGTTCCAAATTTTTTCTGCGCTCATACAGCTCGATGATATTCAGGGCGCGGCGGGTGATTACCCGGCGGGCAAAAGGCTTGTAAATAATATCTGCCACACCATAATCATAAGCGGCGGCATCAGTATCCACTGTAGCCTCACCGGTTATAATAATGACCGGAATCAGGTCCAGATACCCTTCGTCCTTCATGATCTCCAGCACATCCAAGCCGCTCATCTTCGGCATCATCAGATCAAGGAAAATCAGCGACAGGCTCTCAAAATTCTCCCTGATGCACCTGACCGCTTCCTCTCCATCTCCTGCCTCAAAAATCTCATACTGCTCGCTGAATATTTCCTTGAGTATATCCCTGTTGAACTCTGCATCGTCGGCAATCAATATCTTTTTCATTAAATATATTCCCCTTCTAATTCCATAAATATAATCCTTTTTGCATAAAAAACACAAATCTGTGCATCCTTACCTACGCCTGCACAGTATAAAAAATATGTATCGTCCCCCCCCTAACGGACATTTATGTAATCTATGCCTAATATCTCTATATACATTATGCAAAAAGTCCTAATTGAAGTCAATACTTATTTTTATATATTTTGCAGAATAAAAACGATATTACATTTTTATACATTTTAGGAATTTCAGTTTATACAGCGGTCGGCAATAGCAAGTTTCGTCAGCCTCCCGGCTCCCCCTTTTCAGCTTTTTCGTAAAGTCAGATTGATTACCTTGGTAGCGTACAGCAGAGTATAGTTGATAACTATGTGCATATCTGTTCAGACACAAAGAGGGACAGGTGCGGCATGTACCCAAAGAAAACCTTGAGTGCAGCCTCGCTTCTTAGCGAGTGCGAGCGTAAGCGACGCAGGAGCTTAGAAGCGCGAGGCTGTGCTAAGAGCGAGAGCGAGTTTTCTATGGGTACTGCCGCTACCTGTCCCTTTATAATGTCTGAACAGAATCCACGAAATATCAAACTAAATCATCAGTATATGCACGAAGTAACGAATAACCACTACGACAAACTGAAATTTATCTCAGTTCCATTCCTTATCCAGGCAGCAGTTCTTATACTTTTTGCCACTGCCGCAAGGGCATGGCTCATTCCTGCCTATCTTGCGGCCTTCCCGGACTACGGCAGGACGTGGCTGGCTGGCAGCATCTGCCAGGGTATGCCCCTTCAGCATCCAGAGAGGCATGGTGTTGTTGTACTCACCAATCAGATGGTACAGCTCATCAGTATCCTGACCATTATCCATTTTCAGCTGATTGTCTGCCAAAAAGCCCACAATTTCCTTCATGCCGTAGCCATTCTGAATAATGATGGTAATGCTGCGCACAGCCTCTGCCGCCTGCAGCACATCCAGCTCCTTTTTCTGCATGAAATACTGTGCCAGGGCACGATATGCCTCAGTGGACTCAATGTAGCCATCCTGCCCTGCATCGTAGAGCTTGTCATAAGGCAGGTCAGCATAACCCAGGCTTCCCTGCTGCCGCTGTGCCTGCTGCAACGCCTCCGGATTCATCAGTGACTCATGCATCAGGTCATGCTGGCCTGTCACCACATGAGGATACCAGCATCCCCCATTGAAGATAATGCCCATAAAATCGGCAAACTCCAAGTCGGCATCAATATAATCACAGATTTTTTTGTACAGCTCATCGTAGTTGATGATGCCATAGTAAAAGACCATGCCTGCTGCCAGCCGCATTACTTCCGAGTTCAGGTTGACCGCATCGGCAAAGGCACCGTTGTTGATTTTCTGATACTCAGCCTGGATTTCCTCCGGCATAAACCACACCAGATTTCCATCCTGCATGCCGCAGGACAGCACGCCGATGCCCCGGAGGTAATCCAGCCGGTAATCCTCGCAGTGCACATTCTCCAAAAGCCCCTTATGCTGGCAGGCATAATCGAACAGTTCCTTCTGCTCCTGCAAGGCACTGACAAACCAGCGACCGGCGAATTTCACCACCTCAGGCTCCACCATGTCCAGCATCTCCGCCTTCTTGACACGGTCGATATTCTTTGCCATAGGCAGATTCAGGTTGTACTGAATATCCTCCAGCTCCTGCTTGGTCATACCGTTCAAAGCCTCCCGCAGGGTGAGCTTTTCCGGCAGCTTGTGCCGGCGCAGGCTTTTCATGCGCTCCGCCTTCTGCGCCTCCATCAGCTCATTGTATTCCGCCTCAGAAAAGGTAAATTCTCTTTCTGTTTCCATCTTTGCAAATTCACTCCAGTTGCTATCGAATATTATCTGCCAGCTTATTTATTGGCAAGGTACTCAGCCAAAGAAGCTGATAAGTCCGTTTACCAAGCCTTCTGCTGCCTTTTTGACACCCTCATCGGAATTCATCAGCCGTTCTTCCCTGTCATTGGAAATAAACGCCATCTCAATCAGGGCAGCCGGCATGGTGGTATGCTTCACCACATAGAAGTTGCAGCTCTTGATGCCCCGGTTGCCGGTCCCCAGTGCGGATACAATTCCCTCGGACAGTTCCTTTGCCAGCCGCTGTCCAGCTTTGCTGCCATTAACATAATAGTAGCCGGTAGTACCGCTTGGGGAGCTATTGGTGAAGGAGTCCATGTGCAGGGAAATGAAAATGTCAGCATTCTTGTCGTTGCCCACATCACATCTTGCCTGCAACTCCTCAATATCGGATGCCTTCGCCTTCTTCGGGGAAACCTCCGTATCAGTGCTGCGGGTCATGAGCACGGTGGCACCTTCCTTGACCAGCCGTTTCTGCAGCTCCGTTGCCACCCGTAGTGTAACACCCTTCTCCGTAACGCCGGTAGGGCCTATGGCCCCCACATCACTGCCGCCGTGACCAGCATCCAGGGCGATAATCTTGCCCTTCAGGCCAGGCGTGAAAACCGGCTCTCCCTTGGTGACTGTTTCCTTGCCGCTGCCGGTATTGCTGCCGGTGCCGCCAGTGCTTCCGCCAATAGCCGTGCCTTCACCAGTACCGCCTGCCGTGCCGGAGCCGGAAGCAGTCCCCTTGTCCTCATCCTTTGGCTTCGGCTGAGGGTTAAAATCAATGGCTGCACCGCTGCTGCTGCCCCCCAGATTGCCAAAATCCATAACGATGCGGTATGCCGTACTGCCGCCTTTCAAAGGAAATACCTTGTAATTATTCTTTCCCATGCTGCTTTCCACCACAACCCTTACCGTCGAGGTATCATGCTGGGCAATCCTGACAGACTTGGCAAAACGGCTGTCTATCGTAGTAGACTTTTTCAAGTCAGGAGAAATCCAGGCATTCTGTATATCCACCACAATGCGCTGGGGATTGGACAGAATGCTGACCTTGTAGGATGTTTCCTTGGTGCCATCCAGCACGATGCGTGTCTTGTCAGCACTACTGCTAACCCTGACAGCCTTGATTTCAGACATGGAACCGGCACGCTCCGCAAAGCCTGCCGCCTCGGCCTGAGCCGCTCCGAATATGAGCATAAAACCAGCGATAAACAGCATTGCCTGCCTGAACAGGCACAGCCACGCTCTTTTTTCGCAATATTGCATCTTTCAATTCCTCCAGATATTCTAAACGCAAGCACAGCAGCATTGCAGGCTGATTGCCATAAAGCTGCTGTGCAAATTGCCGATAGTTACAGCATGTTATTCAAAAATGCTATGGTTCTTTCCTGAGCAGGATGGGCAAAAAACTCTGCCGGGATGCCCTGCTCCACAATCACTCCGTCCGCCATGAACATGACATGGTTCGCTGCCTCCCTGGCAAATGCCATCTCGTGGGTGACTACCACCATGGTCATGTGCTCTGCCGCCAGCTCCCGCATGGTCTTCAGTACCTCGCCGGTAAGCTCCGGGTCCAGTGCCGAGGTAGGCTCGTCAAAGAGCATGATGTCAGGCTTCATAGCAAGGGCGCGGGCGATGGCCACACGCTGCTGCTGACCGCCGGAAAGCCGCCCCGGGTAGGAGTCCCGCTTGTCAAAAAGCCCTACCTTCCGAAGAAGCTCCTCCGCCTCCGGGCGCACCTCCTCCGCAGAACGCTTCTTGACCTGCACAGGTGCCTCAAGAAGATTCTGCATGACCGTCATGTGGGGAAAGAGATTGAACTGCTGGAATACCATGCCGGTGCAGGCGAGGATTTCCCTGGACTCAGCCTCACTAACATACTCGGCTGTTCCTTCACTGTTGTTTTTAGCCAGCACCCTGCCCTTGATTTCGATAGTACCGGCATCAATTTCCTCCAGGCGGTTGATGCAGCGGAGCATGGTGCTCTTGCCGGAGCCGGACGGCCCGATAACTGCCAGCACATCGCCCTTTACCACGGAGAAGTCAATGCCCTTCAGCACCTCCAGCTCCCCGAACCGCTTGTGGATGCCGCTCATCCGCAGCATAATCTCCGGTGCTGCCCCGACAGTGTTTTCCATATTCATGTTGTTATTCATCATATTTTGCATAATGCGCCTCCAGCTTCTTAAAGCCCCAGGTCAGGACAAAGGTCATTACCAAATAAAATACAGCGGCAATCACAAAAGGCGTCATATCGAACTCACGCTGTACGATAGTACGCGCCACCCGCAAAAGGTCATTCATGGCAAGGATATAAATCAAGGACGTATCTTTCACCAAATTGATAGTCTCGTTGCTGATAGGCGGCAACACATGGCGTATCATCTGAGGAATGATAATCCTGCGCATGGTCTGGGGATAGGTCATGCCCAATGTCTTGGCCGCCTCGTACTGGCCACGGCTGATGGACTGGATACCGGCGCGGAAAATCTCCGCAAAATACGCCGCATAGTTCAGCGTAAAGGCCAGGAGTGCCGCCGCAATGTCAGGCAGCTTTACCCCCACCATCGGCAGGGCGAAATAGACAAACAAAAGCTGGAGCATCAGCGGTGTTCCCCGCATCACCCACACATAAAACTCCATCAAAAGGCTGACAGGCTTCAGGCTGCTGATGCGCCCCAGTGCCGCCAGCAGGCCAATTGGCAGTGCCAGCACCAGCGTAATACAAAAAATTTCCAGCGTGACCTGGGTTCCCTCCAGCATCAGCAGAATAGTGTGCAACAGGTTATCCATAACTAAAAAAACTCCCTTTCATACCAAAAAGCACAGATAGTTATATTTTACTTCAAATCAGCGCAAAAAAAAAGACCTCCCGTAAAAATTAAGAGGTCTTTTTTCCTGCCGGTACTGCTGCCGGACAGCCTTACATAAACCAGAGCTGATAAAAGAACTGATTATTTGGTGATATCCTTGGCGAACCACTTCTCAGAAATCTTTGCCACGGTGCCGTCAGCCTTCATCTCGTCAAATACCTTCTGCACCTCGTCCCGCAGTGCCTGGTCATCCTTGCGGAAAGCAAAGCCGAACTGGCTAACCTCGCCGATGACAGTCTCCACAGCCTCAATCTCATCAGGATGCTTGCTGATGTAGTAGCGGCCGATAATCTCATCGCCTACTACGGCATCAATGCGGCCATTCTCCAAATCCATGAAAGCAGTGATATAATCAGAATAATACTTTACTTCCTTCATGGAGCCAGTCAAAGCAGTGTTCTTGGTAAAATATTCCTCAGTGGTGCCGCCGCTCTGGGTACCGACAACCTTGCCTGCCAGGTCAGCCTCGCTGGCGATGGCAACATTTTTGCCCTTGGCTACAAAAACAATCTGGCGGTTGTCCATGTACGGCTCACTGAACAGCATGTTTTCCTTGCGCTGCTCGGTAATATCCAGGCCATTCCACAGCACATCCACACGGCCGCTTTTCAGCTCCGCTTCCTTGGAATTCCAGTCGATTGCCTTGAACTCAACCTCGCGGCCCAGTCGCTTGGCAGCTTCCTTGGCCAGGTCAATGTCAAAGCCTACGATTTCGTTCTTTTCATCCTTGAAGCCCATTGGCGGGAAGTTATCATCCAGGCCGACCACGATTTTCTTGGCTTCATCCTTCTTGGCAGTATCACCGCCGCAGCCGGCCAGGGCAGTAACTGCCAGAACCAGCATCATGCACAACGCAAAAATCTTCTTCATACCACTTGCACTCTCCCTCTAGTATTCTTTGAAAACCACTGGCTCTATTATACTTTAAACCATTAAAACATGACAAGCCTAAAATGTAAAAATTTTCAGTTTTTCGTAGTGCTTAATCGTTACTTCGGCGAGATATGTAAGTGTTATTGATTAGTGCAGGGGAGCTGTCAGAAAAGCATCAGCATATATCCCAATAGGCGGTCACTTTTTTACATTGTTGTGTATAAACTACTTACGGTCAGACCTTTTTATAGAGCCTCAGGGCAGTACCATCGCAGGCACGCTCGCGCTACTATCCACGCCTAGCGGATGCTAAGCTCTCGCTTCGCCTTACGGCTCGCGAATTGCTAAGCACCGAGGCGCGTCTCAGTGCCATGCGAATGGTACATGCCCTGATACTCTTTAAGAGGTCTGACACAAAATTTTCACAACTATGCTTATAAAGTCAACCGCCCATCGCATTATCTGCCAACAGTTACAATCCTGCGACAGCTCCCCACTCACTTCTCAGCAAGCCATTATATTTTGCCGTAGCAACATGATGATGCTTTACGAACAAGCCTGAAAAAGGGGGCTAGGAGGCTGACGAGACCTGCTACCATTAACCGCTGTATAACGTATAGTGCCACTAAACAATTATATAAAATTGCAATGCATTTCGCATAGGCTTCATTTTCAACAACCGTATAAAAATATATATTGTGATAAATAGGGGCTAGTAGCTGACAAAATTTGCAACTGCTGATGCTTATGCAACTAACTCTGCTCATTATAGTAGATTGCCTTGCATAGTAGTTGGCAGTAACAGGTCTCGCCAGCCTCCCGGCTCCCTCTTTTCAGGCTTGCTCGTCAAGCTGTATGCAGCACTATGGTAACGAATAATGTATGCCGTTTTATTATTTTGTTTATATCTGTTCAGACAAAGAAAGGGATGAGTGAGGACAGTACCCATAGAAAACCTTTGTTGTACCTCGGTGCTTAGCGATTTGCAAGCCGTAGGCGCAGCAAGAGCTTAGCATCCGCTAGGTACAACTAGGAGCGAGAGCGTGTTTTCTATGGGTAGCTGTCCCGCTCAGCCCATTTTTAGTCTGAACAGAGTGCACAAACCAACAAAACTCATTCGTTAATGTTCCAGACGTCTCGTACTTTCACTACGACAAACTGAAATTCACTGTACACGAGCACAGTTTTATTATATAATATTCACATAATATTAATGAAGACAATATACATAAATTTCAGAAGATCAGGCGGTGATATTTTGGTTACAATAAAAGAAATTGCAGAACTTTGCGGTGTATCCAGAGGCACGGTAGACCGTGTCCTCAACCATCGCGGCAATGTCAAAGCCGAAAAAAAAGAACTTATACTCAAAGTGGCACAGGAAATGAACTACACCCCCAACCCTGCCGGCAGGGCGCTGGCAGCACAAAAAATGAAGCCTGTTGTAGCAATCGTCATGCCCTCCAAGGGAATCGGCTTCTTCGATGCCGTAATCGAGGCAATGGAAAAAGCCGCAAAATCCTATTCCATGTACGGACTGCAAGTAGAATGGTACATTTCCAAAGGATATGATGTGGAAGTCCAGTGCAAGCAGCTTTCCCAGCTGCTAGGCAAAGTACAGGCAGTCATTCTCATGCCTATCAATGACGAGCGTGTCAGCACAAAAATCCGCCATCTGACAGAAAGCGGCATCTTCGTCATTACCATCAACAATGACATAGAAAATTCTTCCCGACATTGCTATGTAGGCACGGATTACTTCAACGGCGGCATGACTGCCGGTTCCCTGTTGCAAATGATAAACCACGGCATGCTGAACATCGGCATTACCCTGGGATCCCTGCAAATTCTTGGTCATGCCCAGAGGCTGTCCGGTTTTCGCAGCGCACTCTCCCACAATCCCCTGGCGCAGATTATGGCCATCACAGAGGATCAGGATGATGAGATGCTCTCCTACGAGAAAAACCTTGAAATGCTGCGCAAGCACCCGGATATAAACGTTATATTTGCTGCCAGCTCCGGCGGCATCTGTGGTGCCTGCCGTGCCATCATGACATGCGGCAGGGAAAAGGATATTACCGTCATCGTCTTTGATACCCTGCCGACCACGGTGGAAATGATGGAAAAAGGTCTGATTCAAGCCACCATTTACCAGCATCCCCGCCGCCAGGGACAGATTGCCATGCAAATTGTCTTTGAATACCTGGTCAATGGCAAGAAGCCTGAACGGGAGCTGAACCTCCTTACCAACGAAATCCGCATCAAGGAAAACATCAACACAGCTTTATAATTTATCAGTCATTTGCTGCTCTCCAAGCGGCAGGAACTGCCATGCAGACAGCCCTGCCGCTTTTTGCTGACCTGTTTTACAGGCATGCAAAAAGGCCCACCGGGATGGAAGATTCCCGATGAGCCTTGAGAGGAAGGAAAAAAATCTTTACTCAGAAAACTGAGTAAGGAAAGGCTAAAATTGTAAACTCACAGCTGACGTCAGGCGGCATCTCAATTTATCTCTACCAGCTCCAGCCCCAGCATAGCTGCCAGATCGCGAAGCTGCTGGCAGGAAACGGCAAAGCTGAGCACGGTATGATGCTCGCCGCCAGCCTTAATCCATTCTGCGGAGCCCTTCTTCAGACCGCACTTAGGCGTCCAAAGCTGCTTTGCCACCGGCAGGTGCGGAGTCTCAGCCTCCGGCTTGCGGCAGTCCACAGGATAATAAATCATCTTCATGCCATTGCGGAAATCCGCCAGGGTAACATCCACGGCATCGCCCTCGGCACCGGTAAATACCAGGCGCGCCGGGTCATCCTTGCCGCCAATGCCCAAAGGATGCACCTCAACCCGCGGCTTGTCGCTGGCAATGGTAGGATCTACCTCCAGCATGTGGGCACCCAGGATAGCCTCATGCCCCTTCCGCAAGTCCAAAGTATAGTCCTCCATGAAAACAGTGCGGTCATTGTGGGAAAGCACCTTCAACAGCCTGGTCAGGGCGGCGATTTTCCAGTCACCCTCTGCGCCAAAGCCATAGCCATCCCGCATCAGAAGCTGGGAAGCCAGTCCCGGCAGCTCCTCCAGCCCATGCAATGACTGGAAGTTAGAGCAGAAGGCGTTGTAGCCTCCCTCATCTAAAAATCTCTTGATAGCAATATACTCACGGAGCTGATAGCGCACACTGTGCTCAAAATGCTCCTTCTGATTATCCCCTACGGTCATGGTGTACATATCAGCCAGCTTTTTGTACTCGGCATCAATTTCTGCCTCGGTAACGGCATTGACATATTCCACCAAATCCCCCTCAGGATAATAATCAACAGTCCAGCCCAGCTGTATCTGGGCTTCCACCTTGTCACCCTCAGTGCAGGCCACATCACGCATAGTATCGCCAAAGCGGCACACACGAATGTTGAAGCTCTCATTGCAGGCAACCGCCACATCTTCCCAGCTGGCAATCTCTGCCACGGTCTCCGCATCCCGCCAGTGCCCATAGACAATCTTGTTGTTGAGGCCAAGACGGGCGTTGATATAGCCATACTCCCTGTCACCGTGAGCACTCTGATGCAGATTCATATAGTCAAAATCAATGGTGGCATAAGGAATTTCATCCAGATACTGGGTAGCAAGATGCAGAAGCGGCTTCTGCAGGAGCTTGGTACCACGAATCCAGTTTTTGGCAGGTGAGAAGGTGTGTGCCCAGACAATAACACCTGCCACATTGTCATTGTAATTGACATCCTTCATGAACTGAGTGATGCCGTCAGCCGTAGTCATTACGCCCTTAAAAACAATCTTATAGGGCAGCTTGCCGGTATCATTCAGATACTCTGCAATCTCCTTTGTATTCTTCTCAACATTTTGCAGAGCCTCCTCGCCATAAAGGTGCTGGCTGCCTGCCACAAACCAAAACTCATAATCCTTGATATTCATCATAATCTTTCGCCCCTCTTTATCTCACTGCATTTTATTGCACTTAACGTACTGCATTATCTCCCTGATGCTTCCCCTCAGGCCTGGAATAGCTGTCATTCAGCCCTCATCAGCAATCGCCTGCCCGGCAGCATTTTCAACGGCAATGCCGCTGCGGAACCGCTGAATAAACCTGCGGCAGCCAGCTACCCCTTCCGGCTGTGGCTGCAAGGTAGTGGCGGATGCCCCCTTGAACACCTTCTCATCCAGAAAATCTGCCAAATCCATACCATCCTTATGAAAGCCTGCATACACCGCCAGCACCGCCATGCCCCACGGACCGCCCTCGCCGGCACTGTCCATAATGGTAATAGGAATTTCCAGAGCATTTGCCAGCACCTGCTGACCGATAACAGGTGTCTTGAACAGCCCGCCCTGTGCCAGCATCACATCCGTCCTGACATTTTCCTCGTTAATCAGCACATCCATGCCAATTTTCAGGGCTGCAAATGCCGAATAAAGCTGTGCCAGCATAAAATTCGGCAAATTCATGCGGCTATGAGGTGTCCTCACAAACAGAGGACGCCCCTCCTGGGTGGCTGTAATGTTCTCACCGGACAAAAAGCTGTAATTGGTCAGCCCCCCGGCATCCGGCTCCGCCTGCCGTACCTGATTGAACAGCACGCTATAAAGCTTGTCAGGAGCCGTCTCCATCCCCAGGGCAGCGGCAAATTCTCCAAACAAACCTGCCCAGGCATTGATATCCGATGAGCAGTTATTGACATGCACCATAGCTACCGGCGCCCCATCAGGCGTCGTAACGATATCAATGTCCCTGTGGACTGCCTTCAGCGGCTTTTCCAAAACGTTCATAGAAAAAGCCGAAGTGCCTACGGAAATATTGCCGGTGCGCTTTCTCACGCTATTGGTGCCCACCATGCCGGTACCTGCATCGCCCTCCGGCGGTGCCATCAATGTGCCCGGCTGCAGATTTCCGGCAGGGTCCAAAAGCCTTGCCCCTTTTTCTGTCAGACGGCCTGCACTGCGGCCTGCCGGAAGTACCCCCGGCAGGATGTCAGCCAGCTTCCAAGGCTGCTTCTCCACCTTTTCCAGGCTGTCAAATTTCGCCAGCATCCCTGCATCATAGGAACCGGCAGCCTCATCCACCGGGAACATGCCGGAAGCATCGCCTATGCCCAGCACCTTCTCGCCACACAGCTGCCAATGAATATAGCCTGCCAGAGTGGTAAAGAAGCTTATTTCCGGCACATGAGGCTCCTTGTTCAGCACCGCCTGATAAAGGTGGGCAATGCTCCAGCGCTGAGGAATATTGAAGCCCAGTGCCTCGGTCAGCTCATCTGCCGCCTGTCCTGTAATATTGTTCCGCCAGGTGCGGAATGGCACCAGCAGCTCATCCTTTGCATTAAAAGGCAGATAGCCGTGCATCATGGCACTGACGCCCATTGCACCGATTTTCTCCAGCCTGATGCCGTATTTTTCCTGCACGCTGGCAGCCATCGCCCCGTAGCAGGACTGAATCCCCTGCCACGCCTCTGCTAAATCATAGGTCCATACGCCATTTTCCAGCCTGTTCTCCCAGTTGAAGCTGCCTGTTGCCACAGTCTCTATGGTGTCCGTCATCAGTACAGCCTTGATGCGGGTAGAGCCCAGCTCTATCCCCAGGGCGGTTTCCCCTGCCTGAATTTTCGCCTTTACCTTTTCCAAATCCACAAAATTCCCTCCTCTATCTCCTAAAACCAGACCATGTAATTTATTGCTTCTCCTTCTGCCTTACACCCGGCATTTAGCCATGCCGACAGAGGCTTATTTTTTCTTCTGCCCGTAGTAGGCATCCGGCCCGTGCTTCCGCAGAAAATGCTTGTCCAAAAGCACCTGTGGCATAGGCTCCCTGCTACCTGTCAAAAACTGGGTATGGAAAGCCATCATGGCCACCTCCTCCAGCACTACGGCATTGTGCACCGCATTGAAGGGGTCCGTCCCCCATGAAAAAGGCCCGTGGTTCTTCACCAGCACCGCCGGCATATGGTCAGGATTAATCTGCCGAAAGGTCTCGGCTATAACCACGCCGGTTTCATATTCATAAGCACCCTTGATTTCCTCTGAAGTCATATCCCGGGTGCAGGGAATTTCCCCATAAAAGTAATCCGCCTGAGTGGTGCCGTATGCCCTGATGCCCTGTCCTGCCTGGGCAAAGGTAGTCGCCCAGCGGGAATGGGTATGCACCACGCCGCCGATATTGGGAAATTCCCGGTAAAGCACGCGGTGGGTTTCCGTATCCGAGGACGGGTTCAGCTCCCCCTCCACCTTGTTGCCATCCAGGTCAACAACCACCATGTCCTCCGGCTTCATCACATCATATTCCACCCCGGAAGGCTTGATAACAAACAGTCCTGAGTTCCTGTCAATACCGGAAACATTGCCCCAGGTAAAGGTAATCAGCCCATGCTTTGGCAGGAGCATATTTGCCTCATACACCTTCTGCTTCAAATCCTCTAACACTTTTATTCCCCCTTGCCCGTCAGCTGTTTTCTTCCAATGAGCTCTGAGCTGTCAGCTTGCTCTTATGCTCGGTAATAAACGCCTGCATGATGATAAATACGCAAAGCAGGGCACCAACCACAATCTTTGTCCACCAGGCGGACAGAGTTCCCTGAAAGCTGATAAAGGTCAGGATAACGCCCTGAATCAGCACACCGAACAAAGCTCCCGGAATGAAGCCAACGCCGCCGGTCAAAAGAGTGCCGCCAATAACGGTGGAAGCAATAGCATCCATTTCCATGCCCATGCCGTGCAGATTATAGCCTGTCAGCATCATCAGGGCATAAACAATACCTCCCAGGGAGGAACAGAAACCGCTGATGGTATAAACGCTTACCTTGGTGCGGAACACAGGCAATCCCATCAGGGAAGCCGAGGACTCGCTGCCGCCCAGGGCGTAGATATTGCGCCCAAATCTGGTAAAGCCCAGCACAACTGCCGCTACAATCAGGGCAGCAAGGGCAATCAGCACGCCCATGGACACGAAGCCAGGACCCACCGGCAGGCGGAAATCCGCCATGGCCACAAAAACAGGATTGGTAATATTGATGGTCTCCCGGGAAATTACAGCCGTCATGCCGCGGCAGAACAGCATGCCTGCCAAAGTGATGATGAAGGGCTGCAAATCAAACTTGGCGATGATGTAGCCCTGCAAGGCTCCGAACAAGGTTCCCATCAGCAGCACGATGAAAATCGCTGCAAAGACAGGAATGCCGGTATTGGCCAGAATCCACGCCAGCACCATGCAGGTCAGTGCCAGTACCGCACCTACTGACAGGTCAATGCCGCCAATCAGCAGTGTAAAGGTTATACCCACAGTCACAATAATCAATGCCGCATTATCAATAAAGAGATTGAGGAAAACCTGCGGCTTCATAAAGCCTTTGTACATGGCTATACCTGCTCCGTACAGCACGGCAAACAGGATAACAGTCACAAAGAAGGAAAAATACTTGGATGCGATTATCTCGCCTAGCTTCTTATTCATGCCTTGTTCACCGCCTTTGCACCAGCTGCCGCAGCCCCATCGCCGCGGTTCTTCCACTTTTCAAACAAAACCCTGGCCTTTCTGGACTGAATCAGGCAGATGGCAATAACGGCAACCGCCTTTACCACCGGCAGCTGGTCAGCAGATACGCCCAGAGCGTAAAGGGTAGTCGTCAATGTCTGGATAGTAATGGCACCAATAACGGAGCCGCCCAGATAAAACTTGCCGCCGGAAAGCAGCGTACCGCCCAGGGCCACTGCCAGAATAGCATCCATCTCCATGTTCAGTCCGGCATTGTTGGCATCAGCTGCCCTGATAAGGGAGCTTTCAATCAGGCCGGTAACGCCTGCGCAGAAGCCGGAAAAGGCATACACCAGAAACAGCACCATGGTTACGTTGATGCCCACATACTTGGCAGCAGTAGGGTTGATGCCTACTGACTGGATGAACAGCCCGATGCTGGTCTTCTTCATGACGATTGCCACAAATGCCACCATCGCCAGGGCGATAAACACATTGGTCGGCAACGGCATACCCGGAATAACCCCGGCAATTGAAGCAAAAGGCTTGTAATAAACAGTAATAATCTGACCCTCAGTTAAAAGCTGGGCAACACCCCTGCCGGCAGTCATCAAAATCAGGGTTGCCACTACCGCCTGGATTTTAAACTTGGCTACCAGCAAGCCGTTCCAAAGGCCGCAGAGGATACCAATCCCCACAGAGGCAAGCATTGCCAGCAGCATCGGGGTTTCCGCCACGCCATCGCCACGGCCGCCAATCAGGGTGCAGACCACAGCAGCGGAGATAGCTACCACAGCACCTACGGAAATATCAATGCCGCTGGTGGCGATAACCAGGGTCATGCCCAGGGAAAGAATAACCAAAGAGCTGGAACGGGTAAGAATATCAATCATTCTGCCAAACAGCCTGCCGTCCTCCGTCACCTGAATGTCAAAGAACCCCTCTACGAAAATACCATTGAAAACCAGCAGGGCTGCCAGGGCAACCACCGGCAAAAACAATGAGCTGGATGTAAAATTCTTTAGCTTTTCCATTAGTTGTCACCTCCGGCAATAGCCTGCATAACACCGTCTGAGCTTACCTGCTCCCCCGTCAGCTCCGCCACCTTCTTGCGATCCCTCATAACAATCAGCTTGGAGCAGGTACGCACCATCTCGTCCATTTCGCTGGAAATAAATGCCACGGACATGCCCTCCGTCTTTGCCAGCTCCACCGCCATCTTCTGGATTTCCGTCTTGGTGCCCACATCTATGCCGCGAGTAGGCTCGTCCAGAATGAGGAACTGTGGATGGGTGGCAAGCCAGCGGGCGATAATTACCTTTTGCTGGTTGCCGCCGGAAAGATTCTTGATTAGCTGGTCACGGTCAGACACCTTGATGCGCAGCTTTTCAATAAACTGGTCCGCCAGCTTCACCTGCTCGCTGTAAGGAATATGAGTAAACATGCCGTCCATGGCCTGCAATGCCAGGATGATGTTCTCCCGTACCGTCAAATCACCTATGATACCTGCCAGCTTTCTATCCTCCGGGCAGAAGGCAATACCATCCTTCATGGCAGCCATAGGATTTGCCAGCTTTTCAGCCTTGCCGTTTATTTTCAGCTGGCCGCCTGTTACATCCTTCAAGCCAAAGAGCATTTCCGCTGTCTCCGTGCGTCCGGAGCCAAGGAGACCGGCAAAGCCGATAACCTCGCCCTTGTGGATTTGCAGTGAAACATCCTTTATCTGCCCGATGCTGGCAGCGTGGTCAGTCTCAATAAACACTTCCTCTGACGGAACACTCTTTTCCGCCATCTTGTCCATATCCTTAACGTCATTCAGGTCCTTGCCGACCATCCTGGCGATGAGTTCAAGCCTTGGCAGCTTTGCCAGCTCATAGGAGCCTACCAGCTCGCCATTGCGCAAAATGGTGATATGGTCGCAAAGCTCATAAATCTGCTCTAAGAAATGAGAAATAAAGATAATGCCCATGCCCTGCTTCTGGAGCTGCCGTACAATCTTAAACAATCTGGCTGTTTCGCCTTCATTCAGGGATGAGGTCGGCTCATCCAGAATGAGGATTTTAGCATCTACATCCACAGCTCTGGCGATAGCCACCATCTGCTGGATTGCTACCGGGTAATTATCCAATGTCTTGTTTACATCGATATCCACATCAAGCTTCTGCAAAAGCTCGACAGACCTTCTGTTGACTTCCTTCCAGTCAATGAAGCCAAACCTGCGCGGCTCCCTGCCAATAAAAATGTTCTCTGCCACAGTCAGGTTAGGACAGAGATTGACCTCCTGATATACGGTGGAAATGCCCTCCTCCTGCGCCTCCTTCGGCGTCTTCGGGGAAATTTCCCTGCCGTTCAGGTGGATTGTGCCCCCGTCCTTAGGATATACACCTGTCAGCACCTTGACCAAGGTTGATTTGCCTGCACCATTTTCTCCCATCAGTGAATGAATTTCACCTGCATGGAGGGTAAAATCAACATTTGACAAGGCCCTGACACCTGGAAATACTTTGTCAATATTCCGCATTTCCAACAATGCTGCTGCCATAAAAATCCTCCCCCTTACAAAAACATGCCTATTCCCGGGTATAAAAAACCACGCCCAGACCCTGAGAGCCGGGGCGCGGCCCATTCCTGCCCTTTCAGCTTGCACTGAAAGCTATTTTATGCAGTTTATACAGTATCAGTATTTGCGGGATGGCAGAGTAGCCTCAGCAACCTCAGCTGGGAAAACGCCTTCCTCTACATATACAATCTTGTCAACCTTCTCGCCAGCAAGAACCTTCTTGGCAGTCTCCATCAGAAGCTCACCCTGCAAAGGATTGCACTCAACGGTGCAGTTGGTCTTGCCCTCAATCATAGCCTGGAAAATACCCTTTACGCCATCGAAGGAAAGAATGGTGATATCCTTGCCAGGCTTCAGACCTGCAGCCTCAATAGCCTGTACAGCACCCAGAGCCATATCGTCATTCTGAGCTACCAGGATATCAATCTTGCTGCCATAGGACTTCAGGAAGGACTCCATAACCTCCTGGCCCTTCTGACGGGTGAACTCGCCGGTCTGAGAAGCCAGGATGTTGAACTTAGCCTTGTCAGGGGAAGCTGCCATTGCATCGTTAAAGCCCTTGGTACGGCCCAGAGCTGCGGTAGAGCCTACAGTGCCCTCCAGCACAACGATATTCAGTTGCTGGCCGCCATCACGAGGCTTAAGCTGCTTCTCGTTGGCATACTTTGCCAGCCACTCAAAGCCCTTTTCACCCTCGGTAATCATGTTGGTACCGATTTTTGCCACATACAGGGAATCATCCTCTACCTTCAGGTCACGATCAACGATGATTACAGGAATCTTGGCATCCTTTGCCTCTTTCAGAACGGTATCCCAGCCAGTCTCAACGATTGGCACGAAGGCAATAACGTCAACGCCCTGAGCAATGAAGGAGCGGATAGCCTTTATCTGATTTTCCTGCTTCTGCTGGGCATCAGAGAACTGCAGGTCAATACCTGCTGCCTTGGCTGCTTCCTTTACTGACTCGGTGTTGGCAGTACGCCACTCAGACTCGGCACCAATCTGGGAAAATCCCATAGTAATCTTCTTGTCCCCATCAGCCTTCTTTTCATCACCGCCACCGCAGCCTACAGCCAGCAGTAGCATCATCATAGAGATAACTAACGCTATTATCTTCTTCATTAACAACCTCTCCTTTTCACTAAGCGTCTTTCACACAACCCTCATGTCATCCGCCATCCCCTATGGCGGATAAATTTCCTTCATACCCTCCTCTTTTTTTAATCCGCACCCCTGATACGAAAGCCCCCTTGCTGCCTCCTGTCCGGTCATGCATAAAGAAAAAGATTCTGAAAATACACCATTTTTTTAGTATTTCCTCATCTCACATCTTCGTTATCTGTATAATACTCCATTTTAAATAGCTTGTCAATAACTTTTTGTGTCCGTGCACATTTTATTTTTGTAAGTTTTTTGAACAAAGCTGTGCCATCGTGCACAGCTTGCTGGAAGCCCTTTTTCCATGCTATATCAGGTGAAAAATGGCACACAGACCTTCCTACCGGTATCAGGGGATTTTCATAGCATGAAAACCATTTCAGTTTTCACTATTTTTTTTGACTACCCTGCCTTCCCCGTGGTATAGTCAGAGTAGGAGATTTTTTCGACATTAAAGGCAAAAGAGGGGATTCTTTATGGCAGAAATCACAAAATCTGAATTTGGCAGGCTGCAAAACGGCAGCATGGTTTATCTCTACAGGCTGAAAAATAGCAGCGGCGCCAGTGCCGGCATCATTACCTACGGTGCAAGGCTTCAGAGCTTCCTGGTACCTGACAAAAATGGCAAAATGCAGGATATTGTGCGGGGCTTTGACGATGCCGCAGGCTACGAAGCCGAAGCCTTTTACATGGGGGCCATCGTAGGACGCCACGCCAACCGCATCCAGCATGCCAGGGTTACTATAAATGGCACTGATTATCAGCTGGAGGCAAATGACGGGCCACGCCAAACCAACAGCCTCCACAGCGGCAGCCGGGGCTTTCACTGCCAGCTGTGGGGGGCGGCTGAGCAGGAGGGCAAGCTGGTAATGACCTATTTCAGCCCGGACGGGGACGGCGGCTTCCCGGGCAATTTCAAGGTGCATGTGACCTACGAGCTGACTGAGGACAACGCACTGAGGATTTCTTATGAGGCATTTTCCGATGCGGATACCATCTGCAACCTGACCAACCACAGCTATTTCAACCTGAACGGCTGCCAGGATGGCAGCATCCTCGGGCACAGGCTGCAGATTTTCGCTGACCGCCTGACGGAAGCTGATGCAGAGTCCCTGCCAAATGGCACAATCTACCAGGCGGCAGGCACACCTATGGATTTTCGCCAGCTGACTGCCATCGGTGAGCGCATTGATGACAGTTTCCAGCAGCTGCAGTGGGGTGCAGGCTACGACCACAACTGGATTCTCAGTGACCAAAAGGAAACCAGCCTTCACAAAGCTGCCTATGCAGAGGGAGACAAGAGCGGCATCAGCCTGACTGTCTATACGGACCTGCCTGGCTTGCAGTTCTATAGCGGCAATTTCCTTGACGGCACGCCTGGCAAGGGGGGCATAAGCTACGGAAAGCGCAGCAGCTTTGCCCTGGAAACCCAGTATTATCCCAACTCCCCTGCCCATCCGGAATTTCCGCAGCCAATCCTGAAGAAGGATGAAACATGGAAATCCGTCACCGTTTTTGCAGCAGGGACTGTCAAATAAAAACTAGTCAAAAATAAGGAGACATTCCACTACTTATGTCCCCTTATTTTTTTTCTCCAAATATGATAGGATATTATATATAAATGTCTAATACAATATACGATATATACATATATAGCAAGTAGAAAAGGAGATTCCATTATGAAAGCTCTAACAGTCGGCCAGCTGCAGGCAGGTATGGAACTAGCCCGTACCGTTGTCAACGATGATATGGTTGTCATTCTTTCAGAGAACACCCTGCTGACCAAGGCACACATTACCAGGCTCAGTTTTCTGAATATCCCGCAGGTCTATGTCAAGGATGAGTACGAGCTCAGCCCGAATTATCAGTCTGTCATGACCATATTCAACCGCAGCAACGCCTTTGCGGCTGAATACAGGGAGGTTATCCGCGAGGTCAACAACATTTTTGAAGCAACTACCAACAACGGAGAAATCCCAGTGGAGAAAACCCAGACATTGGTGCAGGATTCCCTTGCCCCAATGTCCAAGCAGAGCGGTGTTATTGACTACCTGTACGGACTTAACCACATGGCTGATGACCTGTATAACCATTCCATGCGTGTTTCCATCCTTGCCGGTGTCATCGGCAAATGGATGTACAAGAAGGCCAGCGTGGTCAATGAGCTGATTCTTGCCGGTTTTCTGCATGATATCGGCAAGACAAAGTTTCCGCCACGCCTGCAGTCACGCCGGGTAGAAACCTTGAATGGTGAGGATTTTGAGCGTTATATGCAGCATACTATTGACGGCTCCCACCTGCTGAATGAAAACAAGAAGATTCCTGAGGGCGTCAAGCTGGCGGCACTGCAGCACCATGAATGCATGGACGGCAGCGGCTTCCCTTTTGCCACCAAAGGGGAAGAAATTCATGAGTATGCAAGGATTATTGCCATTGCTGATTTGTACGACAATATCACCACTGAACGAGAGGGCTTTGTGCGCCAGACTCCTTTTACGGCCATTGCCAAAATCACGGAGCAGATGTACACCAAGCTGGACCCTACTATCAGCGTGGCAATCCTGAAGCGCATCAAGGATGCCTTCCTGGGCTCTACCGTAGTGCTGAACAACGGTCTTGCCGGTACTATCATCAACTATCCTCATGACTTTGCCGAGCATCCGCTGGTACGCATCGACCAGGACAATGTTATTGACCTGAACCAGCACAAGGGAATTAAGATAGTTGAATACAACCCAAAACAATAATGTAAATTTCAGTTTATACAACGGTCGGCAGTAGCAAGTTTCGTCAGCCTCCCGGCTCCTCCTTTTCAGGCTTGCTCGTAAAGCAGGATTAGCTGCTACAGCTTCATACTAACTGAATATCGTGGTATTATTTTGTTGTATCTGTTCAGACAAGAAAGGGATGGGTTGCGGCATGTGCCATCAGAAACCTTTGTTGTGCCTCGGTGCTTAGTGATTCGCGAGCCGTCAGGCGAAGCGAGAACTTAGCATCCGCTAGGCACAACTAGGAGCGAGAGCGTGTTTCTGAGGGCACTGCCGTAGACCATCCCACTTTAATCTGAACAGAGTCCGCGAAGTATCAAATTACGTCAGTATATGCACGAAGTAACAAACCAGCACTACGACAAACCGAAATTTAAAAAGTCGCAGTATGGGAGTATCATGCTTCCGTACTGCGACTTAACTGCTATATTATAGGCTGAAATAGCCTATTTTTTTGCATTATGTACCGTTATGCCACCGGGTTGCCGGAAGCAGTCAGACGCGCCATGGCGCGATGCAGGGCAGCCTCGGCCCGCTGGCCGTCCACAGGGCACTCAGCGGAAGAAGTGCAGTTCTTGAACTCCTCCAGGCGCTTCCTGGCACGGTCATAAGCCTTCTGGGCTCTCAGCACATCAATCTCCACAGGCAGCTCGGCAGCAGAAGCCAGCACGGTAATCTTTTCCGGCTGCACCTCCATAAAGCCGCCAGCCACGGCAATCAGGGACTCGTTGCTGCCAATCTTGACACGCATGGCATGAGGCACCAGGCCTGTTACCAGCGGCGCATGATGAGGCAGGATGCCCAGCTCACCGGCTGTGGAACGGACAATCAGCATATTTATATCGGCTGAGTAAACAACCTTGTCAGGAGATACAATCTCTAGCTTGATAGTAGCCATTGATTAGCCCTCCTTCTTCAGCTGCTCCGCCTTTGCAATAACTTCCTCGATGCCGCCCACCATGTAGAAGGCAGCCTCCGGCAGGTCATCATACTTGCCCTCAAGAATTTCCTTGAAGCCGCGGATAGTGTCACGCAGCTCTACATACTTACCAGGAGTGCCGGTAAATACCTCTGCTACGGCAAACGGCTGGGACAGGAAACGCTGTATCTTTCTGGCACGGGCAACAGTCAGCTTATCCTCGTCGGACAGCTCCTCCATACCCAGAATAGCGATGATATCCTGCAGCTCCTTGTACTTCTGCAGCACAGCCTGCACGCCGCGGGCTACCTCATAATGCTCCTGGCCGATAACATTCGGGTCCAGGATACGGGAGGTGGAGTCCAGCGGGTCCACAGCAGGATAAATACCCAGCTCGGCAATCTGACGGGAAAGTACAGTGGTTGCATCCAGATGGGTAAATGTTCCGGCAGGTGCAGGGTCAGTCAGGTCATCCGCCGGCACATATACGGCCTGTACGGAAGTGATGGAACCCTTCTTGGTGGAGGTAATACGCTCCTGCAGCGCACCGATATCGGTGGTCAGGGTAGGCTGATAACCTACTGCGGAAGGCATACGGCCCAGCAGTGCGGATACCTCGGAACCAGCCTGAATGAAACGGAAAATGTTATCGATGAACAGCAGCACGTCCTGGCCCTGCACATCACGGAAATACTCAGCCATGGTCAGGCCGGTCAGTGCCACGCGCATACGGGCTCCTGGCGGCTCGTTCATCTGACCGTATACCAGCGCAGTCTTGTCGATAACGCCGGACTCGGTCATCTCGGACCACAGGTCATTACCCTCACGGGTACGCTCGCCTACACCGGCAAATACGGAATAACCGCCGTGCTGGGTAGCGATGTTATGGATAAGCTCCATGATAAGTACGGTCTTGCCTACACCGGCACCGCCGAACAGACCGATTTTACCACCGCGGGAGTAAGGCGCAATCAGGTCAACGACCTTGATGCCGGTCTCCAGAATCTGGGTGGAAGTTTCCTGCTCATCAAACTTTGGAGCTGGACGATGAATCGGCCAGAACTCCTCGTTGCCAACAGGGGCAGGATTGTGGTCAACAGTCTGACCAAGAATATTAAATACTCGACCAAGGCAGGCGTCACCAACCGGCACCTTGATAGGCGCGCCGGTATCAACAGCCTCCATACCGCGTGTAAGACCATCAGTAGAGCTCATGGCGATGCAGCGGGTAACGGAGTCACCCAGATGCTGCATAACCTCTACTACCAAGTCAATGTTCACATCGCCGGCTTTACCCTGGATTGTAACTGCATTGAGGATTTCCGGCAGCTGGCCTGCTGGAAATTCAATATCTACGACAGGTCCGATTACCTGTACGACTTTACCCTTTGCCAATGGTAAACCCCCTTATTTCAGTGCCTCAGCACCACCCACGATTTCAGTAATCTCGCGGGTAATGTTGGCCTGACGAACTTTGTTATAATGCAAATCAAGTTTTGCGATAAGCTCCTGTGCATTGTCAGTAGCGTTGCTCATAGCGTTCATGCGGGAACTGAGCTCGCTGGCTGCTGACTGCAAAAGAGCGGCATAGATTGTAGTAACCAGATACTGCGGCAGCATGAAGCCCAGCACCTCGGCGGCACTTGGCTCATAGATGTACTCTGCATGGGAGCCGCCCTCCCCTGCCAAATCGCTGAAAGGCAGGAGCTTGACGGTTTCCGGCACGCAGCTGATAGCCGACACAAAACGGGTATATACCATGTAGATTTCCTTGACCTCGCCATCAGCAAAGCGGCTGATAAGGTCATTGGCAATCTCCTTGGCATGCTCGTAGGAAGGACGCTCGCTGATGCCTGCATAGGACTTAACCACATCATAGCTGCGATTCCTGAAGAAGGTATCTGTCTTGCGGCCCACGGCAACAATCTCCGTAGACGCCTTGTCCTCCACCTGTGCCACAGCCTCCTTGAAGGCGTTGCTGGCATAGGCGCCAGCCAGTCCCTTGTCGGAAGCCAGCACCAGGATGAGGCGCTTGCCCTCAGTACGCTTCTCCAGCAGCGGATGGGAAAAATCCCCGGCATTGGCGGCAATATCCGATACTACCTGTGCCATTTTATCTGCATAAGGCTTGTTGGCAACAGCCGCCTCCTTTGCCCGGCGCAAACGGGAGGTTGCTACCATGTTCATAGCATTTGTGATTTGCTGAATACTCTTTACGCTCTTGATACGACGGCGTATATCCTGTAAACTAGCCAAATAAAATCACCTCGCTGCCTTATGCCATTTTATATGTTACGGTTTCCTTAAATTCCTCAATAGACTTGGAAATAGCGGCTTCCAAAGCATCATCCAGCTTCTTCTGCTCCGCAATCTTCGCACCAATCTCAGGATGCTCGTTGTGCATGAACTTGATATAGTCTGTCTGGAAGGTAACAACCTTCTCCACAGGAATATCGGTCAGGTAGCCACGAACAGCCGTGAAGATTACCAGTACCTGGTCCTCAACGGACATAGGGGAATACTGGGCCTGCTTCAAGGTCTCAACCATGCGGACACCGCGGTCCAGCTGTGCCTTGGTAGCGGCATCCAGGTCAGATGCAAACTGGGAGAAAGCTGCCAGCTCGCGGTACTGTGCCAAATCCAGGCGCATGGTACCTGCAACCTGCTTCATAGCCTTGATCTGGGCAGAACCGCCTACACGGGATACGGACAAGCCTACGCTGATAGCAGGACGGATACCGGAATAGAAAGCATCGGTCTCCAGCATGATCTGGCCATCAGTAATGGAAATTACGTTAGTTGGAATGTAGGCGGAAAGGTCGCCTGCCAGAGTCTCGATGATTGGCAGGGCAGTAATAGAGCCTGCACCCAGGTCATCAGACAGCTTTGCAGCGCGCTCCAAAAGGCGGGAATGCAAATAGAATACATCGCCCGGATATGCCTCACGTCCTGGCGGCCTGCGGAGCAGCAGGGACATAGCACGGTATGCAGCTGCGTGCTTAGTCAGGTCATCGTATACGCAGAGGCAGTGACCGCCCTGGCCCTGCTCGTTCTTCTTGTACATGAAATACTCAGCCATGGCAACACCGGCATAAGGAGCCAGGTACTGCAAAGGCGCAGACTCAGCAGCGGTAGCAGCTACCACGATGGAATACTCCATGGCGCCTGCATCCTCAAGATTCTTTACTACACGGGCTACGGTAGAAGCCTTCTGACCGATAGCCACATAAATGCAGATACAGTTCTGGCCCTTCTGGTTCAGAATGGTATCTACAGCAATCGCAGTCTTACCAGTACCGCGGTCACCGATAATCAGCTCGCGCTGGCCGCGGCCGATTGGTACCAGGGCATCCAGTGCCTTGATACCGGTCTGCAGAGGCTCATGTACAGACATTCTGTCTGCAATACCAGGAGCGTTGAACTCTACAGGACGGGTTTCCGTAGTGTTGATAGGACCCTTGCCATCAATAGGACGGCCCAGGGCATCTACTACGCGGCCAATCATGGCCTCGCCTACTGGAACCTGCATGATAGTGCCGGTTCTCTTTACCTCGGCACCTTCCTTAATCTCGGTCTCGCCACCGAGAATAACGGCACCGACGTTATCCTGCTCCAGGTTCAGAACCAGGCCATATATATTGTTACCAAAATCCAGCAGCTCACCTGCCATAGCCTTGTTCAGGCCGTGGATATGGGCGATGCCGTCACCGATTTCGATAACAGTGCCAACCTCATCAACATTCAGATCAACAGCATAATTCTTGATCTGATCTTTGATGATGGCAGTTATTTCTTCCGGATTCATTTTCATACTTCGCTGTCACCCCAATTTTATCAATTACTTGCCATTAATTCAGCCTTGAGAGCCTGCAAGCGGCCGGCAACACTGCCGTCAATGCGGGTATCACCGATTTTTACCACAATGCCGCCGATGATGGACTTGTCATTGTGGGTACGGAGCGCAACCTTTTTGCCGGTTACGGACTCCAGCTTGCTGCTCAGGCGAGCCTTCAGCTCTGCCTTCAGGTCATAAGCAGTGGTAACATCGGCAATGATGATACCCTGTGCCTTGTTGGACAGCTCCTGATAGCAGTCGTTAATGGCCTCTAGCAGCCCCATGCGGCGCTTGTCAACCAGCAGAAGCAGAAAGTTCATCATCAAAGGTGAAACCTGGGACTTGAGGAGCTTCAGGAGCACCTCTTTCTTGTCCTGGGGCTGTATCTGCGGATTTGTCAGGAAGTCCTTCAGTTCAGCCTGGGAAAAAACAGCCTGGCTTACCTCGTCAAGCTCCTTGCCGTATTTCTCAAGCTTCTTTTCGTCTTGGGCAATCTCAAAAATTGCCATCCCGTATTTACGGGCAAGCTGTATATTTAGCATGGCAAATCACCAATCTTGTTCTTGTCCAGCTGTTCAATGAATTCGCTGACAAGAGCTTCGTTTTCAGCAGCATCCATATTCTTGGAAACAATCTTCTGAGCTGCGGCCATTGACAGGGCTACCATCTGCCCCTTCAATACCTCCACAGCCTGGGCACGCTCCCGCTGAATCTGCTCTTCGGCATTCTCCTTCATCTGCTTGATTACAGCCTGAGTTGCCTGGATTTTCTCAGCATGCTCGTCCTGGGCGCGCTTCTCGGCCTTGTCCATAATTTCCTGGGCCTTGGTGCGTGCGGTGGCAAGCTGTGCCTTGTACTCCTTCAGGGTAGCTTCGGCAGCTGCTGCATCCTCATCAGCTTTTTTGATGCTGCCGGCAATACGCTGGGAGCGTTCCTCCAGCATCTTTACAATCGGCTTGTAGGCAACCAAACGGAGAACGACAACCAGAATCAAGAAGTTCAGCATCTGAGCAACCAGTGTTGCATTAATATCTATCAATTCTATTGCCTCCTCTAAAAATCACACCACAAATAGCTTTCTTATTTGATGAGTGGATTTGCAAAGAGCATGATCAGGGCAATAACGGTTGCGATAATTGCCATGGACTCTACCAGACCGATAGAAATCAGGGTGTTGGTGAACAGTACGTTCTTTGCCTCAGGCTGACGAGTCAGGCCCTCGATGAACTTGCTTGCTACAAGGCTATCGCCGAGACCGGCACCAATTGCTGCCAAACCCATAGTAATACCTGCGCCCAGCAGAGCGGCTGCTACCATAATTGCGTTTTCCATTAGAAAAATCCTCCTCTAAGTAAATCAATAAATAATAACTGAAATGGGAACTACTATTCTTCACTTTCCTTGACCGCGTTGGCTAAGTAAGCCAGGGACAGGCTGGTGAAGATGAATGCCTGAACTCCGCCGATAAAGATACTGAAGGCCAGCCATACCACAGATGGTATCGGCATCCAGATTGGCACCAGCTTCAGCAGGATGATGATGAGAATCTCACCTGCCATGATGTTGCCGAATAGACGGAAGGACAGGGTGATAGGCTTTGCTACCTCCTCGATGGCGTTGATGACCACGAAAGGCGCTACCGGCTGGAAGAAATGCTTGATGTAGTGCATTCCCTTCATGTAGATGCCGAGAACATGGACAATGAGTACCATCAGCAGAGCAAGCCCCAGTGTGGTGTTCAGATCATTTGTCGGTGATGCCATCCTAGGCACCAGACCAAGCCAGTTGGAAATCACCAGGAACAGGAACAGGGTAACGATCAAAGGCGTCAAAAAATCGCCTCTGGTTCCCAGGTTGTTGTGTACCTGCTCGCGGAGCCAGACGATGAGCATCTCAACTACATTCTGGGCGCCTGTCGGCACCAGCTTGAGACTCCTGGAGGCCAAAAAAGCAATCAAAATAACGATTGCCATGGTAATCCAGGTCATCACCAAGGTTTCCCAATTGAAGGTCAGGCCGGCAAACTGCACTGTTTCGCGAACACCAATTTCGTGCATATACCTCTACCTCCTTTTTGGTGCAGTGCGCTGTCTTGCAGGGCAGCGACTGTCACACCCCTTGAAATTTCATGACATTTTATTGGCGAAAAAGCTTCCTGTTTGCCAGCATCAGGAGCACCATGCCCAGCACATAGACAATGCCGAAGCCTGCCACCGTAGCAAGAAACTGCCCAAAGGACACCTGAATTGCCGCCCAGAACACAGCTCCCATCAGCAAGAGCCGCAAAATGGCTCCTACCACCACCTGCTGCTTTGCCTGAGACACAGTCATATCCGCACTGCGCCACAGCCTGCCAAACATTACGCCATACCAGACCAGCCCTGTGGCATAGCCTGCCATCAAACCGCCTAAAAGCTCCGGCCTGCCCATGCCCCACAGGGTGCTTGCGCACAGCAGGGTACAGACCGCCAGCGCCTTCAGCAGCTGCCTGGTACCTGTCAATAAAATTTCCCTCATATTCCTCCTCCGACGAAATATCGTCATCGTTTGAATATTATTTAAATCAGCGGACAAAGTAATTTGCCCATTGACCATGACATTATACCATAAATTTTGCTAACAATACACTGCTAAAGCATAAATTTTAAAAATAATTTAGGGGAATTTTACTTTGCCATTATGGATGTATGAAAGTTGAAATTCTGTAATGTGTGCCATGAAATTTTGTGTGATATACACTATGCAATCTGCATTAATTTGCATTAATCTGCACTCTGTTCAGACATAAAAAGGGACAGGCAGCGGCAGTACCCATAGAAAACCCGCTCTCGCTCCTCGTTGTACCTAGCGGATGCTAAGCTCTCGCTTCGCCTGGCGGCTCGCGACTCGCTAAGCACCGAGGTACAACAAAGGTTTTCTTTGGGTACATGCCGCACCTGTCCCTCTCTTGGTCTGAACAGATACCACAAAATGATAAATCGCTATTTATCCCGCGTTACATCCATATCAAATTCAAGTCACGCCACATGACTCAATATTTAATGCACACGATATTGCATTCCTAGACGCGGAATTTGCCGATAGCCTCCTGCATTTCCATGGCAAGGTCTGCCAGTGACTTGGATGCTGCCGCAATCTCCTCGTTGGAAGCCGACTGCTGCTCCGTCTCACTGGAAATAACCTTGGTATTATCTGCCGTCTTGCGGCTGATGCTGTCAATTTCATCCACCGCCTGCACGATTTCCGTAGCACCATTGGATACTGTATCTACAGAAGACTGAATTTCCGCCATCTGCTTTTGGATATCGTTCACCATATCCAGAATTCCCTGGAACTGAGCACCGACCTGGCGAATAGCCTTGGTGCCATCCACCACCTCGCTGGTACCCTTTTCCATGGCATCCACTGTTTCCTGCGTATCAGCCTGAATACTGCCAATGCGATTTCTGATTTCCTCGGCAGAGCTCTGGGACTCAGCTGCCAGCTTGCGGACTTCCTCTGCTACTACGGCAAAGCCTCTGCCTGCCTCGCCAGCCCGTGCCGCCTCAATTGCCGCATTCAGTGCCAGCAGGTTTGTCTGGTCGGAAATTGAGGAAATCGCCTCCACAATCTGACCGATAGCCTGGGAATTTTCCCCCAGCTTCCTGACCATAGCTGCCGATGCCATAACATTTTTCTCAATCTCCCCCATGCGGAGAATAGCCTCATCCATCAGCCGGGAACCTTCCTGAGCTGCAGCTGCCGTATCACTGGATGCCTGAGTAACTGTTTTTGCCTTGGCTGCCATATTGCTGACATCATTGAACACTGAATCCACATTTTTCTTTGCCTTGTCGATATCATCCAGCTGAATATCCATGTTTTTGCTTACCTCGCCGGCAGTATCTGCCACCTGGACAGCACTCTCTGCAGACTGGCTGGCATTGGCTGTCAGCTCCTCCGAAGATGCTGCCACCTGCTCCGAGGTGCTTGCCATCTTGGTAATCAGCTTGCGCAGATTATCGCTCATGGCATTAAAGGATTGTGCCAGATGGCCGATTTCATCCTCAGAATCTATAACCACATTATCCATGTGCAGATTGCCCTTGGACAGCTGCTCAGCATGATTCTTCAGCTCCAGCACAGCACCGGTAATCTTTGCCGACATCTTCAGGCACATAGCAACCGTCAGCAAAATTCCCGCCAAAGTCAGCAGGGAATAAATCAGCTTCATAGTGTTTACAGCGTCAAATACAAACGCCTCATCAACGCTGACACAGGTAATCCAGCCGCTGACAGGCATGGTGGCATAAGCAATTACCTTGTCCGTGCCATTTATATCAGCAAAGAAAACACCTTGCTTATTTTCCAGCATTTCCTTGAAGTGCACGCCGATGCCATCGGCCTCGCTGATATTATTCATAACCAGCTCCTGCCGGTCTGCTGCCAGCACATTGCCGTTTGGCTCAATAACATAGCTATCGCCTTCGCCACGATACTTCATGCTAGCTGCCTGCTGCTGCAAGGTGTCCAGCGTTACATCTGCACAAACAGCACCAATAAAGCTGCCACCTGGCTTTACAGGCGTAGCTGCTGTAACAACCATTTTTTTGGAGCTGCCGTCCTGGTAAGCCTCCGTTACCAGCAGGTCACCTGAATTCAGCTGCCTGGTATCCTTGTACCAGTCACGGGTACGGGGATCCAGCTCCGCCGTAATATCACCATCATGATAGCACAAAAATCTGCCATCCTCGCTGCCATAGGAAATATCCAGTATCTCCTTGTCATTGGCGGCCGTTCCCAGCACTTCCCTAAGCTGCTGAGCCGGATTGCCCTGCAGGGATTCCAGCATGCTGGCTGTGTGTACAGCTGCCATACCCTTGCTGCGGAGCCAGCCATCCATGTCATTGGTGCTGGCAGCAACCACCGCCTCAAATTCCTTTTCCACGCTGCTCTCCAGATTGGTATATGCCGTATAGAAGCCGATCACGGAAATAACCGCCATAAACAGCCCTGCCAGTCCGGACAACAGAAAAAATTTCCTGCGTAAATCCATATTCACCACCCCTAAGAACCAAAAATTATGACACCTGAAAAAAGCCCCCTATATCACCTCGCATGATACTTGAATATTCTAACATTTGAAAAATAAAACATATACAGCACCTAATATTATTATCTCACTTGTAATTGGGCAAGTCAATTGACATACGACATATTTCTAAAAATACAATATACATGTAATAAAAATACACCACAGCAGAATAATATTAACTACTGTGATGTAACGGGCAATATTTTCACACTATCATTTTGCTGTATCTGTTCAGACAAAAAAGGACAGGGTGCGGCGTGTGCCTTCAAGAACACCTTTGTTGTGCCTCGGTGCTTAGCAATACGCGAACCGAAGGTGAAGCGTGAGCTTAGCATCCGCTAGGCACAACTAAGAGCGAGAGCGTGTTTCTTGAGGCACATGCCGCACCCCGTCCATATAAAGTCTGAACAGAGTGCACAAATACATTAAATACATTAAACACATCAAATGCATCAAATGCACCTGACACACCCGATGTAAAAAATGTACAAAACGCACATGCGCACATATTTTATTTTCTGCAAATTTTACTTTGCTACAAAGGCTTCCGGCTTTTCCTCTGCCAGTCCATAATGATAGAGGATAGCCTGAATAATACGCTGGGAAGCCTTGCCATCTCCATAAGGGTTGCATGCCTCGGACATGCGGCTGTACTCATCCCTGTCAGTAAGCAGCAGCTTTGCCTCATCGTAGACAACCTTTTCATCAGTGCCGATAAGCTTTACTGTGCCTGCCGCCACCGCCTCAGGCCGCTCGGTGGTATCCCTGAGCACCAGCACCGGCTTGCCCAGGGCAGGAGCTTCCTCCTGCACCCCGCCGGAATCGGTCAGAATCAGGTGGGACCTGTGCATCAGGTTGGCAAAAGGCTCATAGTCCAGAGGGTCAATCAGGTGCACCTTGGCAAGACCGCCCAGCTCCTCCTGCACTACCTCCCGTACCTTCGGGTTCTTATGCACAGGGAAAACGATTTCCACATCCTCGAACTCATCCACCAGGCGGCGCATAGCCCTGTACACATGGCGCATAGGCTCGCCCAGGTTTTCCCGGCGATGAGTTGTCAGGAGCACAATCCGCTTATTCTTGAAGTCTATACCCTGCAGCACCTCATCCTCAAACTGGAAATCATCATTAACAGTCTTGTGCAGGGCATCAATGACAGTATTGCCGGTCACAAAAATCCTCTCGCTGTCCACGGACTCAGCCAAAAGATTCTGCTCTGAGGTATCCGTCGGGGCAAAATGCAAATCAGCAATAGAGCCGGTCAGCTTGCGGTTCATTTCCTCCGGGAACGGAGAATACTTGTTGTGGGTGCGGAGCCCTGCCTCCACATGGCCTACGGAAACCTGATGGTAGTAGGATGCCAGCGCACCGGCAAAGGTAGTGGTAGTATCACCATGCACCAGCACGATATCCGGCTTCTCCTCCTGCAATACCTTGTCCAGCCCCATCATGGCCCTGGAGGTAATATCAAACAGGGTTTGCCCGGCTGCCATAATATCCAAATCATGGTCAGGCTTAATCTGAAACAGATTCAGAACCTGGTCCAGCATATCCCTATGCTGGGCAGTAACAGTTACCACAGGCACAATCTTGTCAGGATGCTTCGCCAGCTCCAGCACAACAGGTGCCATCTTGATTGCTTCCGGACGGGTGCCGAACACAGTCATGACCTTAATCTTCTTAGCCATCATAAACCCCTCTCTACGCTGAATTATTTCGTCTTTAATCTGAAAATACCGAGCTTCTTCGCTCCCAGAAACACCACCAGCAGCACACATACTACAATCACAATGGACATGCTGCCGGAGACCTCATTCAGGACAACTGCACTAAGCCCCAGGAGCGCACTGATAACGTACATCAAAAGCACCGCCTGCTTCTGGGAAAAGCCCAAATCCAAAAGGCGATGATGGAGATGCCCCTTGTCAGGCTTGAAAATAGGCACACCGCCCCGGTAGCGGCGGATAATGGCAAAGGCAGTGTCCATAATCGGCACCCCCAGTGCCAGGATAGGCACAATCAAAGCGATAGTTGCCGCGCACTTCACGGCACCAATCACGGAAATCCCGGCTAAGATAAAACCCAGGAACATGCTGCCCGTATCCCCCATGAAAATCCTGGCAGGATTGAAGTTGTACCGCAAAAATCCCAGAGCAGAGCCTGCCAGGGCTGCCGTAAACAGGGCAACCACCATGACCTCCTGCTGCAGTGCCACCAGAAAAATCGTGATGGAGGCAATTACCGCCACCCCGGCTGCCAGGCCGTCCAGTCCATCAATGAGATTTACAGTGTTGGTCAGCCCCACAATCCAGAACACCGTGGCAGGTGCCGCCAGATATTCCAGATACAGAAAATCCCCAAAAGGATCCGTAATGAAATCAATCCTGACATCAAAATAAACCACTACGCATGCTGCCGCAATCTGCCCCAGCAGCTTTACCTTGGCCGGCAGATTTTTGTAATCATCAATCAGGCCAATCAGCACAATCAAAGTACCGCCAATCAGCAGTCCCTTCACGCCATTTGCCACCTCCGGCGGCAAATCACCAAAATTCAGCATAGCAGCCATAGCCGCCATAAAGCCAACATAAATAGCCAAACCGCCAATCCGCGGCATAGGCCCCTTGTGAACCTTCCTGGCATCAGGCGCATCCATAGCACCGGTCTTGCCAGCCAGCACAATCACGCCCGGTGTAACAGCCAGGGCAACAATCAGTGCAATCAAAAATGCCCAAATATAATTCGGCATATTTTTTCACCCACTTTCTCAAACACCAATTTTACCCCAGCTATCTGCAACTGTCAACATAATTTACCTAATCTCCTCCGGAGTTGTTTCCACAATACTGCCATCTGTTTCCAGATAAATCACCTTTGCCAGCATGGCGTTCCTCAGCATGCGGCGGCACAAAAGACATGGCTTGCCGGATGCCAGGGTGCCGTCTGCATTGTAGCCCACAATATACGCCGTTGCCCCCTGCATCTTGTCAGGGTCCGCATTAATGATGGCGTTCTGCTCCGCATGGACTGCCACGCACAGCTCGTAGTTCTGCCCCTTGGGCACATGCAGCCGCTCACGCTCGCACATGCCGGTGTCAATGCAGTTTGCCTCGCCCCGTGGCGCACCATTGTAGCCGGTGCTGATGATAATCTTGTCTTTAACAATAATTGCCCCATAACGACGACGCAGGCAGGTGGAACGCCTGCCTACTGCCTTTGCTATATCAAGAAAGTATTCATGCCACTCAGGCCTTTTCTGCGGTTCTGCCATACAGCACTCTCCTTGTCCTAATACATATTATGAACCATCACAGCAGCCTCACTGCTGCAATACATATCTTCTCGCCAGTATCAGCGCCGCCAGGTCATCCACCGGCTCCGGCGGCACCAGCATCCCCCTTGGCACCAGGCGGCGCCACCCGGCAGGAGGATATATGCGCCAGTATTCCTCCCGTGCCGCATCGGTGGTCCTGTACTCATCCACAACGGCCAGCTCTGTCTCCGGCAGGACAGCCCTGACACGCTGCGCCGCCTTCTTGCTGGTGGTGCCGTTGCCCATGACCAGCAGGGAAAAGCCATACTCTGCGTATAGCCGCTGCAAATGCTTCTCTAGCGCCGGTGTCGGCACTACCTGATGAAAGAGGCAGCCCCCCTTTTCATCCACTACAGCCAGGCCGCACTTGTCCCTGCCGGGATCCAGCCCGGCTGTCAGCCCCCTCATGGCAAAATACCTGTCCCTGCCAGCTTCAGCTTGATGCGCAGGGGTCCTACAATATCCGTGATGCCATCAGCAAAGGCAGAAATAATAGCGCTGCCGCTGCTCTTTTGCAGCTGCCCCATCAGGCTGTAAATCTGCTCGGCATCCACCACGCCCACGGAGCCATTCACCGCATCAGGAATCATGCCGTCCGAGGTAGCCTTGTGATTTACATCGGACAGGAAGCTGGTCAGCACTGCCTCCAGCTCCGCACCGTTTGCAGGATTGAAGCTGACCTTCTTTTCCACCAGCAGATCGCCGTCCTTATATACAGTCTTGTTGGCAAAAAGCTGCAGATTGGTGGCTACCGCCTCACCCTGAATCAGGTTGCCTGCCGCCACGATGCGCACCACGAACTCGCCCTCGTGCTCAGAAATATACTTGGCAGCCTCCTCGAACTCAGGCTGGTAAATCCAAATATCCTTCTCATTCTCCTTGGCCTCGCTGCCCAGCTTGCGGCTGACAGTATACCTTGCCATATCCAGGAGCCTGCCCATATCATTGTGAATATCATCCACGCTACGCTTGCCCTGAATAATCCCTCCTGCCAGGGTTTCCCCGGCCTGAAAGGCGATGGAGCCCTCCCGCATAATCTGGATGCCGGTAGTCAGCTCCCGGTTAATCTGATAAAGCTCGGAGTTATTCTTGCTGAGCCTTTCATTGCCCTCCTCAAGAATATTGTTGATGCGGGTCAGCTTGTCGCTTTTCTGCAAAAGTTCCTGATTATTAGCAGTCAGAAGCTGATTGGAGCTTTCCAGCCTGCCGTTGACAGCCTGCAGCTCCTCTGTCTGCACCTCCAGGCGGTTCTTCTGCTCCTCCAGCCCGGACAGCTCCTTTTTGGTATCATCCAGCTCTGACTGGATTTTATCCTGCTCAGACTTTGCCATGGCAAGCTGTGCCGAAGCCTCCGCCAGCTCGGTCTTCGCCTGCTGCATGCTGCGATTCAGCTTTTCCATGCCAAAGAGTGCCGTCCTCACATTTTCGGACATGATGCTCATGACCCCCAGGGTGGTGGTAGTAATCATCACGCCAGTCACAATCGTCACCAAAATAGATGTATGCCTGGGGCGCAGCCCGAAGATGCTCATCTTCTTCTTGCCTACCTTGGTGCCTAGCCTGTCACCAATAAAAGCAATGGCTCCCCCCGTTATTATCAGCACAAAAATCAGCACAACACCATACATATAAGAGCCACCTCTTTTTCTCTATCCGGCTACAAAAACAACTTATTTTGCCATACGGCGCATCAGGTAGCCTCCGGCCAAAAGCCCGACAATATTCGGCAGCCATACCGCCAGCATCGGATTTACCATGCCTCCCTGGGCAATAGCACCTGCCATGGTCATCAGGCTATAGTAGATAAATATAATGATAATGCTCATCACAAACCCCATAGATGAGCTGTTGCGGTTCGGCTGCATGCCCAACGGCACACCTACCAGCGTAAAAATCAGGCTGGCCATAGGGATGGTCATGCGCTGATGCAGCTCCGTCTCCAGCTTGCTTGTGTTCACATACTGGGACTTCATGATGCCAATCTGCTCACTGAGCTCCTTCATGGTCATTTCCTCAGGCTTCTTCTGCGACTGCACAATCTGCCGCGGGCTTTCATTGATAGGCAGCACCTGAGTATCAAACCGCATGGTATGCTGGCTCTTGCCATCTGCCACATCATAAATCATGCCGTTGTGCATGGTCCACATATTGTCCTTCCATTCGGCATACTCTGCGTTCTCCACATGCTTCAGCTCGCCCTGCTCAAAGGACTGCATGGCAATCCCTTCCATGGTATTGGACTCTGCCACAAACTGACGGGCGTATACCAGCTTTTCAATCTTGCCCTGCTTGATTTCCTTGATGATGATGTGCTCCTGGGACTGAGGGGACAAATTGCCCTTGATCTCATACTCCAGCACATTGCTGTATGCCTCATTGGACCAAGGCACCACATACTCATTGAAACCTACCGCAAAAACGCTGACAAAGGCACCCAGGACAATAGCCGGTGTGGCAATGCGGTAAAAACTGATGCCACAGGATTTCATGGCGGTAATCTCGCTGTTGCCTGACAATCTGCCGATGGTCAGCAGGCTTGCCAGCAGCATGGACATAGGAAATGTCCAGATGACCACTCCCGGCAGGCTGAGTACAAAAATCTTGATAACAGAGGTGACAGATGCGCCATACTCTGTAATATACTGTGCTATGCGGAACAATGTGCCGGAGCCGATAAACACGGCAGAAAAGGCACAGATGCCGAAAATAAAGGTCTTGAAGACCTCTTTAAATATATACTTGTCCAGAATACGAATCCGCATGTAATCTTCCCCTATAATTTAGTATTGTTGCCGATATAGTATTTTATCGCCATCGGATCATTGAGAACGGTATCCACATCGCCCTCTACCAAAATCTTTCCTTCGTTCATTATATATGCCCTGTCCACAATACGCAAGGTCTCAACCACGTTGTGATCCGTAATCAGGATGCCCATGCCCCTCTCCCGGAGGTAGCTGATAATGCCCTGAATATCTGCCACGGCAATGGGGTCCACACCGGCAAAAGGCTCGTCCAGCAGGATAAACTTCGGCTCCAAGGCCAGGCACCTGGCTATCTCCACCCGGCGGCGCTCACCGCCGGACAGCTCGGAACCCAGCCGCTCCCTCACATGAGAAACATGAAATTCCTCCAAAAGGTCGGCAATCTTCTGCTTTTTTGCCCCATTATCCATGTCCACATATTCCAGGATGGACATGATATTTTCCTCCACCGTAAGGTTGCGGAAAATCGACGCCTCCTGGGCCAGATAGCTGATGCCCAGCCTGGCTCTCTTGTACATAGGCATGCCGCCGATGTCTATATCGGAAATCAGCACCTGCCCGGAGCTGGGCCGCTCAAGGCCTACAATCATGTAAAAGGTAGTGGTCTTGCCGGCACCATTTGCCCCCAGCAGCCCCACAATCTCCCCCTTTTCCACACGCAGGGATACACCATCTACTACATTGCGCCGCTTAAAGGTTTTAACTAAATTTTTTACTTCAATATGCACCTGGCAATTCCTCCAAACCTTCTCTATCTAAGCAACCTTACTCAGTGACCGTTGCCTTGCCGTCCTTGGCCATCAATATGGTCAACGTATTGCTCTTTAAAGTGTTATTGTACTGTACCGCCCAGGCATTGCCCGTCAGCACTGCCTTACCCTGGTCCAGGCCATAATAATTCAGCAGATCTCCGCCTGCCTCCATGTCGTTAGGCGGACTGATGACATGGGCATTGCCCCTGCCAATCAGGTGCTCCTCCTTCAGGTAGCCCTCCATCTCATCAGCGGTGAAGCTGCCATCCTTGGAGGTAATCACCCCCCGCTCCTTGATCAGCACATAATCCTGTGGCTGAAAATACTCCACTATAGGACCGCTGAAGGTCTTGTCCTCCATGGTACCATGTACATCACCCGTAGCCGTCATGTGCTGCTGGGCATCAGTTATCATCTTGTGACAGGTAACTCGCATACTCTTGCTTGGCTGAACGGCAATCACATTGCCCTCTACCCTGCCTTCCTTGGTCTTGGAGTTGTACTCCGCCTCCTGGCCGGTGACTTTCATATCTCCCCGTACCATCAGCACGTCACCCTTGGCGGTTACGATGCCTGTCTGCATGTCGTACTCCACCGTATCAGCATCCAGTGATGCCGGCTCATCTGCCGCAAACAGGGTTCCTGCTGCCAGCAGCGTAGAAAAGCCTGCAATGGCAAGCGCCCTTGCAAAATGTTTTTTCTTTATCATTTCTTATTCCCCTTTTCCAGATGGGCATGACCTGTAATCTTAAATTTATTGAATCCATCCTTAGATTCAATACGGTCTCCGGCAGCCTTTACAGCATCCAAGTCCCGCTGCAGCTCCGCATTGCCGATCAGGGCAATCTTTTCCTCAGCCGCCCTCCATTCCGCCTTATCGCACTTCATATGGGCACCATCAGTGCTGTCACCCTTGATGCCGCCCTCGGCCGTCAGGAACTTTTCCTTTGCCTTGTAATTCGCCTTGGGCGCTGTCAGGTGAATGGTCCTGCCATCCTCAGTATAAAACTTGGCATCAAGATTATCAATCACTGCATCCTGGGTATCAATATCCACTTCCATGGATTCCGCTGTCAGCTCCCACAGCTTCCTGCCATCCTTTTCCTCTACAATGGTATTGCCGTTGTAGGTCATGACGCGCTTTTCCAGTGGAGGAGCGTCCTTTACCCTGTCAGGTACGGACTGCACCGTCCAAATGCACATTGCCGCCAGCAGCACCAGCACAACGCCAATTAATATTTTTTTATTTCTGGTCATTTGCTGTTACCTCTGTCTTTACTGTATGATGCTTGATTTTCTGCTGTTCCGGCTTGGTGTTCCAGCGCTTCTGGAACCACAGCCACTGGGTAGGATTGTCCAAAATCTTCTTCTCAAGAATCTTGGTCATCTTGTAGGTCAAATCAAACAAATCCTTGTCCGAGTCACCGGTATCCTCATAGCGGAGGATTTCCCCGATTTCCACCTTGTGGTGCCCATCCGGCTGGCGGATAATAAAGGCCGGCACCACCGGCGAATTGAACTTCTTCGCAAACACTGCCGCCCCCATAGGGGTTGAAGCAGTCTTGCCCAAAAACTCAATAAATGCGCCCCCCGGCCCTGCATCCTGATCTGCCAGAAAGCCGAGAATCTTGCCCTTCTTCAACGCCTTGGCAGCCGACAAGAGCTCACTGGTTCCCCGAGAGAAAATCTCCACATTTATACGGGAACGCAGCTCGTCCAGGGCATGGGTATAATCCATGTTAGGCTGCGGCTTGGCAATAGCCGTTACCGGCATATCATTCATGGTAAAGGAGGCGGAGAGCCACTCCCAGTTGCCTACATGGCCGGTGAGCACCACCACGCCCCGCTTTTCCGCCAGCGCCTGCTCCATGATTTCCAGATGGTCTATCTCTATGTATTTGGAAAAATTCTCCTTGTTCAGGGCAGGCATGTAGAGAACCTCCATAAAATTGCGCCCCATGTTGATAAAGGACAGGCGCACCAGCTTCTCTGCTTCCTCCTGCGAAATCTTCAATGACTCCCGCATCTGCCTGATGGCGAGATTGCGCTGCTTTTTGATGAGCCTGTAATACAGTATGCCCAGCCCCTTGCCCATAGCCAGCAGCCAGCTATGGGGCAGCCTGCACGCTACCCAGCTCATTAGCATAAGTAAATTATATACCATTATACTCCCCCGCAACAAATTATGCTGCAAAATTTATGCCGCTGGCACCCTGCTCCTGGCAAAATTACTGCCCATATGCCGGGGCCAGCTTAGTCCCTGCAAAGGCATCCACCAGTGTCTGCCACTTGCCCTGGGATTTGAGCACCAGCTCCGCAATATCACGAACTGCACCGTTGCCGCCATTGCAGCCGGAAATCACATGGGAAACATACTTCACCTCCGGCTGGGCATCCGCCGTACAGCATGCCAGCCCCGCCCGCATCAGAAGGGACAGGTCATTCAGGTCATCACCGATATAGGCAATATCCCTGTCAGCCAGCTGCATCTCATCCTTCATCTGCATCCATGCTTCCCGCTTGTCCTGGCAGCCCTGCCACACATGGCTTATCTTCAGCTCTGCAGCCCTGCGCTCAACGATTGTTGATTTCCTGCCGGTGATGATGGCAGTTGCCACCCCGGCAGTATGCAGCATGGAAATCCCCATGCCGTCCTTGACAGAAAACTCCTTCATGGCTTCCCCATCAGGCCCTATGTATATCCTGCCATCAGTCAGGGTTCCATCTACATCCATGACTACCAGCTTGATTCTGGCAGCCCTTACCAACGCATCTGCCCTGTACTCCATTTACGACATCTCCTTCGAATACTCCGGATACCTCAGACAACACCCTGTCTCAGCAAATCAGTCAGATGGACAATGCCCACAGGCTTATTGTCCTCGTCAATAACAGGCAGCACCGTAATAGGGCGCGGCTTGTGCTTTTCCATGATGGAAAGTGCTTCTGCCGCCAGTTTCTCCCGGGTAATGGTCTGCGGATTTTTCGTCATCATATTCTCCACTGCCTCGTTCAGGAACTGGCTGCCCTTGGCAAGGCCACGGCGGATATCGCCATCCGTCACCAGGCCGATAAATTCGCCATTATCATTAACCACAGAGGTAGCTCCCAGCCCCTTGTCCGTCATCATGAACAGTGCCTCCTGAGCCGTATGGCCGCTGTGAATGATAGGGTTGTCCTCGCCGCTGTGCATCACGTTCTCCACTGTCAGCAAAAGCTTCCTGCCCAAAGAGCCCCCCGGATGGAACAAGGCAAAATCCTGCTTGGTAAAATTCCTGGCCTCCAGCAGAGCCACCGTGATGGCATCCCCCATGGCAAGGGTGGCAGTAGTGCTGGCAGTAGGTGCCAGTCCCAAAGGGCAGGCCTCACGCTCCACGCCGATATCCACAAAAAAATCTGCATTCCTGCCCAGGGAGGACTCCCTGCGGCCGCTCATAGCGATAATCTTCGCCCCGATGCGCTTGATAATGGGCAGAATGTTGACAATCTCCGTGCTTTCGCCGCTGTTGGAAATAGCGATTACCACATCATCCGCCGTCACCATGCCCAAATCACCGTGAAATGCCTCTGCCGGATGCATGAAAAATGCCGGCGTGCCGGTGCTGGCAAGGCTGGCCGCAATCTTCCTGCCGATGTGGCCGGACTTGCCCATGCCGGTAACAACCACTCTGGCATGGCAGTCCAAAATACACTTTACCGCTGCCTCAAACTCCCCGTCAATCCTCTCAATCAGGCGGGTAACAGAAGCTGCCTCTATCTTCAAGGTTTCAATAGCCGAATCTTTAATCATTGTACCCCTCACCTTGTATCATACTCAGCTCAAATGCTTGCGGACAACCTCATGGATGGCAATGGCATCCTTCAAAAGATCCTCCAGCTTATCAAGATAAACCATGTTCGGCCCGTCGCAGAGAGCCTCCTCCGGGTTGTCATGCACTTCCATAAAGAGTGCATCCACCCCGGCGCCTACGGCAGCCCTAACAAGGTTCGGCACGAACTCCCGGTTCCCGGCAGAGCAGGTACCGGCACCACCCGGCAGCTGCACGCTATGGGTGCCGTCAAATACTACAGGATAGCCAAAGGAGCGCATGATAGGGAAGGTACGCATATCCACCACCAGATTGTTGTACCCGAAGGTAGCGCCACGCTCCGTCAAAAGAATCTGAGAGCATCCACCCTCATGGAGCTTATCCACCACATTCCGCATATCCCCGGGTGCCATGAACTGCCCCTTCTTCACATTGACCACGCAGCCGCTCTGGGCAGCCGCATACAGAAGGTCGGTCTGACGGCACAGAAAAGCAGGAATCTGGATAATATCCGCCACCTTGGACACAGGCTTGATCTGCTCCTCGGTGTGCACATCGGTAACAATCGGCACCTGCAGCTCATCCTTGATGGTCTTGAGCATTTCCAGTCCCTTTTTCAGCCCCGGTCCCCGGAAGCCATTAAAAGAGGAACGATTTGCCTTGTCAAAGGAAGCCTTGAACACATATGGCATCCCCAGACGCCCGGTAATCTCCTTGATAGTACGGCCAATCAGAAGGCAGCGCTCCAGCCCCTCCAGCACGCAAGGCCCTGCTAAAAGAGCCAGCGGCTGGCCATTGCCAATCGAAAAATTCCCTACCTGAACAGTATTCATATTTCTACCACCTTTCCAAAAGCCGTTAAAGGCGTTCCTCGTACAACCTGTTTACCTCTGCCAAATCCTCAGGCGTATCCACGCCTACAAACCTGAAATCAGTGGCAATAACCTTGATTTTGTAACCGTTTTCCAATGCCCTGAGCTGCTCCAGGGACTCCGTCTGCTCCAGGGCAGTGGGCTCCATCCTGGCATACTGCAGGAGAAAATCTCGCCGGTAGGCATAGATGCCGATGTGCTTATAGACAGTCACACCGGTATTCTCCCTTGGGTATGGCAGCAGAGAACGGGAAAAATACAGGGCATAGCCCTCTTTATCTGTAACCACCTTCACATTGTTGGGGTTCCTCATCTCATTTTCATCAGTCATAGGAGACTTGACCGTAGCCATCTGCAGCTCCGGCTCCTCCTCAAAGGCAACCGCCAGGGCATCAATCAGATCAGGCTCAATCAATGGCTCATCACCCTGCACGTTGATAATCAGCTCCGCCTCAGGGTGGGCCGCCGCCACCTCTGCCAGCCGGTCCGTGCCGGTAGAGTGATCCTTTGCCGTCATCATGGCCTTGCCGCCATGGGAGACTACAGCTTCGTATACACGCTCATCATCCACAGCTGCAATCACCCCGGAAAGGCGTTTTGCCCTGGATGCCTGCTCATAAACCCTGACAATCATAGGCTTGCCAGCTATATCAGCCAGTGGCTTACCAGGCAGCCTGGTAGAAGCATATCTGGCCGGAATTACACACAATGTATTCATTTCTCTCCTGACCTCCTAAAATATTCAGCAAGACGCTCCTTAAGCAGTCGGCCGATTTCCTCGCCCCCATCCTGCATGACAACCTCCACAGTCACCACATAGATAGGCAGCAGCTTGTCCTTTTCCTGCAGCTTCGGCAGCTTCACAGCATCCTTCTCCGTAGTCACGATGGCCTCCGCCCCCTGGCGTACAGCCTGGGTGACAGCATCCTGAATTTCCTCCAATGTATATTCATGATGGTCAGGAAACCGGAAGCTCTCAATCACATCCGCCCCTGCGTTGGCAAGAGTCTGCTCGAAAGAGGCAGGATTGCCGATAGCTGACAGGGCAATCACCTTCCTGCCCCTGATGGTATCAATCGGCATTCCCTCGCTGGCAATATTCTTCACCCATTCAGACAGCTCCACGCAGGCCTGGGGCTGATGGATGCTCTCCACAACAATCGGATTATGCCCATATTCAGCAATTTTTTTCTTGATATAGGCAATAGAGCCCCTCTCTGCCTGGTCAACCTTGGTCAGAAGACACACATCCGCCCTTTTTAGATGAGAAAGCGGCTCCCGCAAAGTCCCCCGTGGCAGGATATGCCCATTGCCAAAGACATTGACCGCATCAATCAGCACCACATCCAGATCCCGTTCTAACTGCCAATGCTGGTAGCCATCATCCAAAATAGCTACCTGGGCACCGAAATGCTCCACCGCATACTGGCCGGTCTTGGCACGCTCCGGACCGATAAGCACCGGCACGCTTGGCAGATGCTTGGCCAGCATAAAAGCCTCGTCACCGGCGGTAGCCGCATCCATCTTCAGCTGGCTACCGTCAGAAACCACGCCGATTTCCCCCTGCCACTTGGCCCGGTAGCCCCGGTTCAGGATAACCACCTTGTAACCCAAATCCCGGATAGCTTTCGCCAGCCGTTGGGCTGTCGGCGTCTTGCCGGTGCCGCCTACGGTAATATTGCCCAGGCTGATAACGTAGCAGTCCAGCTTCTTCTTGCTGAAGATGCCGCAGTTGTACCCTGCCAGCTTCAAATTCAGCAGTATGCCGTAGATATAGGCAAACACCTGCAGAAGCATCACAAAGCACCTGATGCCGAAGCCCTTTGGCTCCTTGCCGTGAATCAGCTGGAAGAAATATGTCTGGAAGTTCTCCAGCTTGTCTGTAGCCTTGATTTTATCCTTGGCCTCGCACCTGTCCAGAAGCTCGTGGAGAATAACCGCTGTCCGCCTGGCTGCCCCCCGGTTCTCCCCGCAGATTTTCAGGGTTTCCTGCTCCATGCGGCGGCGCTCCTCAACATCCGCAAACAGCCTGGCAGCCGCCTGCACCAGCTCCTGCTGGCTTTTAACGGTGACAACAGCATTGCGCTTGGAGAACAGCACGTGAGTATCCTTGAAATTAAACATGTGCTCACCCACGATAATCGCCTTGCCGTGGGCAGCAGGCTCCAAAATATTGTGGCCGCCATGAGGTATCATGCTACCGCCAACAAATATAACATCGCCGATGCTGTACACCTTGCCCAGCTCACCGATGGTATTCAAAAGCACCACATCGTGCCCTTCTGACGGCTGCTCCAAAAGCTGGGTACGGGTTGCCGAGGTAAATCCCCTCTGCTGGCACATGGACTGAATGTGCCCCGTCCTCAGCACGGCACGGGGAGCAATCAAAAGCTTTGCCCTGGGATGGGTTTTCCGTATTTCCGCGAAAGCCGCCAGCACATGCTCCTCCTCCCCCTTGTGGGTGGAACCGGCCAAAAAGATGCCGTCATTATCCGCCAGCCCCAGCTCCTTCAAAAGCTGCTGCTTTTCCCCGCTGCTGACATCCGTGTAGGTCTGGTCAAACTTGGTATTGCCGGTAACCGTCACCAGCTCCTTATTGGCCCCCAGCCGCAGGATATTCTCCGCATCCACCGGGGACTGCATGGCAAAATACTTGATAGTGTCCAGCATATCATACCAAAGGCCATGGAGATAGCGATAACGGGACACGCTCTTTTCGCTGATGCGCCCGTTCACCATCATGACAGGAATTTCCATTTCCTTTGCCGCCTTTAAAAAGTTCGGCCACAGCTCCGTCTCCACCGGCATAAACACCCTCGGCCGCACCTTGTACAAAAGATGCGCCGACAGCCACGGCAGGTCAAAAGGAAAATGGATGATGCTGTCCGCATCTTTTATAATGCGGTTTGCCATTTCATAGCCGCTGTTGGTAAATACGGACACCAAAATAGGCGTATTGGGAAATTCCCGGCGAAACTCCTTGATAAGCGGGCTCGCCGCCACAATCTCCCCTACGGAAGCTGCATGGACCCATATACAATTTTTGCGGGCAACTTTATCCAGGGCATGCTTTGGCAAAAAGCCCAGCTGCTGCTTTATCCTGTTGACAAAGCCTTTTTCCCTGATGGCCCGCACGCAGAAGGCAGGTATCATCAGAATAACCACCAATACTGCTGCCACATTATACAATAGCCGCATAACGCTTCTCCTTACATAGCTTCATTTTGGCGGAACTGGATGTTGTACAGATTGCTGTACAGTCCTCCTGCCGCCAGCAGCTCCTCGTGAGTGCCATGCTCACGCAAATGACCATTTTCCACCACGAAAATCTGGTCAGCATTAAAAATCGTCGAAAGACGATGGGCGATGACGAAAGAAGTCCTGCCCACCATCAATTTATCCAGTGCATCCTGCACAATCTTCTCGCTCTCCGTATCCAGTGCCGAGGTAGCCTCGTCCAGAATCAGCACCCGGGGATTTTTCAAAATTGCCCTGGCAATGGCAAGGCGCTGGCGCTGACCACCGGAAAGATTGAGACCTCTCTCGCCTAACTTAGTATCATAGCCCTCAGGCAAATCCTTGATGAACTCCTCTGCATTGGCAGCCCTGGCTGCCTCCACCACTTCTTCATCCGTAGCATCCAGCCTGCCATAGCGGATGTTTTCCATAACAGTGGTGCTGAACAGCATGGTTTCCTGTGGCACCAGCCCGATCTGCTCCCGGAGGGAGTCAGCCGTCACCTGACGGATATCATGGCCGTCAATGGAAATAGTGCCGCTGTCCACATCATAAAACCGCGGAATCAGGTTGGCAATAGTAGACTTGCCGCTGCCGCTCGGCCCCACCAGGGCAATCATCTGACCCGGCTCCGCTTTGAGGGAAATATGCTGCAGGGCCGGCTGTCCTTCCTTATAGGAGAAGGTGATATCCTTGAACTCCACCTGGCCCTTGATAGGCGGCAGAGGCTTCGCCCCCGGCACGTCAGTAATCTTCTCCTCCAAATCCATCACCGCAAACACGCGGTCAGCTGCCGCCATGGCCCTTTGAATAGCAGCATAGACACGGGACAGGCGCTTCACCGGGTTGGCAAGGTTGACGGCATAAGTCAGGAACGCCACCAGCTCACCGGCGGTAATCACCTCGTTGACCACCTCATAGCCGCCGAACCAGACAATAAAAGTAACAGCAATAGCCGCCAAAAACTCCACTGTCGGCGTCAGCAGGCTGCTGAGCTTCACGTTCTTCATGGCAGCCTGGAAATTCCTCCAGTTCTGCTCCTCGAACCGCTTGATTTCATAGGTTTCACGCACAAAAGACTTCACCACCCGGATGGCGGAGATGCTTTCCTGCAAAAGGGAGGTAATCTCTGCCGCCCGCTCCTGAATCACCGTGCTGGAACGCTTCAGCTTGCGGCCAAATATCTTCATGGCAAAGCCCACCAGAGGAATGGTCATCAGGGTCAGGAGGCTCAGCTTCCAGTCCAGGTAAATCATCATGGCCAGGGAGCCAATCAGGATAGAGCTTTCCGTCACCAGCTCGATGAGGTTGTCCACAATGGCGCTCTGCATGGCAGACACATCATTAGTGATGTAGCTCATGACCGTGCCGGTCTGCTGCCTGTCATAGTAGGACAAAGGCATCTTCTGGAATTTCCTGAACAGCATGCTGCGCACATCAATGATGACACGCTGCCCCACATAGGACACCAGATAGCTCTGCCCGTAGTAGAACACGCCACGGGTGAACATGACCACCAAAATGCCTGCCGCAATCAAATTCAGCATCAGCATATCCTTGGACATGAGCACATCGTCAATCATGTCCTTGATAATCCACGGCAGGTAAAGATTGGCACCGGCAGCCATAATAATGCACACCACAGCTGCTGCCAGCCGCTTCTTATAGGGTTTTATATAAGCCAATAGGCGTAAGTAATTCTTCATCAAGCATCCCCCGTCCTGCCGTATTCTTTCGCGGCAGCCAAAATCCTGCCAGCTACACGCTCAGCAGCCCCCGGCTCACCCAGCCTGTCCACAGCCTCCTGCAGCCCGGACACAACCTGCTCCCTGTAGCCTGGCTCTCTATAAAACCGCCTTGCCGCCTGAAAAACGCCCTGAGCCGTTACCTGGTCCTGCAGAAGCTCCGGCTGCACAGACCTGCCTGCCAAAATGTTGGGCAACGTAAAATAGTCTATCTTCACCAGCAGCCTGCCAATGGCATAATTCAAAGGCGCCATGCGATAAAGGGACACGCAGGGCAGACCCATAATGGCCGCCTCCAGCACCACCGTGCCGGAGGTAGCTATGGCGAAGCTGCAGATATTCATCAAATCATATGTCCTATCATGGGTAAAGCACAGGTTCACGCCCCTGCCGGCAGCCATCTTTTCCAGCATATACTGGTCAATACCGGCAGCTATGGGCACAAAGAACTCCAGGCTATGGCGTTCCGCCTGCAAAAGAGCCGCCGCCTCCAGCATCACCGGGAACAGCATCTCTATCTCCTGCTTCCTGCTGCCAGGCAGCAAAAGCACAGGCTCACCCTTTTGGGAAACCTGAAAATAGTTTCGTGCCTCACCAGTGCTCATAGATGATTTTACCGTATCAAGCAGGGGATTTCCCTGAAAGGAGATATTGGCCCCTGCCGCCTGATATACAGGCAGCTCAAAAGGAAAAATCGCCGCCAGCTCATCCGCCAATGCCGCACATTTCTTTGCCCTGCCCTTGCGCCAGGCCCAGGCCGAAGGCGGAATATAGGAAAAGACCGGTATTCCCATGGCTTTTGCCTTTGCCGCCAAACGCCAGTTGAAATCCGGGTAATCTATAAGTACCAGAAGGTCAGGCTTTTCCTCCGCCATAAACTCCTGCAATTTTTCCAGCAGCCCAAAAATCCGCCTGAGATTTTTGATGACCTCCCATACGCCCATTATACTATATTCCCGCATATCTGCACAGAGGCGGACACCGGCACCTGCCATTTTCGGTCCCCCAAAGCCCACCAGCTCAACGCCTGGCTGCAGCTTCTGCATGGCACGGGCAAGGCTTTCCCCGTGCAAATCACCGGATGCTTCCCCGGCTGACAGCATTATCTTCATAAAATCCCTCAAAAAAACACACAAAAGACGCGAGAATACAGAGCCGTATCCGCCGCGTCCAAAGTCTCTTATTCCATTGCTGCAATAGCAATATCATGAGCCTCAGCCAAAGCTATAACCTTGTCCTGTTCTACCAGCAGCGTCCTGCCAGCCTCGATAACCAGTGCCTTCGCGCCGACCTCCACCATGATTTCCATGGTCTTCAGCCCTACAGCAGGCACATCAAAGCGCAGGTCCTGGTTCGGCTTGGCAGTCTTTGCCACAACGGCACCGCCCCGTGCCAGCTCTCCGCCACGGCGGATGCAGGCATCAGTCCCCTCGATAGCTTCCAGTGCCATCACTGCCTGCTGCTTGACAACAACGGTCTGCCCCACATCCAATCGGCCAATTTCCCGTGCCATCCTCATGCCGAACTCCATATCCTGAAGCTCCTGCTCCGTAGGCTGACGCTTAGTCAAAACGCCAGGCTTCGGCATCAGGGAACGGATGAGGGCAGTCTGGTCAAAGGCCTCCAGCCCGTCCTTGGCAAGCTCCCTGACAAAAGCCAGCATCAGGGTATCGTCCTTGCGGTCAGGCAGGGAAAACATCAGCCCCAGCATGCGCATGTCAGGAGCGGCATGCTGGCCGCTGTACAAAAGCTCCTTGGTAACCTTCCCCAGCATGGTAACCTTGGTTACGCCCTTTGATTTTAGGTAATCTATAATCGCCTGCAAATGTGCCACGCTGATATCAGTATAATCAGCCACGCACTCCTTCAGCTCCGGCTCTACCCCTGGAATCAGGCCCACAGCATACACCTCGTAGCCCATAGCCTTTGCCGCCCTGGCACATTCCACAGGCAGCCTGCCTACGCCTGCCAGCAATCCAATTTTTTCCATATAAGCAATCATCCTCCAAATGAATGAGCTTGTGTATCATTCCTCTGCATCGTCCTTCTTCTTGTCGCCGCTGTGGCCTGCCGGACGGCAGATGCCCCGGTCGGCATTTCTCAGGAACTGCAACATGTGCTCCACCTCAGGGCAGGACTCAACCTCCTGCTCAATGGCCTCAATAGCCTCGCTGAGCCGCAGGCCGGAACGGTACAGCAGACGGTATGCCTGCTTGATGCTGCGGCGGTTGGCAGGCGCTATGCCGGCCCTGGCGATACCCACGCTGTTCAGGCCGCAGGCCCGGGCAGGGAAGCCGTCAACAATAGTATACGGCACTACATCATGGATATTCCTGGACATGCCGCTGATCATGGCCTGCTTGCCCACACGAACAAACTGATGAACACCGGCCTTGCCGCCGATAATAGCCCTGTCCTCAACCACTACATGGCCTGCCACCATGGCGGCATTTGCCATGATAACATTGTTGCCCAGCACGCAGTTGTGGGCTACATGCACATATGCCATCAAAAGGCAGTCATCACCGATGCGGGTGTATTCCCCTTCACCGGTAGCCCGATGAATAGTACAGAATTCATGTACCTTGGTCCTGTCGCCGATGACCGTATAGCTCTTTTCCCCGGCAAATTTCAAGTCCTGAGGCTCCTCACCGATGGAAGCCCCCTGGAAAATATGGCAGTCCTTGCCAATCTTCGTCCAGCCGGTAATCACCACGCTTGGCCCTACAATAGTGCCTTCGTCTATTTCTACATTTTCGCCAATAACAGTAAAAGGTCCTATTTCTACATTTTTACCAATTTTGGCATTTGGATGCACCACAGCAAAATTATGTATCTTTGCAGTAACATCAAAGTTATCCGCCATTTATCCCAACTCCTTTAGTACCCCCGAAGCAGCTTATCGTCAGTACACCTAATATCCTACATACAGTCACCGGTTGCCCGGCAAAAGCTGAATGCTATATTCTTTCATATTTGGCTGTTTTCACAGGAATACTAAGAATTTCTCGTATTAGCTTGCTTTTTCAGCTTAATCCTCCGGTCTCTGCAAAGCAAAGGTAAAATCAGCCTGTGCCGCCAGCACATCATCCACATAGGACTCTGCATGGAGCTTGCCGTAGTCACCATGTACCTTCAAAAGGTTTGCCTTCATAATCATCTGATCCCCAGGCACTACCATCTTCTTGAACTTGATATTGTCCATACCGCCGAACAGGGCAATCTTGCCGCGGTTCTCCTCCGGGTAAAGCATGGCAATACCGCCAACCTGCGCCATAGCCTCCAAAATCAGCACCCCCGGCATAATGGCCTTGTGAGGGAAATGTCCGTGGAACTGAGGCTCATTGTAGGTTACATTCTTGATGCCCACAGCAGACTTGAAAGGATCAATCTCAATAATGCGATCTACCAGCAGGAAAGGCGCACGATGCGGCAAAATCTTCTTTATCTCATCAATTTCCAATACCATATAAAAAACCTTCTTCCATTCTAATTTATTTTTACATATATCATTTACCAAGCTCCTGCTTTAAAAGCTTGGACATAGCCGTATTAAGCGCATGGCCGGACTTGACAGCCACGAAATGCCCCCGGACAACGCCTGCCAGGCGCAAGTCACCCACCAGATCAAGAATCTTGTGGCGCACCAGCTCATCAGGGTATAAGAGGGGATTCATCCAGCCCTCATCGTTGTAAACAATGACATTTTCCAGCGTGCCCCCAAGGCCCAGCCCCATCTTGTGCAGTGCCTCCACCTCGGCCTCATAGGCAATGGTCCTGGCCGCAGCAACCTCCTTGCTGTATACATCCGGCGTAATCTCATAATCCCCATACTGGATGCCAATCAGCGGATGAGGATTGATGGAGGTAAAGCTGACACGGAAACCATCATAGGGCAGTGCCAGAACAAATTTATCCCCGTCATCTACCCTATAGAGCCTGTCCACCACCAGCTCCTGCCGCTCAGCTGCCAGTTCCCTGATGCCAGCCTTTTGAAGCAACTGAAAGAACTCCCGGCTGCTGCCATCGGCCACCGGCGGCTCCTCCGCATCAATGACCACCTTCACATTATCAACACCTGCGCCATGCAGGGCAGACATGAGATGCTCAATGGTAAACATCTTGATGCCGTTAGCCTCGATAGTGGTTGCCCGCATGGTGGAAGTTACATTTTCTGCCGTTGCCTCCACCTGCGGCTGTCCCGGCAAATCCCCCCGGACAAAAACAATACCGGTTCCTGCATCTGCCGGCTGCAGCTCCATAGTCACATCCTTGCCGGAATGCAGTCCTACCCCTTTGTAGCTGACTGCAGAGGCAATCGTCGTCTGTAATGCCAAATTCATCCCTCCCCTATATTTGTGCTTATCATATTAATATTATCACATTATGATAAATATGTCACTTGATTTTAATCCAATCCCAAGGAGCGTACAGACTTCCACCTGTCATGAAGCCAGAACCAGTCCTCCGGGTAATTCCTTATCTGCTGCTCAAGAATATCCACCAGCTGCTGCATGGTGCGCCTGATATCCTCCTGCTTGTTCTTCGTCTTCTCCACATAAACCGGCGGAAAAATAGTGATATGATGCCCACCATCAGGACGATGACGAATCTGACCAGGAAAAATCGGTGCATTCTGGAACCGTGCCAGAGTGGCAGGGCCTGTGACGCAGTTGGTCTTGCGGCCGAAAAAATCCAAGATAATACCATCCCTCAAGCTTGGATCCTGGTCCATAATCAAGCCGATGAGCCAGCCCTCCTTAATCATCTTGAACATCTCCCGGACATCGGAGCTATAGGTGATGTGCATGCCGGACAGTTCCCGGTACTCGATGATGAACCTGTCCGCCTGATGGTTCTTCTGCTTCTTGGCAACCCCTACCAGCGGCACTCCGTACTGAGCCAAAGCAGCCCCCATAATCTCCCAGCTGTCGCTGTGATTGGTGGCAATAATGCCGCCCTGGCCTTGCCTGATAGCCTCCTGCAAATATTCCAGCCCCTCAATGGAAACATGCTGCTGCATGCGCCCCTCCTTTATCAGCTCGGGGTAGCGCAGCACCTCCATAACCATAGGACCGAACTGCACCCAGGATGCCTTGACAATCCGCTCCGCCTCCTGCGCATCCGTCCCCAGGCAGCGCATCACATTGTCAATGCCCATCCTCTTTCGCTTGCCCGGCACCCCGTACCAGGTCAGCCTGCCCAGAAAATTCCCCACACCAAGGCATGTATCCATGGAAAAGCGGCAGGCCAGCCAGCTCAGCACCTTCAAAAACCAGTACATCTCATCAACCCCTAGCACTCACAAAATCACTACCACTATTTTACACTATTTTCCGGCAAAAAAAAATACTCCCAAAGGAGTATAGCAGGAAATAATAATGGCTGATGCGGCAAAGCCGCATCAGCCATCATCATTATTATTCCTTTTTCTCTAAAGCCGCCAGCTTCTTCTCCAGCTGCTTAACCTTCTTTGCCATATCCGTAATCTTCTGCAGATGTGCCTGCATCCTCAGCCACTCCTGATGAGGCCTGGCCGGGAACCCTGCATAGAACACGCCCTCGGGGGTATTGCCAATAATGCCGCTGCGGGCCGCAAACACTGAGTTGCCACCAATAGTGATATGCCCTACCGTGCCAGTCTGACCGCCAAAGGTAACATTAGGGCCGGAGGTGGTGGAGCCGGAAATGCCGGTCTGAGCCACAATCAGGTTGCCCGGGCCAATCTGGCAGTTATGGCCAATATGCACCAGATTATCAATCTTGGTTCCCTTGCCAATTACAGTAGAGCCGATAGTGGCACGGTCTATACCGGCATGGGCGCCAATCTCCACATCATCCTCAAGAACCACGTTGCCCACCTGCGGCACCTTGGTATGCACGCCATCCTTCGTAGTAAACCCGAAGCCGTCCGCACCAATCACGGCAGAGCTGTGCACAATAACCCTGGCTCCCACCTTGCAGTGCTCTCGGATGGTAGCATTGGAATAAATGATGGAATCCCCGCCAATCTCCGCATACTGGCCGATATAAGTGTGAGGATAAAGAGTAACCCCGTCACCGATGACAGCATAATCATCCACAAAGGCCATCGGCATAATGGTCACATTCTCACCGATTTTTACATCCTTGCCGATGTGTGCCTCAGGGCTGACCCCCTTCTCATGGACAATCGGCGGTGTAAAGGCCATCAGCAGGATGGCAAAGGCCGCCCTGGTATCCTCCACAAAGACCACCGGCAACGGAAATCCCTTCTGAGCCTCTGCTACGGACTTTGGCAGCAGCACCGCACCTGCCCGGCAACCGGCAGCCTCTGACACATGATTCTCATCGGCAAAGGTAATATCACCAGGCTGTGCGCCGCTGATGTTATTCACACCGCTGATTTCCACCCCGGCATCACCCTGCAGCTGCCCATTTACCCTGACAGCAATCTCCTGTAATGTCATAATCATAAAAAATCCCCTCTAGTCTCAGAGCTTATTGAAGCTTCTGAATGACATCCTCCGTAATATCCACACCGCCGCTGACAACCACGCCATCCTTGCCATTGCTGTTTACTACAGTATCCAGCTTCTTGGCCTTGACAATATCATCCATGGCGGCATCAACCTTTGCCTTAATCTGGATAGCATACTGCTGCTGCACACCGGCAGCCTTCATCTGCATCTGCTGCTGCAGTTTCTGCATATCCTCATCGGAAGCACCACTTGAGCTTGCTTCCTGCAGCTTCTGCTCCGCTTCCTTCTGCACCTCTGTCATCTTGCCCTGCATTTCCTCAATGGACGCCTTTATCTGCGGTGCTTCATTCTGAATGCGGTTCTGATCCACATAGCCCACATTCACCTTGCCGCAACCGGCAAAGAGAGCCGCCGCACAAAGCACAGACATCAACGCAGCTGTAATACTTTTCTTATTTTTCATACCAAAAGCCTCTTTCCAAACTCACTGCAGGACCTTCATTTCCCGCAGCATCTCATCTGTCAAATCCATCGTATCCACATTCAGCACCGGCAGCAATTCCGGCTGCCAGTCACCAAACTGCATCTTTTCATAATCAATCCCCCGCAGGCTGTCCGCAGGACTGGACAAAATCAGCGTCAGGCCGTGCATAATGGCAAGCTTAGCTGCCAAGCCGGCAACATCGCTATAAATCTTCTCCTGCAGCTGCTGCAGCTGGATTTTCTTTGCCTCCAGCAAGGTCTGCTTTCTAGCGTTGCTGATTTTTTCCTGCACAGGGGACAGAGCCTGCTGCATTTCTGCAGCATTACGCTCCTGAGCCGCCATGCCCTTTTCAAACTCCTGCTGCTGCGCCATATTTCTCTCATGTGCCTCAAGCTGTTTCAGCTCCGCCAGAGGGCCTGCTGCTTCCTGCTCCATCAGTGCCCTAAAGCGGGCTTCCTGCTCATCATTCAGCTTTTCCAATGCCACGCTGCGTTCCTTCTGCAGGGCATCAATCCTGTTAAGCATCTCCTGCACCTGCTCCTGAGTAATCCCCAGCACATCAGCACTGTCAATCTTCAGACGCAGATTCAGCACCTCATTAAGATAGGGCTGGCTTACCTGGCTGCGCTCAGCTTCCAGCTCCGGCTTCAGCTCCTGCCTTTTTTGCTCAGCCAAGGCATTGAGCTCCTCCACCAGCTGGGAATGGCGCTTGATGGCCTCCAGGCTGTGCTTCTGCTCCGCCGCCTCCTGAAAAAGTGCCTCATCAGGCTTTGCGGCAGGAAGCTCCGCCTTCATCTGCGCCAGGGACAAGGATGCCTCCAGGCTGCCCACCTCCTGCTGGAGTGACACCAGCTTATCATAATCCGGATGGGCTTTTGCCACCTGCTGCAAATCCAGCACACCGATGACCGGCTTTTCACCTGCCGGAGCCACAGCCTGCCGTCCCCCGGACCATAGATAAAAAGCAAGGCCACAGGCAAGCACCAACAGCACAGCAGCACCAGCCAGCACACTTTTGCTTTTACTTGTCTTATGAGCAGCCTGTTGGCTGTTTTCCTGCTCTGCTGCCACGAAACCGCCTCCTCGCCGGATGAGCATGGTGCATTGCCCCCATAGCTCAATATCAAGAAAGTACCGAGCGCCAAAGGAGCTCGGTACTGCTGTCAGCTATACAATTTACTAAAATTACTTGGACAGCTTCTTGATAACGTCCTGAGTAATATCGGTACCGCCATAAACAACGGTCTCCTTGTGGAGAACCACGCTAAGGCCCTTTGCCTCAGCAACAGCCTTTACGGCATCCTCAATCTGCTTGTTTACCGGCTCCATCAGATCAACATTCTGCTGCTGCAGGCGCTCCATAGTCTGCTGATAATACTGCTGCTTCTCCTCATCGCTCATGTTGGCAGATTTCTCATTGAAATCCTGGCGAGCCTGCTCAAAAGCCTTCTGCATCTCTGCATCCACATCAGTATAAATCTTCAGGGAAGTGAACTGGCGATAGTCAACCACACCTACATTGGAGGAAGCTGCTGCGGAAGCAACACCTGTACCAGACTGAGTAAGTGCCAAAGCAACCACACTGCCTACAAATACCAACGCAATCAGAACACTGACAATTTTAACCTGAGCTTTCTTCAACTGAACCATTTTCTTTTCTCCTTCTTCTACAATGTAAAATATTACAAATGCATCCGCCTTTAACTAAAAGGCAACTACATTATAGCAAACTCTTATTTTTCCTTCAACCGAACAGGGCTAAAAATAACCGATAAATCTCAGCCAGCTGCCACGGGAATCCACCGCATACTCCAGGCTGAGAAAATCATGCAGCTTGTAGCGTATGCCGTACTCACTGTGATGCTCCAGTTCACGATACTCATAACGGAGCAGCCATTTGCGGCTGATAGGCTGAAGCACATCCACCTTGAAATAATCATTGCGCAGGTCATACCGCACCCCGGCCCAGGTTCCCGACGGCAGGGCATACCTATATCCCACATCCCAGTCCCACTTCACGGACTGTGGATAGAAATCCAGCTGGGAAAACAGCTCACTGCGCTCCGACAGCATCCTGCCCAGGTGCAGCCTTGCCTTCAGGCTGGTATCATGCTGGTTGCCCCAGCTATTGCCCACATCGGCCCAGCCCTCCAGACGAACTCTGTAAATATCCGAATCCGAGCGGCTCATGACCTTCATCTGCTCACCGGGAGTCAGTGCCACCTGGGTATCCACCGACCATCTGCGAAAGTCCGCATCACCGTTCAGCACATCTGCCAGATAATGCTCAAACTCCTGCCTGTGCCTCTCCACAAAAGGCACCGGCAGGCCAATCAGCCCATCCACTGCCGACTGCATCTTCTGACGCTTCGTCAAAAGCCCGGCATTAAGAACCGTATCTGACCGCATACTAAGATCCACAGTACGAACCACTGGCAAGAGGGGATAAAGGACTACCTTGACACGGGTATCCGCTGCCACCTGCACATCAAAATCCGCCTTGAACTCAGGTGCCCGCTCCTGCAAAAAGGCGGCCACCTGCTTCTTTAAAAGCCCATTGGACCAGTCTGCCGCCGCTACCGGCAGGCCCTGCAGGCTGGACTGAAAAACTTCTTCCATGCCTGACACATCCTGCTGCAGCAGGGCTTCTGCCACCTTCGGCATGCCCTCTACGGACACATCCACCCGGACTTTTTGTATGGTATCCTGCCAAGGCACAAGGAATACCTGAACCCGGGCAGTGCCGGAGCCATCCTGGACATCTACTGCCACCCGGCTTACTGTATAGCCCACCAGCACCTTGTCAAAGACCTGCTGAATGATACCTGCATAGTCCGCCCGGGCCTGGCCGACCTCGGTCAGCTTCCTGCCCTCCAGCAGCTGCCCGGCAATGACCGCCACGCTCTTTTCCATGCGCTGCCGCACAGGCTCAGGCAGATTTTTCTCCGCCCCGACCTGCACATCAACCTGCTCTATCAGCGTCGTTTTACCGGCACAGGCAGCAGGCGGCAGGCAAAGCCAGCAGCTGATACCCACTGCCAGCACACACAGCACACCGGCCAGGCACAGCTGCAACCTCCCTGTCATCAGAACGTGCCGCCTACATTAAAGTGAACGCGGTTGCCCTGGGTACCATGGCCCACATCCACACGAATCAGCCCCAGCGGGGAATCCAGCATTACGCCCACGCCATAGCTGCCGTGGAGCTTGGATGGCTTCCAGCCGTTATCCCAGGCAGAACCAAAGTCGGTGAACAGCGCCGCCTTGAAGTTCTTGGACAGAGGGAAGCGGAACTCAATATTGCCCAGCACCATGCTGTTGCCCCGGAACATATCATCACGATAGCCGCGGATGGTATCCTGGCCGCCCAGCATGAACTTGGAAACAGTTGGCAGATTGCTGGTAGCGTGACCATAGCTGCCGTGGAATACCAGCACCTGATTGCGGCCTACGCTGCGGAAGGTGGAGCCATCAATGGTGAACTTATGATACTTGAAGTCACCGCCCAGACCGGCATACTCATAGCCAAGAACAGATTTGTAGCCCTCGGTAGGATAGATATAGTTGTCACGGGTATCGGTGATATGCTGGAACAGCACGGAACGGGTCAGGCCGAAATTATCCCGCTTCCATTCCTCCCATGTACTTCTGTCAGTACCGCTCTTGTACTTCTCGTACTTGTCATCCTTGTTGCGGAAGGTAATAGCATTGGTGGTATATTCACTCTGAGGACGGGAAACACCCAGGTCAAAGCCCACGTTCTTTCTCATGAACTCCTCCACAAAGTCGCCATTCTCGTTGTATTCGTTGTACTCAAAGGTACGGTTGTAAATCTTGAAGCTGCCGGCCGTCTCCTTCTTATCCAGCCATGGACGGCGGTAGGAGAAGATAAAGCCCTTGGCACTGGAGTCAGTGCTGCTCTTGGAAACAGTAACATTTACGGAGTCGCCGGTACCACGGAAATTGCGGTCACCCAGGCTGATCATGCCCACGAAGCCGTCAGCACTGCTGTAGCCTGCACCGATACCGAAAACGCCGGTGTTCTTCTCAGTTACATCAATCTCCAGCACGCAGGCATTTGGCTCCACACCGGCGATCGGCTTTATATCCACCGACTCAAAGAAATCCAGGTTGGTCAGCCGCTGATAGCTGCGCACTACCTCGTTCTTGTTCAGTGGCTTGCCTACCTTCGGGCGCAGCTCACGCAGCACAACCTTTTCCTTGGTCTTCTTCAGGCCCTTGATTTTAAAGCCCTCAAGAATACCCTCATTTATCTTGATGACCAGCTTGCCATCATCCCCTACTTCCATGTCGCGAATCTTCGCCATGATGTAGCCATCCTTGATGTACTGCTTCTGAATAGCACGGACATCCTCCTTCAGGGCCAGGCGGTTCAGCCTTTCCCCCTCCCGGAGCTGCATCCTGCCCAGAAGCTTGCTGGTAGGCTCAATATCGGTATTGCCATTCAGCTCAATGCTGGAGATAACAGGTGTCTCAAAAAGATGGTAGGTAACAATGACACCCTCCGGCACAGTCTCAAAGGTAGGATATACATCATAAAAATAGCCGGTAGCATACAGGCTGCTGGCATCATCTGCCAAAAGGCCGCCGGAGCAGATATCCCCCGGCTTGGAAACCTGAGCCAGCTTTACTGTACCCAGAACATCCTCGCTGACGCCCTCATACCTTACATCTACGATGGTATTTCCCTCAACTGCCTCAATGGACTTGATTACATCCTCCTCGGCAGGCTTGGCCTCCTCCCAGACGCTGTTGCGGGTAGGAACCGCATCCTTTACTTCCTCCTTATCAGCAGTATCCTCATCAGGCAGCTCCAGTGAGCCCTTGCCCTCTGTCATTGCAGGCATATTAATCATGTTACTCTTGCCAGCATTCAAATCCACGCCAAAACCAACAGGAGCCGCACTGCCATCCACAGCAGCAAAAGCTGTCTGGCTGCCGGCACCAACGCTCAGTGACAGTGCCACTGCACATGCCAAATACTTATACTCATTTCTCTTCAAGGATAATACCTCCCATATATTCTATAACTAATTTATAAATAAAAGCTGAAAGATTAATTATCAGCCTATTCACGCAAAACATTCCCGGCCGCCTGCATAAGCTTCTGCAGCTCTATATCCGGCACCGCCGCCTGAACGGCAGCAGGCTTTGCCTCCTGCCCGGCAGCCTCCGGCACAGCTTCCGTCCCGGCTACCTGCCGGTACAGCAGGGCATCCCTGCCCTGATCCGGGCTTTCAGCCACAGCCATCTCCGGCACAGCAGCTACCGGCGCTTCATGGTAATCACCAGCCACCGGCTCTATAGACGCAGAGCCAGCTTCCCTGCCTGCCTCCACAGTCCGCTCAGCAGCCACAGGCATGGCCGGCGGCACTGCAGGCACCTTCGGCTCAGGCCGGAGATATGCCACATACCCGGCAGCAATGCAAAGGGCCGCCGCCAGGGGCAGCAGACGCCTGCTCCAAAGCAGCCAAGCCTTCTGAGGCTGCTTCTCCTGGGCACTCCGCAGTTCAGCCTGTGCCAGCATCAGGTTCAGATCCCCCCGGATATCATTTTCCTGCTCAAGGGATTCCTCTGCCTGACTGAGCCAGCCTTTAGCAGCAGCTATATGATTTCGCACTGTCTTATGCTTATCCATAATATCGCTTCTCCTAAAAAATCACTTGTGGATATACTCCACAAAAACAGGCCTTTCCCTGCTGGCTATTTTTCATGAAATACGGTCAAAAACGGCAATTTCAGCCAATTTTCTCCCTCATACTGCAAAATTCATCTTATTTCCAGTTATGCATAAATCTGGACAGCATGCCCCGCACACGGCGGACGCCGCTTTTCTGAAGCCTGTAAATATACGATGTGCTCAGATTCATCTGCTCTGCCACCTCGGAAACCTCCTGGCACCTGACATATATCTGCTCCAGCACCATCTGCTCCCTCTCAGGCAGCCTGCTCATAGCCGACTGAAGCTGGCTGGAAGCCTCCTGCAGCTCCACCTGCTCCGCCACAGCCGTGCCGGTATCAGCCAGAAGCTCCAAAGGGGAAAACTGCTCACTGCCGCCACTTTCCAGGCATGCCACATCAGCACGGCCTTCCTTCTTGAGGAAATTGTACATGCGTCCCTTGATGCGATATGAAGCAAACAAACTGAAGGCAACGCCACGGGCATAATCAAAGCCTTCCACCGCCTCAATCAGCCCCACGGTTCCCTCCTGCAGCACATCCATCAGGTTGTCAAGGCTGCGGAAGGGAGCAGCCGCCTTGAACACCAGCGGCTGGTAAGACTCAATCAGCTTTTTCCTGGCCTGCTGGCTGCCGCATTCCTTATAGGCCTGCCACAGCTCCTGCTCCTCCTGATACTCCAGCAGCTCTATTTTATTCAATTCTGCAAGGTATTTATCCAGCTGCACCGAAGTACCTCCTCAAAAATCATAAAATCTATCACTCATCAAAAGGTAAAGCGTGCCTCCACGCCTGCGTAATAATCATTATCCTGATCCCGCTTATAGGTAAGGCTTACCCTGTCTGACAGCTCATAGTCAAGGCCATAACTATAATCATTTGTAGTCACGCTCTGGGTGTATTTCAGCATTGCCTTATCAGAAATATATTTACCCAATGTGATATTGTACACCTCATAGTCGTTATTGTCACGATTTTTTTCAGCACTGCTGCCATCCGTGCTGCTGCCAAGATTTTTGCTGCCATCGATAGTATCCCTCTCAATAGTCAGCACATCAAGGTTTAGGGCGTTGCGCATGGCGGTCTCCACCTCCGACAAAATCGTCATCTGCAAGCCAATATTCAGCATAGAAGCAAATCTGCTGCCATCGCTCTTATCCCGGTTGTAATAATCACTGCGCAAGGTCAGAAGCTGGATAATATCCGCCTCAGACATCTTCGGGTTAGACATGAGCCGGAATTTCATCTTGTTAATCAACCCATTCAGCGAAAGGAATACGCTGGTCTTGTTAATCTTCGTACCAGCCTTCAGCACCAGCTTCGGCATCAGGGTGCCAGCCTGTCCGAAGGTCATGGAGCCCTCATACACCTTGAAGTTTGTCTTCAAGTAGCTGAGGGTGCCCTTCTTCACATAAATGGAGCCGGAAGTATTCGGCAGCAGGGTAGTGCCACCAAAATAAGCACTGCCCGCCAAGCGCAAATCCCCCAGGGACGGACTGAGGAAGCGCACATTTTTGCCCAGCTCCAAATTGAAATCCATGCCAACCAGAGGCATATCATCCGAAGACTCAGGCAGCTCGCTAGGCAAAGAAATCAATACATTGTCAAGGAACAACCGCCCTGACACCTTCGGCATATTCCTGGTTTCTCCCCCCGGCAGGCTAAGCACATCCTTCTGCACATTTACCTTGGCTGTTACAGGTCCCTTGAACACAGGGCTGTCCACGTCCAGCTCATCCAATACCAAGTCCACATTGTAATCATCAGGCCGCAGTCCATCCAAGTGGACAAAACCATTAGAAGCAAAGCTGCCGCTGCCCATATTGCCGCCGCACCGCTCCAGGGTCACAGTGTCGCCCGTGAACATTACACGCATGTTGAAATCAGTAACTGGTTTCAACACATTGCGTATTTTAAATGCACCATTATCCACTGTCATACTGCCGGTAATATACGGCCTTGCTGCCGTTCCCTGCAGCCGGATTCTGCCGTCTGTCGGCCCTACCGCCCAGTCAATATAGCTGGAAATCGTCGGCAGCAGGCTTAAATCAGCATTCTCTAACGCAAAGGTCACATCAAACTGATTATCCTCTGTCGGCATGGTTTCACGCAGCGCAGCAAAAGGCACCTGCCCGGAGGCAGTTAATGAATATGTTTTACCGTTATAACTCTTTTGCGCTGCCACATGCTTGATATTTACCCTGCTGCCACCCAGCTCCAGCTGCCCATCCACACTATCCAGCAAAGTGCTCTCCACCTGCAGATTTTTTATGGACACAGGAATCTCCGCCACCGGAGCAGCACAGGTGCCTGTCACATCAAACTCTGTATCCAGCGTGCCGCCGAGCCGCGTTTTAAGGCCGGCAGCCTCTGCAAAGGCACCCACATCCACAGATTGCAGGGATGTGTGCAGCCTGATATCGCCATCAAGGTCCACCGTTCCCTTCAGGCTGAACCTGCCCTTTTCCCCCTCGCTGCCGCTGAAATCATTGACAAAAACTTTCCTGTTGTCCAGCACGGCATCCACTGTCACGTCATTCAGGGCATACCTGCCCAGGGAGCCATCTGTAACAAAGGCATTCAGCTTCACCTCCGGCTGGCTCAGGGTACCACCAAGGACGGCATTGCCGGTTATGATTCCGTTAATGCCGTTATCCGGCAGCCCGGCAGCAGAAACAAGGCTGTGAATATCTCCCTTATCAACCTCCAGCCTGCCTTTCAGCCGCTTGTTGCCAACATTGACATGGCCATTAAATTTGTATGTGCCATCGTTCTGCTGGCAGGACATGTCCTTAAAGAACACAAAGCCATCACTATACTGAATAATTCCCCCAACACCTGTTACCGCCTGCCCATTGACGGACAAATCCCGGGCAGACAGCCTGCCCTCAAACAACGGGCTGCTAACTGTGCCTGTCAGCTTGCCGCTGAACTGAGCCTTGCCCTGCAAAGGCATCGGCAGGTACTTGTTGTAGCGGCTCAGGTCAATTTCATGCACCCTGGCATCCAGGTTGAGCCTGGACTCAGGGTCAATGGTGCCATTGAAATCCACATCCAGCCATGGCGTAAATACATGGAAATCCTGCAGGGTAACAGTGCCATCCTTAACAAAATAGTCACCGTCCATGCCGTTAATAAAGATGCCATTATAACTGCCCTGATAAAAATGCACATATCCCACAATATGGGGATTTGTCAAGGAACCTGTAATCGTAATGACATTATCCACATTGCCAGTCAGCTGCTGGCTAGGATCTATCACCTGCATGATGTTCTCCATGCGGGCACTGACAGTATCAACACGCATGTTGATTTTCTTGTCACCCAGGAAGCCCATGACGCCCTGGGCGTACCACTTGGTCTTCTCCCCCTGCTCCATGACAAAATCCTTGATCTTCACGCCCCGGAGGCTGCCACCTGCCGAGCCATGCAGCCTGTCAAAAGGCTGGTGATAGATGCTGCCGTCCCGGGCAGCATACTCGGCACGCACAATCGGATTATCAATATCACCTGTCATGGTGCCTTTGATATCCAAAAAGCCCGCTATCAGCGCCTCCGGCACCAGATTATCTACCAAAGACAAATCAACATTGGAGCCATAAAAGGAAAAATCAACGCTCTCCCCCAGAACCATGCTGCCTTCCAGCCCGAAGCTGCCATTGCCCGGCAGCCTGCAGCTGAGATAATCCACCGTTACCTTATTACCCTGCTTTGCTACGGAACCTGCCAGGTCGCTGACCACCAGCCCCTGATAGCTGAGGCTGCTGTCCCTGAGGCTGCCAAACAGCTTGATGCCTTCCATGTCATGAGCATTCCCGGCAAAAGATACATCGCCGGAGATGCTGCCTGACAGGTAGGCAAGCTCTGCCATGCTGCCGGAATCATTCGCCAGCACTGCCAGCTCTCCTGCTGATACGCCGAAAAGGCCGGCACTGCCGGTAAAATCATAGCTTTTGGCATCAAAGCTGCCGGTCAGGGAGACCTCTCCCCCTGCCAGATTGGCCTTTGCCTTATTTATCACAATCATACTGTCCCCATAGGAAACACTTGCCGACAAATCACGGAAAGCAACCTGCTGCACACTGCCCGAGCCCACCTGAATATCGGCATCCACCCGTGGCTTGGCCGCCTCGCCTGTAATATGCGCCGTAAACTTCATGGCTCCCTCATAAGGAATATCCTTAAAGATGACCTTTGGCTCAAAGCTTTCAGAGGATGCCGTCAAATCCAGCAACAGACTGCCATTATTCATAATAATCCTGCCATGGGCAGCTGCCTGCTGTCCCCTGGTTTCCGCACGGGCAAAAACACGGGCCTCCCTTTCGTTGAAGGTAACAAGGGCCTTTGCCTTTTCCACCTTGTTTTCTCCCAGCAAAACAAAGCTGCCATCAGCCAGCTCCGCCTGTCCGTTATAATAAAGCTGCGTGCCCACACGTTCTCCGGCAATCTGCAAGCTCTCCAGCCTGCCGGAAATATCCTTCAGCACATCCTCAGGGATAGTGCCTGCCGGAAGATACGGCATATAATTTGCCAGCTCTGCATTCTGCAAGGACAACTGGAAAGTCTGCCTCGCTCCGTTATCAGTATCAACAGTGGCCGAAAGCTGCGCCGAGGCGCCGTTGTTCTCGCAGGATGCCTTCAGACTGACCGATGGATAGCTGGCCATGTCAGCATAGCCGTTCACATGCTCCAGCACGATATCCTGATTGTTATACCTGCTGCGAAGGGTTGAATCCGCCACATTTATCCGTGCCGTAAACCTTGTATCGCTCTTTTCCTCACTGACGAGGTCCGCGAAGTTCCAGGTGCCATCCTCCCGCTGCACAATCGTCACATCAGCACGGTTTATATCAATGGAGCTTATACCCTCGGCCGCTGACTTCTGCAGCATAGCAAGGGGGCTCAGCCTGATGACCGCCTCATCTGCATGGGCAAGAAGCTGCTGCCGCTTGTCGTAGATATCTATGCCATCCACCTGCAGTTCCCGCCATGACTTCACCTCAACGTTTCCGAGACTGATGCGGGTATCCAAAGCTTCCGTAGCAATAGCCCCTGCCTGCTCCGCCGCCATGGACATAAAAGACTGAGATGACACCACTCCCCACAGGCATACAAAAACAAGGCAAAGAACGCCAACCGCTCCGCCTGCCAGCTTCCAACTCTTATGTGTCATCCTCTCATCTCCTCTGGCATAACTATATCGTAGCAACTTACTATACATGTACAACCAAGCTTCATAAGTAACTCATATAATTATATCACAAATATGCATGCACTTTATGAAAAATAGATTAAAATTAGTTTACATATTTTATATGTTTTGTGCATAAACAAAAGCATTGCAAACGAACTGCTGAAATCACAAATTCGTTTACAATGCTATACCCAAAACTAATTTTTTACTTTATCCAGCCCTTTTCTCTAGCTTTAGCTTCGTTAATAACCAAAAAATGCCTATTCTCCCCAATATCCATTTCCGCCCGCATACGAAAAGTCATTTCTGATTCTACAAAGGACACATTATCCATCATAGCACCTCATCAATCTCTTGCTTATAAAGGTCAATAGATACATCTATAATAGAATTATCAGGCATGCCGTCGTACAAATCACCATAAATATGATTTCCATCTTCCTTAAGGGATACACATGTCACCAACGACTTCTGCTTCATAGCAATCAAATACAATTTCTTAATAACAAAATATGAATGTGTCGTTATAAAAAACTGTATGCCCATAACTTCTGATATAGCAGCTATCATATCCAAAAAATCACAAATCGCTCTCGGATGTAACGCTGCTTCCAATTCATCAATGAATACAATAGAATTTTTTGTCAGATATCCATTTGACAATAACCTATCCAATATGGAAAGCTTCTTTATTCCTTCCGATGTTGCACCTATGGTAATTTTTTGACTTTTATTGTTCTTATAATACCACTTACCACTTCCTTCATCCAAATGAACCCGCCCATCAATAATGTTTCTTACCTTTTCTCTAGCTGAAGCAAAGGCTGAATAGTTTTTTCCTCGTGAAGGCGATATCCTCAATGCCTTTGCCAAATCATAGTATGTGTCATCAAAGCCAAATACCTTATCTATTTCACGCGATTTAAGAATAATAGAATATAAAGACAAAACCTCCTTGGACGGAATAAAAACAGAGTTGCCATCTTTACTAATGCCACCCGTGAGGTTAATAATTTTGCTGGTAGCGTCTTTAGAAAACCCATATTTCATTTCCTCATCATTAAGTAGCATACTAAACCTTAAAGGCTCCTTTGCCGGTTTTGTCACCAAGTCTCCTATGCGCTCAACCTGAAATGTCCATTTTAACTTCTCTGCCAAAATGTCAGCCACCGGTCTCTTATCTTCTCCGCGCCAAAAATCTTCCTGAGCCCGCACAGCTGAATACAACGCTTTTAATAAAAAAGTCTTTCCTGTACTATTTTCTCCTACTAGAACATTTATATTAGAACATTGCACATTAGACAAATTTGCTACCTTGCCAAAATTATTAACCATAAAAGTTTTGATTTTATACATTCAATCACCCCTAAAATATATCATTGCCAATGTAATAATTGAAATTTTTTCATGGTTCTTGGTAATTTCCCGCTTAAATTCAATATTTTTGTTTTCACCAAAATACATTCCCTGAATCATATTTTCTCCCTGCATGATCCTGAAAGACTCATAATACTGCCACTTTCTTACCGATTGCCATGACCTGTTCAACTGGCATCTTAACAATTTGGGCAACCCTATCTATATTTATTCCCTCACATAGCATAGCTGTTATAATTTCCTCGCGTATTTCCTCGCGAATTTCTGCAAGTCCTTGTTTGTATCCCTCACGCCAGCCATCCTGAAATATAGTCTTTGCCTCATATTCCAAAATCTTGCCATTCACAATATCTTCAGCTCCCTTCCTGACCATAGCATAATTTCTTGCTAAATGAACATTTACCATATTGCTTAAATTCCAAAATAGAGTTTCGTGTCAATTCATCAATATCTCCCAGCAGCATAAGCGCATCCAGGCCTTTAACTATAGTTTGCAGGGAATTCAGCAATTATGCCAGCTTATCACTATCCGCCTCGCAGTCCTTTAAAGGTTTCTCCACGACAAACAGATAGAAAGGCAATAGAATCAGCAAGCGCTTCTTGAACATAATATCTATAGTATAATTCTGCATCTTGGCAACTGGAATCTTATAATTTATGCTGCCATCAGGTGTTTTCAGCTCTATAGGCATATAATCCGGCGTATTGCGATTGGAGCGCAAAAACAAAACCGCTGCATGGGGAAATTCCAAAACTATCCGATTATTTTCCTGCACAGCATCATCCTGGGCTATGCAGGAACCATATTCAAACCATCTTACCAGCATGCTGCTATCCGCCGTGCTCTGGCACTCCAAATGGTACTTTTTGACAGTGCCATCCCTGTCAATGATGCGAAAATAAGTATCCTTTATACGTTTCTCCACAGTACCATCCGGCAATTTCTGCTCATGAGTATCCTGCAAAAACTCCACCCTGGCATCCTTGCTGTAGCTTTCCGAAAATAGCTCATTCACGAAAGCTATCAAGAGATTTGGAAAATCATGTACTATCGTGCGCCACACATTATCGTAAATTGTAGCCTTGTACTCCCCTATTTCCATTATACTCACCCCTATGTATATTATACCAAATCGAAGATATCAAAGCAACGTTTGTTTTATCAAACTGCACTACAGTTGTCCATTACCATATAAAAAAGCCACTCAGACAGCAACATCTGAATGGCCCATATCCTATAAACTGTTTTGTGAACGTACTCCCGCCTATAGAGGCGGGAGCTTCCTGTTTCAGCGAGTACAGCACTACTAGCTCAAAAGAGCTGCGGCGACTTACACACTCTCCACAGGCGTAGATTCCCGTGCGACCCACGGTACTTTATTATTTACATCAGGCAGATATCCGCCTGGCTTCTTCCCGAATATTTATCGCCGCATTCTTATCGCGGTTATGGCGGCTGCCACACTTAGGACAATTCCAATCCCGCACAGATAAATCCTTAGTTTCTTGGTTTTGATATCCGCAAACATGGCATAGCTGGCTGCTTGGATACCACTTATCTATCTTGACAAGTTTTTTACCTTGCCATGCTAGTTTATAATCCAGCATATTTGTGAACATATTCCAACCATTGTCTGCTACTGATTTGCCAAAACTGAATTTGCCGCCCTTCTTGTGTTTCGCCATGTTCTTAACACTGATGTCTTCAATACCGATGACATCATAGCGATCCGCAAGATAACAGGATTTCTTATGCAGGAAGTCACGGCGCTGATTGGCAATTTTTTCGTGAAGCCTGGCTACATGCAGTCTCTGCTTATCCCTATTGTGGCTTCCTTTCTGTCTCTTAGAAAGTTTTCTCTGTGCCTTAGCTAATTTTTTCTCAGCTTTCCGCAAGAAAGTGGGGTAATCTGCATCTGCTTCATCGGAAGCAGCATACAGACCATGCATAGCAAAATCCAGACCAAGAAAGTTCTCCGGTATTATGGCGAGTATTTGGTTTTCGTACTCCACCAAGATACTGACATAGTATTTTCCTGTTGGTGTCCTGCTTATTGTCACAGTCTTTATGGTGCTATTATCCATCAGGGGACGATGCA
>NZ_VUNR01000040.1 GCF_009695585.1 Anaerovibrio slackiae
AGCGTGTTTTCTATGGGTAGCTGTCCCGCTCAGCCCATTTTAATCTGAACAGAGTGCACAAACTAACAAAACTTATCCGTTAATGTTCCAAAAGTCTCGTACCGGCACTACGATAAACTGAAATTTTGCCATTTCCTCATCAAATGTTCCACGTAAAACAACATTCCTAATTTATCTATTTGGGCTATAACTTGACAGAATTAGCACTTAACTGTATGATAAACCAGTAGATTTTGAAAACAAGGTGATGCCATGATTGAATTGCCAACTATACAACAACTAAAATGCCTGCTATGCTACGGCAAAGAAAACAATTTTACCCGAGGCGCACAGCAGGCCAATATTACCCAGTCTGCCTTTAGTGCCCAAATCAAAAAGCTGGAGGAAACTGTGGGCCTGGAGCTTATTCAGCGCACCAACAAAGGAAGTCATCTAACTCCCTCTGGCGAAAAAATGCTGGCCATTGCTGAAAAACACCTAACAAATTTGCAACAGGAAATATTAACGCTTCGCCAAGAACAACAACATGAGCCTACTCTCCTCAAAATTGGAGTTATGCGAACTCTAGGTGATGTGCTGATGAATCGTCATGTACAACATTTCCAGCAGGAAAAGAACCCCATCGACCTAGTGGTTTATGATATGGAAAGCAGTGAAATCTTAACTGACCTGCGGGATGATAAAATTGATTTAGCCTCCGTCTATATGATTCATCCCAAGCCCTTTGCAGAATATGAACAGGTACATTTAGTTTGGGACCAAATGGCTTACTACGCTCCCTGCCTGAACATATCAGATAAGCAAATAAGCCGCAGTACTATTATTAACAATCCTATGGTATATTATCCCACTAATTATTTCATGGAACAAACTATCGGTGAGTATTTTGCCTATGGAAAGCCACCTCGTGCTGCTACCCTTTCTACTCCCTATGCCATGGTACACTTCTGTCAACAAAATCCTGCTGGAGCCATTCTACCACAACGCCTGATAGAGGCTCTGGACATCAACCAAGGAGTTTATACCCTACAGGATCCATTGTTGATGGATAATTGCATCGTATTTAAAAAGGACACGCCTAAGAGAACAGATATAGAATTTTTTATCAATTATTTACGTCCTTACTTTGCAGACTGATTTTCTTCAATAGCTGTTATCGTTTTTTGCGATAACAGCTATCGTTTTATTGCGTTATACAAATATCTCCTTATTAATTATAATCTAAAGCGTTTTCTTTTCATTAATAGGGTATAAGAATAAGAAAGGCTGATGATTATTTTATGAAAAAAGAACCCTTATGGACACGAGGCTTTGTACTTGATACATTTATCAATCTAGGCATTTATATCATTTATTATATGCTTATGGTAGTTATTGCCGTTGAAGCATTGCACATGGGCGCCACTGTAGCAGAAGCCGGCCTGGCTACTGGCATCTATATTATCGGTGTACTGCTGGCCAGATTAGTTGGTGGCCGCTATATTGAATTAATGGGCCGTAAGAAAATGCTCTACGCCGGGGTGATTTTTTATCTCCTGACCACAGTTCTCTATTTTGCTTTTAATTCTATGACTACTCTATATGGGGTGCGACTGCTAAACGGCATTGGCTATGGCGTAGCTGCTACGGCCACCGGTACTATCATTGCCGGCGTTATTCCCCAGTCCCGCCGTGGCGAAGGCATCAACTATTTTGCCCTCAGTCTCAGCTTGGCTGCTGGTGTTGGTCCTCTGTTGGGCATGCTGCTACAGGATTATTTCAGTTTTGCCCATATCGTTAATTTCTGTATTGCTATCTTAGGTGCCTGCCTTTTGGCTACATTCTTCCTGCCTGTAGAAGAAATTGAGCTTTCTCCCGAAAAGCTGGCAGAGCTAAAATCCTTCCGGTTGGATAATTTTATTGAGCCTAGAGTATTGGCCATTTCCACCGTTGCCTTTTTCATGGGTATCTGCTATTCCGGTGTGCTTTCCTTCTTGGGAGCCTATACCAAGGAATTAGGACTTGATGGCGCCGGCCCTGTATTTTTCGTAGTCTACGCCATTGTTATTACAGTCATTCGCCCCTTTGCCGGTGTAATGTTTGACCGCAAGGGTGAGGATTTTGTTATGTATCCTTGCTATTTGGCTCTGTTTATTGGCCTGATGCTTCTAGGACAGGCTCAGGGCATGGTGCTGATGATTGCAGCCAGCATCTTTATCGGCCTTGGCTATGGTACTTTCATGTCCAATGGTCAGGCTATCTGTGTTAAGCTTACCCCAGCCTATCGCTCTGGTATTGCTGTTTCCACCTATTTCATCATGCTGGATGTAGGCCTAGGCTTTGGCCCTTATTTCTTGGGAGCTTTCAAGGAAATCATCGGCTTTAATGGTATCTATGAGGCAACCGCTGTAGGGGCTTTAGCCTGCGCAGCAATTTATTATTTGGCCTATGCTAGAAAACGGGACAGAAATAGTCAGGAATTGGCTGAAGATGATTCTATGGAGCAAATCTTAGAGATGGAATAACCGTCCCTAATATATCCTCAAAGACAAAATAGCATATGTAATACAAAGGAGATGTTTCACTTGAAACATCTCCTTTTTTTGTTAAACAGTATGTAACCCCATGAGGGTTCTTTCCCTGCAAGCCCTCAAAATATTTTCCTTATGTTCCCATGTTTTATATGTTGTGCTTTCGCCCTCTGTTGATTAATCTTCAGAAGGCATTTTCTTTCAATGGGGTTTCGACGAGGGTGGAGATATTAGCTCCACCCTGTCATTAGCACAGTTTCCCGCCACCTATAGAGGTGGGAGACATCGGATACATAGTTATACTTATCATGAAGAAATAATATAAGTTTACATCTTACCTCCAAATACAGGGAAAATGCTATATTTACCGTAGTCCTTAATCTTTTCCACATGCTTGAGGATTTCCATGTCCTCATCTGAAATTGTAAAATCAACATCCGCATTAACTTTCATATGCTCTGGATTTGCAGTCTTTGGCAAAACAATCATTCCAAGCTGGATATCAAAACGAATGCACAGCTGGGGAATCGTGACTCCGTACTTTTCTGCCATATCCCCTATTGCCTTGTTCTTAAGTGCCTCACCATGGGCAACCGGAGAATACGCTTCCATAGCCATGCCCTTCTTCTGACAATAATCAATCAGCTCCAGAGGCGAGTTAGAAATATGGCAAAGCACCTGATTAACCATAGGTTTAATTTCAGCAGTTTCCCACAGGTTTTCAATATCTTCCTGCAGGAAATTGGATACACCAATGACACGTAATTTTCCGGCCTTGTACGCATCCTCCAAAGCTCTCCACGCTGCACGATTTCCCTCCACATAGCGGTCTTCACTTTGATTTACCTTATCCCAAGGCTGAGGACTGTGAATAATCATCATATCAATATAATCAAGTCCCATATTGGCAAGACTTCTGTCTATGCTTGCCGCAGCTTCCTCGTAAGTCTTGTATTCAGCTGCAATCTTTGATGTAACAAATATCTGCTCCCTTGGAACACCGCAACTGCGAATCCCCTTACCGACGCCCTGTTCATTTCCATAAGCCTGTGCTGTATCTATATGACGATAGCCCAGCTTAACAGCAGACTTTACAGCCTCTTCCACCTTATCATCATCTATAAACCATGTGCCAAGAGCCAGCACCGGGATTTCTACTCCATTACTTAATTTCTTCATTTCCTGATACATGTATTATTCCTCCATGTCATATTGCATTTTCCAATACATCATATTCAGCATTAGATACAGGTTCGCACCATTCGTTAGTACAATCCTCACCAGGCACTTCAACAGCAATATGCGAAAACCAGCTATTCTTTTTTGCTCCATGCCAGTGCTTTACATTAGTTGGAATCAGTATAACGCTGCCTTCACACAGACTGACCGCATCCTTACCTTCTTCCTGATACCACCCTTCTCCAGCTGTGCAAATAAGCAATTGCCCTCCCCCTCTTTTGGCATGATGTATATGCCAGTTATTACGACACCCCGGTGCAAAAGTAACATTTGCGGCAAATAGTCCGCACTGTGGATCTGTGAGTGGATTTAAGAATGAGTCCCCTATAAAATATCTTGCATACGCTGTATTTGGCTCGCCCATTCCAAATACATTGTGCAGTTCAAAAGTATCCTTATTTTCAAATTTCATGATAATTTTCCTCCTTGTTTTCATTTCTTGAATCACATCATTTCATATGCTATACTAACAATAATCCCTAAACCTAGCTTTAGGTCAATATGTTTTTTTAATAATTTTGGAGGCTTACCATGTACACAATTGGACAAGTAGCAGAAATGTTTGGTTTACCCATTTCCACGCTTCGATATTACGATAAACAAGGACTTTTCCCGCAACTCATACGGGAATCCGGTATTCGTAAATTCAGTGAAAACGAAATTGAGGCCTTGCGAATAATCGAGTGCCTAAAGAAATCCGGTCTTGAAATCAAGGATATCAAACTCTTTATGGATTGGTGTGCAGAAGGTCCTGCCACTTATTCCGACCGCTTTCAGCTTATTCGAAATCAAAAAGAACGCGTGGAAGCAGAAATCAAACAGTTACACAAAACTTTGGATATGCTGAAGTTTAAATGCTGGTATTACTCTAAGGCCATGGAAGATGGCAATGAAGATACTGCAAAAGCATCCGTCCCAGATGGTCTTCCAGAAGATATTCGTGTAGCATATGACAATTCGCATACACAATCCTCATAATTCTACCTCTATGTGCTATGCTTCTGCCCTCTGTAGATAAAGCTTCAGAATGTATTTTTTTGCAAAATTCTGATTTGTAGATTTGCCTATCTCCCTAAATATTTGAAATGAAACTCGTTATATCAGTGGGTTCTGAAATACAGCCTGCGGTCATAACGACTTTTGCTCTGTCCGACTTAATGGCCCTATCTGATGATTTATTCTAACGCACAGATACCGCTTGTCGCTGAGCCAATTCACAGAGTCCGTATTGATAGATAGTATCACACCGGGCCACTTTTGCTACGCAAAAGCAGGAGTCTCCCGACGCAAAAGTGTCATGCCCCTCCGGCTGTTGTCGAATCATCAAGGCTTATCGGTATTGCCAATCTTCGATAATTCTGCTACCTTCGTAAAAAATCGGTCATTTCAAACAGTGCCAAAGCAGGAAGTTGCGATGAATACACAAAGTAGAAGGCATGACATATACCCTTAACAGGTATATCGATGTGCCTCGCTTCTTAACGAATTTAAGCCATGAAAAGGTGAACATCGTGAAGCTTTTCATGTGATTAAATGAGTTTAGCAGCGTGAGGCACATCAATATAGCGCGAGCGTGCCTGTAAGGGTATATGCCATGCCTACAAAAAGTGTATAAATAAATTGCCTCATGAGAGCTTTAGTACCGCTAGGCGAGAAAAGTAGCGAGAACGTACCTGAAAGGGTACTCCCATATCGCCATTAATAATGGATAAGATGTATTCGACAAATCAAAATTTTACTTTCTTGGAGATAAGATAATTTGCTATAATAATGCAGTAACACAAATAATCCGGGAGGACATACATCATCCATGAACATCATTGAAAAAGCAAAGCATCACTTTCTCACCAGGGAATTTTTCCTGTTCCTGATCGTAGGCTGCATCAACACCTTCAACGGCACCTTTATCGCCTGGCTATGCGGACTTTTCAGCCCCTACAACAACCTTAATTTTAACATCGGCTACATCACAGGCAACCTTATTGCCTACTGGATGAACAGCCGCTTCATCTTTCACGCAGGCCTGTCACTGACACGCTTTATCAAATTCTTTATCTCCTACATCCCCAACTACCTCATCCAGAATGTCATCGTCATCATCTTCTACAACATGCTGGCATTCCCGCCTGTAGTCAGCTACCTGCTGGCAGCTGTCCTGGGCATTCCTGTCACCTTCCTGATGGTAAAAATCTTTGCCTTCGGAAAGAAGTAAGAGCTTGATTTCCCCGAAAAATCCCCATCCCGATAGCACTAAAAAAATCCCTCATGAGCGGAGGGATTTTTTTAGTGTGTATTATATTTAGGAGAGTTAGCTTTTTAGAGGATATGCCTTCCTCAAGCCTGAATATAATATAACACAATTGAGAATTATTTTCAAGTATTATTTGAGAATTTTTCTCATTTTTATTTTTAAACTTCATGACAGCAGCAAAATGGCTAAATCACTTGTCAGTCCCTGTCCATCTCATCCTTGGGCTTGCCCCTGGCAATAAGGTACAGGGGACGGTGCTTAACCTCCTCGAATACCCTGCCCAGGTATTCCCCCAAAATGCCCAGCACAATCATCTGCATGCCCCCGAAGAACAGCACGCATGCCGTCAGGGTAGCCCAGCCTGCCACTGCATCATTCAGCACATACTTGGACACAAACACATGAAGTATCATCAACAGGCTTATCAGCCCGGAAATAGTGCCGATGTACAGCCCCAGCCTCAAAGGCAGGTTGGAATAGGCCAGCACCCCGTCGATGGCAAAATTCAGCATTTTCCTGGGAGAAAACTTGGACACCCCGGCAAACCGCTTGGGAGCCACAAACTCAATCTGCACCTGCCGGAATCCCATGGCACCAATCATGCCCCGGATAAAGCGGGCATGCTCCCGGTAGCGGCGGAAGGCCTTCACCACCACCCGGTCCATCAGGCGGAAATCAGAGCCCCCCTCCTGAATATGCACGTTGGAGAGCTTATTCAGTACCTTGTAATAATAATACGAGGTCAGCTTCTTCATGGCAGACACGCCCTCGGTGGTCTTGCGGATAGTCTGCACCACTTCATAGCCCTGCTCCCATTTCTCCAGCAGCACAGGTATCAGCTCAGGGGGATGCTGCATATCACCGTCCATAGTGATGACAGCATCACCGTCCGCATTATCCAGGCCGCAGGTCAGAGCCAGCTGATGGCCGGAATTCCTGGCAAGGAAAATGGACTGCACCCGCTCATCCTGCTTTTCCAGGCTGCACAAAATCTCCCGGCTCCTGTCCTTGGAGCCATCGTCCACATAAATCAGCTCAAAATCGTATGGCAATGACTCCATGACCTTGCACACGCTCTCATAAAAATGCTCTATATTGTCTTCCTCATTGAAAACCGGCACCACAATCGATATTGTTTTCATCTTCACACGAACCTTCTATACACTAAAACATAAAAAATAACGCTATAACGTACTTATTATAGCGTTATTTTATCAAATTAACAAGTATCAGCTGTCAGCGCCGCCTGCGCTGCAAAGCCTTCGGCCTGCCCAGCACCTCCGCTGAGACAATCGCCTGTGCCAGCGACATGTTAATTACAGGCACGCTTCCAGCTCTTTCTCCACCATAGGCAGTCTCAGAAGGCGCCTTCCTGCCCCTGGCGGCAGGCTGCCCTGTCTCCGCCTTGCCAGCTTTCCCAGCCCTGCTCCGCCGCTGCTCGTCCTCCAAATACCTCTGATAAGGATTGTGCACTTCCTCATACTGGTCAGGACGATGAGGACGGTGCTCCGGCAGCTGTTCAGCTAAATGCCCTTCTGCCTTTTCCCTCCTCACAGGAGGCTGGGGAATAGGCTTTATATCCACAGTAACCTTCTCAGGCCGTTTCAAGTCCGGCAAAGGAGCATCTTTTGGAAAAGGCTTTGACTTCTTCACCTTCGGCTTCTTCTTGTCCCCCAGATTGCCCAGGATGATGGCAACGACGAACATGAAAAAGGGAATCAGGGAAGACAGGGTATCAGCCCAGTGTGCCAGCTTTCTGGAAATCCCCAGCATATCCAGCAGTTCCATACATATCACCTACTTACTTGATAGCTGGCGGTGTAAGCTGGCTATCGCCCGTGCTCCTGCTGATGCTGTCACGCATATCCGTATCAGCCTTGATATTGCTCAGGTTGTAATAATCCATCACACCCATGTTGCCGCTTCTCAGGGCCTCTGCCAGGGCATGAGGCACCTCTGCCTGGGCCTCTACTACCTTGGCTTCCATCTCCTGGGTATAGGCCTTCATCTCCTGCTCCTTTGCCACAGCCATGGCACGGCGTTCCTCTGCCTTGGCCTGGGCAATGCGCTTGTCAGCCTCCGCCTGGTCTGTCTGCAGCTCCGCACCGATGTTGCGGCCTACATCCACATCGGCAATATCAATGGACAAAATCTCAAAGGCAGTACCGGCATCCAGTCCCTTGCCCAGCACAGTCTTGGAAATATCATCAGGATTTGCCAGCACATCGTTGTGGCTCTCGGAAGAACCGACAGTAGTAACGATACCCTCGCCTACACGGGCAATAATCGTCGGCTCACCGGCACCGCCCACCAAGCGGTCAATATTGGCACGGACAGTTACCCTTGCCTTGATTTTCAGCTCAATGCCGTTCTTGGCCACAGCAGAAACCACAGGCGTCTCGATAACCTTCGGGTTTACGCTCATCTGCACTGCTTCCAATACGTCGCGGCCCGCCAGGTCAATAGCGGCAGAACGCTCAAAAGGCAGAGGAATCTGGGCCCGGTGTGCCGCAATCAGGGCATCCACCACCTTGTCCACGTTACCACCGGCCAGGAAATGGGCCTCCAGCTGGTTTACCTCCACATTCAGGCCTGCCTTATTGGCCTTAATCAGCGGCATGACAATCTTGGAAGGAGTTACCTGACGCATGCGCATACCAACCAGGGTAATAATGTTCAAAGGCACGTTGGCAGCCCTGGCAGCAATCCACAGCCGCAAAGGCACAAAGTGCAGGAACAGGGCAATAAAAATTATCGCCATTAGCAGAAAAAATATACTTGAAATCATACGCTTTCATCCTTTCAAAAACACAATAGCATCTATCTGACCACCACGCGGCCGCCTGTAACGGCAACCACTGTGACCTGACGTCCCTTCTCAATATAATCCCCCTCAGAGACCACATCCACCGGCTCACCGTCAATCACCACGGTACCTGCCGGACGCAGCTCCCTGGTGACAGTGCCCTGCCTGCCCACCAGCCTGTCCTGCTCCGGTGCGCTGATATAGCCCTTGTCCGTAGAGGTCTGGTCCTTCAGCACCATGCTGTGCCACAAATCAGAAAAAAATCCCATAGGGCTCCCCCCTTCAAAACTGCTACATTTATCATAGTTCATTAGCACTATCAAAACTGCACATTAGTTTTCTATTGTTATTATGGCAGATTACCATGAAAAAAGCAAGGAAAAACATATAAGCCAAATACACAATACACAAAAAGGCCGCCACACGGCAGCCTCTAATTTCATATATGGTGGGCGCTAACGGGATCGAACCGCTGACATTCTGCTTGTAAGGCAGACGCTCTCCCAGCTGAGCTAAGCGCCCATATATAAGGGAAGTAAAACCTCTGGAATACATTCCCCGTTTTAAATCAAAGTGGTGACGCGTACGGGATTCGAACCCGTGAAGCCGCCGTGAAAGGGCGGTGTCTTAACCACTTGACCAACGCGCCATCTGGCTCCTCGAGCAGGATTCGAACCTGCGACAGCCTGATTAACAGTCAGGTGCTCTACCGACTGAGCTATCGAGGAGTGTTTTGTCACATGACGTCGACAAGTGTTATTATATGACACCTTTGCAAAAAATGCAAGCTTTTTTTACAATTTTTTCAAAAAAATTTTCAAAGAGCCAGAAAAAGCCGCCGGATATCCTTTCAATATGCCATAAAACGCCTGCACAGCCTTGACGCTGCCCCAAAGCTGCCCGGGCAGCCAAGACTGCCTCGGGCATCATTCATTCATAACGCAGTGCCTCTATAGGGTCCAGCTTCGCCGCCTTCCGCGCCGGCAAAATGCCAAACAGGAGCCCAATCCCCACGGAAAAGCTGAAGGAAACTACTATGGGTGCCAGGGTAATCACCGTGCTGAAACCACCAAGCCCCGCAATGGCATAGGACAGGCAGCAGCCTATGAAAATGCCGATAATGCCGCCAATCACGCCGATAACCACCGACTCAATCAGAAACTGCATCATGATATTGCCAAAGGTAGCCCCCAGCGCCTTGCGGATGCCGATTTCCCGTGTACGCTCCGTCACCGACACCATCATGATGTTCATGATGCCGATGCCCCCCACTATCAGGGAAATGCCTGCCACGCTGCCCAGCAGCAAGGTAATCATCGTGGTAGTCTGAGTCATGGTCTCCATCAGGCTGGTCAGGTTCCTCACATGGAAGTCATCCTCCTTGTCCCCCACAATCCTGTGCCGCTGCCTGAGCAGCACCTCGATATCTTCCTGCACCTGGTCCATGTACAGAGCATCCTTCACCTGCACGCTGATGGACTGCACATAGGTAATGCCCAGCATGCGCTCCTGAGCCGTGGTCAGGGGAATAATCACCACATCATCCTGGTCCTGCCCCATAGAGGACTGCCCCTTGCTCTCCAACAGGCCGATTACCCGGAAGGGCTGGTTATTGACACGGATATTCCTGCCCACGGGATTTTCACTGCCAAAGAGGTTCTCTGCCACGGTAGTGCCGATAACAGCCACCCTGTCACGCTTATTCATGTTATCCGTGCTGATGAAGGAGCCGGACTCCACCACCAGCGACTTGATATCCATGTACTCAGGGGTTACTCCCTGCACGCTGGAGTTCCAGTTCTGATTGCCGTTGACAATCTGGTAGCTGCCGCTGACGCTGGGAGAAACAAAATCGATATTCCTGATTTTGGACTGTATGGCCCTGGCATCCTCATACTTCAATGTCTGCATGGAGCCTGCCGCTCCCCGGGGGCCGCCCCGGTTGGATGAGCCCGGGGAAACAATCAGCATGTTGCTGCCCAGGCTGGCGATGGACTCCTGCACATTGCTGCGGACCCCCATGCCCACGGACACCATGGCGATGACCGCCCCCACGCCGATGATAATCCCCAGCATGGTCAAGAGGGAGCGCAGCTTGTTGGCATAAAGTGCCGTAAAGGCCATCAGAAAACATTCCTTAAACAACATCCAGCACCACGCCCCTTCCTTCGTCCCTGGTAATCACGCCGTCCCGCACCAGAAGCTGCCGGTTGGCGCACACGGCTATCTCCGGCTCATGGGTGACCAGGATAATGGTACGCCCCTTGCCGTGCATCTTCTGGAAAATCTCCATAATCTCCTTGGTAGACTTGGTATCAAGGTTGCCGGTAGGCTCATCCGCCATGATAATCTCCGGCTCATTTACCAGAGCCCTGGCAATAGCCACACGCTGCCGCTGTCCGCCGGAAAGCTCGTTGGGCATATGCTCCGCCCGGTCAGCCAGCCCCACAGCCTCCAGAAAGTGCATGGCCCTCTCCCTGCGCTCCCGGGCTCCCACCCCGGCATAAATCAGGGGCAAGGCCACATTGTCCACAGAGGAAATCCGGGATAAGAGGTTAAAATTCTGAAAGACAAAGCCAATGTGCCTGTTCCGCATCACCGCCAGCTCATCATCTGACAGGTGCGCCACCTCCCTGCCCTCCAGCTCATAGGAACCGAAGGTAGGCCTGTCCAGGCAGCCCAGGATATTCATCAGGGTGGACTTGCCGGAGCCCGACGGCCCCATCAGGGCTGCAAACTCCCCCTTGTCTATATCCAAATCTATGCCATCCAGCGCAGCCACCTGCTGCTGTCCCATCTGATACAGCTTCCGGATGCCCCGGAGGCGGATAACATGCCTTGCCGCCCTATCTGCCACATTATCTTGCACCTTGCCTGCTTTATTACTGCTCATAAAAACTCCAGCCTTTTCATTCTTACATCGGCGGGCCGCCCATGCCGCCCTTGCCGCTACTGCTGCCACTCTTGGACTTGTAGCTGATGGCCAGCCTGTCCCCGTCAGATAGTCCGTCCAAAATCTCCACGTACTCGTCGCTGTAGATACCCGTAGTCACATATCGCTTCTCCTGGGAGGTTCCATCCTTGCCTGCACCTTCCAGCTGCACCATGACATAGGAGCCGGTAGAATCCGTTTTGAGGGCGGAAATCGGCACTGCCAGGGTATTTTCCTTCTCATCGGTAACAATCTCCACCCTGGCCGTCATAGCCGGCAGCAGCAGGTTGTCAGGATCATCCACATCCAGCACCACATAATAATAAATAACGCTGGCAGAGCTGCTGGAGCTGGTGGCATTGCTTGAGTTGGTGTTCCAGCTGTTGGTGACATCTGTCTGGGAAATCTTGGACACCGTTGCCGTAAAAGTCCTGCCCGTGTAGGTATCCACCGTAAAGGTGGCCTTCTGCCCCACCCGGACGCTGCCGATATCCGTCTCATCCACCTTGGCAAGAATCTGCTTTCTGGACAAATCCGCAATGGTCATAATGACCGTAGGGTTGCTGTTGCCCTGCACAGCCATGGTGCCTGCCGTCTTTGGCTCCCCTACCACAATGCCGTCCATAGGGGCGGTAATCACCGTCTCCGCCAGGTCAGACTCAGTCTTTGACAGGGAGCTTTCCGCCGTATCGTAGTCGTACTCCGCATCCTCCAGCTCCTCCTTGGACTTGGCACCGATAGAGTACAGATACTCCGCCCGGTTGTACTTGGAGCGTGTATTGGCCACCTTGTAGGAAGCCTGGTCCTTGGTGGCCTCGTAGTCCTTGCCATCCAGGATAGCCACCGTCTGGCCTGCCTTCACCACATCATTTTCCTTTACCAGCACGGACTTGATGCGGGCCGTAATCTTGGAGCTGACCTCCACCGAATCCACCGGCCTGATGGTACCTGTAGCAGACACCGTGGATTTCAGGCTCTGCCGTGATACCGTCACCAGCTCCACGTTGGCTGCCCGCTGCGCTGCTTCCTGCTGGCTGCTGTAGTAGCTATAGCCGCCCACAGCCGCTGCCAGCACCACTGCTCCCAGGACCAGCCATTTCACTTTTCCCTTTATATTCATCTGCAAAACTCCCTTGTCACCCGATCTAACTGCGTGTCAATTAATTTGTTTCTCTGCACATCTGCTTATCAGCTTACCTTTTTACTGACGGGCATACTCCACAGACATGCCCATATCGCTTTCCAGCGCCGCCTTGTAGCGTGCGTAGTCATACTGGGCACTGATATAGTTGTGCCGTGCTGTGGACAGTGCCTCCTGGGCATCGATAATATCCAGCATGATACCCTCACCGGCCTTGTACTTTTCCTGGGCGATGAAGAAATCCTCCTCCGCCTGCTTCACTGCCGCCTGGGTGGAGCTGAACCTCTCCTCTGCCTCGCGCATGCTGTTGTAGTCCTTGCGCACTGCCAGGTTCACATCGTTCCTGTCCCTGGCCAGGGTAGCCCGGGCGATTGCCAGCTCCGCCTGGGCGGCATCCACCTTGCCCTGGGTAATGCCGCTGTCAAAAATATTCCAGCTAACACCGATAGAGGCGGAATATTCATGGTTGTCCCCGTCCGGCAGCACCTGCTTGCTCCAGCCTGCCCCCAGGCTCAAATCCACCGTAGGCCCATAATCCGCCCTTGCCGTGCTGACAGCCAGCTCCTTCTGCTGCAGCTTGTAGCCATCCGCCAGCAAATCTTTGCGATTTTCCATGGCGTATGTCAGGCAATCGTCCACACCGCCCTCAAAGGGCAAATAAGCAAAATCATCCGTCAGCACCAGGGGCTCGCTGCTTTCAGTATAAATCAGGCTCCTGAGGGTACTCAGGTTGTTGTCATAGGTATTCTTCCCCTTAATCAGCTCCTGCTGTGCGTTGGACAGCTCTACCTGGGAACGCAGCACATCAATCTTCGCCTTGCTGCCTGCCCCATAAAGCTGCTCCACATTGGTCAGATGCTGCTGATACTTGTCCACCGTATCCTGATAAACAGCAATCTTCTTCTGAGCCTCCAAGGTATCATAGTAAGCCTGAATTACCGCCAGCCTGGTAGTTTCCCATTTTCTCCCGGTCTGCAGCCGGGCAATGTCCACGCCCAGCTCCCCGGATTTGATATCATTCTGATTGGCACCGCCGGAATAAAGGGGCAGGGAGACAGACAGCTTGTTGCTGTTGCCGTTCTCCCAGTCCTTGCCATCTGACTCCGCACGGCTGAAGGTACTGCTGGCCTTCCAGCTGAAGCTGTTCCTGCCCCTGGCCTGCCGCAGGGATGCCCTGGCTGCATCCTCCCCCAGCTGGGTAATCAGCACATCAGGATTATTCTTCAACGCCAGCTCCACGGCAGTTTCCATGGACAGCTCCATGCAGCTGCCCAGGCTGCTGCCAGCCAGCAGGCAGCCGGTCAGCACGCCGCCCAGCACCAATCTCTTTATCTTCATGTAAAACACCCTTCCTTATCACGCAATCCCCCTGCCAGGAGATTGCCCTGTATGAAAATCAGCCTGTATTTGAAAATGATTATAGCCTGAAATATCCTCGCAATTATTCTAGTACGCCAATCTTAAAATACCATTAAAAAAGCAAAAAAATCCCCTGCAGCTTCATGCCCGTAAGCCGCAGGGGATTACCTCCAGCATCAGGACAGCTCCGCCATAGCCATGCCGCCCTGTTGCAATCCTTATATTACTGCCCCAGCTTTTCCTTCATCACCTCTACAGCCTTCAAGAGCTGCACATCCTGAACAGCTCCCTCCGGCAGCTCCACCTCTACATCAGGCTCAATGCCGGTGCCGTCAATGCTCCTGCCGGACGGGGTGTAGTACCTTGCCACAGTCAGCTTCAGGCCGTCACCATGGGTCAGTGGCAGCATGGTCTGCACCGAGCCCTTGCCGAAGGACTTGGTTCCCACGATAGTACCGCACTGCCTGTCCTGCACGGCACCTGCCAGAATCTCCGAGGCGCTGGCGCTATTGCCGTCAATCAGCACCACAAGAGGATAATCAAAGCCTGCCAGCTCCGAATTGTAGACGGTCCTGTGGCCATCCCTGTCCACCATGGACACGATTTCCCCGGCAGGTATCAGCTGGTTAGAAATCTCCACGCAGGAGGTAATCAGCCCTCCCGGATTGGCACGCAAATCCACGATCAGTCCTTCCATGCCCTGCTCCTTCAGGCTGGCCAGCTCCTTCTGGAACTCCTTGCCGGTATTTTCGCTGAAGGATGCCACCCGGATATAGCCAATCTTCGTGTTATCCACCATAATTCCCTTGGCGGTAGTCAGCTGAATAACCGCCCGGGTAATGGTTACATCGAAGTCCTCCTGCCCCTGGCGGCGGATAGTCAGCACTACCTGGGTACCTTCCTCCCCCCGCACCTTGCCGGCCATTTCCTCCGGCTGCATGGCAGACACATCCTCACCATCAATCCTGATGATTTCGTCCTTTTCCAAAAGCCCTGCCTCCGCGCTGGGAGTATCCTCCATGACGGACATAATCTCACAGCGCCCCGGCTCCGGGAAGCCCATGACCACGCCAATGCCGCCAAAGGCACCTTCTGTCTGCTGCATCAGCTGCTTGAACTTCTCATCATCCATGTAAATGGAGTGCTTATCCCCCAAAGCCCTGGTCATGCCGTCAATGGCACCATCCACCAGCTTCTCCAGGGGCACCTCATCCACATACTTATTCTCAATAAACAGCATGGTGGTCACCAGCCTGCCAATCTGCGCCACATTTGCCTCATTGGCTCCCAGCAGGCTGAACAGCCCCATGAACATGCCCGTAACCACCAGCACAGTCGTCACCAGGGCAGTTATAATTATTTTTTTCATAACACATTACCTTTGCTTACAAATAGCCATACGGGCTCACCGGCTCACCATTCTCACGCACCTCAAAATGGCAGTGAGGCCCGGTGGAATTGCCTGTAGAGCCGCACATGGCAATCACCTGCCCCTGGCTCACAGTCTGCCCTACCCCCACATTCAGGGAATCATTATGCCCGTACAGGGTAGTCACACCGCCCCCATGGTCAATAATCACCGTGTTGCCATAGCCGCTGATCCACCCGGCATGAATAACCGTGCCGCTGGCAGCCGCATAAATAGGCAGGCCGTAGTCACCGCCAATATCCAGGCCGCTATGAAAACGCGCCGTACCGAAAATCGGATGGGTACGCCAGCCAAACTCCGAGGTCACAGGGCCGCTGAGAGGCCAGATCATGCCGCCGGAACCGGCAGGTGCGCCGCTATAGGACATGTTGCTGCGGCGAATCATGTTGGTAACCTCCTCGGAAGCCGCCATCAATTCCTCATAGGCCCGTTCCGAAGTATCCCTGTCATAGATAGCCTGATCCAAAAGCTCCTGCTGCTCCGCTTCCTTCGCCTCAACGGCAGCCTTCTTCTCGTCAGCATCAGCCACCAGCCGCTCAGCCTCGGCACGGTCCTTTTCCAGCTGCGCCCTGGCAGTAACCACAATCTCCTTTTCCTGCTTCACCTTCATAATCAGGTCATAGTCATGCTTGATAATCCGCTTCAGGATATCCATCCTGGTCATCAGGTCAGAAAAATCCTTCGCCCCGAACAGCACATCCACATAGCTTATCTGTCCGTTGATATAAATATCCCGGACACGCCGCTGGAGCATCTTATTCTTGACCTTCAAATCAGCCTCCGTCTTCTCCAGAAGCTCCGTATTTTCGTCAATCTTGCCCTCCACGGTATCCAGCTGTGATTTAACCTCTTTATATGCCGCGGTTGCCGCACTCAGCTCCTCCTGAATGCCCCGCAGCCTTTCAGACACGCTCTCCACCTTGGCCGCCGCCTCATTGGTGATCTCCTGCTGCCGCTCCGCCTGCCGCTGCAAGTCAGCCAGCTGCTCCTCCAGGTCATCAGCCATGGCCATTCCCGGCAGGGACAAAAGCAGCACCAGGGCAAGCACCAGGCTCAGAAGCCTCGTCCCTGCCTGCTGGCGCATTATGCCAAAGACGCTGAACTGCCGCCTTATTTTGCAGCTGCCACTGCACTCTTTTTCTCTCATCCTGCCATCACCTCAGACCTTCAGGAACCGCTTGATGGACACAGCACTGCCTATAGCCCCTACAGCCATGCCGCTCAGTACCACCACAATGGTAATATAAGTCAAAAACGGCTGCTCCGGAATCAGCGGAAAAAACGCCAGCGTATCATAAATCTTCTCAGCCATGCCGGTATAGGCTGTCCGCAGCACCACGGCTGCCACCAGGCTCCCCAGCAGCCCCAGCACCATGCCCTCCAGCACGAAAGGCCAGCGGATAAACCAGTCCGTAGCCCCCACATACTTCATGATGGCAATCTCCTTGCGCCGGGCAAAGACAGTCAGACGGATGGTGTTGGAAATAATAAACAGGGTGGCAAGGGCCAGCACCAGCATCAACGAAAAACCAAAAATCCTGATGAGCCTGGTCATCTCAAAGAGATGCTCCATCACATCCTGGCCGTACTTGGCAGACTCAACCCCATCGAATTTCTCAATGGACTCAGCCGCAGTCTTCACCAGCTCCGGACGGGTAATGGTCACCTCAAAGGCATCCGGCAGAGGATTGGTATCATCCAGTGCCTCCAGCAGGGTTTTCTGATCCCCCAGCCGTTCCTTGAAGCGCTCCATGGCATCCTCCTTGGAGACAAAGGTGACCTTCTCCACCCCCTGCATTTCCTTCAAATCCTTCTCAATATCCCTGGCATCCTCCCGGCTCACCGATTCCTCCAGGTACACATTTATCTGCACCTGGGACTCCAGGGACTCAGCCATCTTGTTCATGTTCATCACCAGCATCAGGAACATGCCAAAAATAAACAGGGACACTGCCACCGTGCCCACAGAAGCAACGGACATCCAGTTATTGCGCCGCAGGGACAGAAAAACCTCCCTGATGAAATATTCAGATGTTCTAATTTTCATAGCCGTAGCCTCCCTGTGCCTCATCCCTGACAATCGTGCCATCCTCAATGGCGATTACCCGCCGCTGCATGGCATCCACAATGGTCTTGTCATGGGTAGCCATGACGATGGTGGTGCCTGCCGCATTAATCCTCTGGAAAATATCCATGATTCCCCAGGAGGTATCAGGATCCAGATTGCCTGTAGGCTCATCGGCAATCACAATAGCCGGATTGTTGACAATGGCACGGGCGATGGCAACACGCTGCTGCTCACCGCCGGACAGCTGATTGGGAAAGCACTTGTACTTGTCCCGCAGCCCTACAATATCCAGCACCGAATTCACGCTGCGCTGCATCATGCGGCGGGGTGCCTCAATAACCTGCATGGCAAAGGCGATATTCTCATAAACGGTCTTGTCCGGCAGCAGGCGGTAATCCTGAAAGATTACCCCCAGGCTGCGCCTGAGATAAGGCACATCCCGGTTGGCCATGCGGATAACATCCCTGCCATTTACCGTCAGGATACCGGAGGTTGGCAGAACCTCACGAAACAGCATCTTGATAAAGGTTGACTTGCCGGCACCACTAGGGCCTACCAAAAACACAAACTCGCCCTTGCGAATATCCACATTGACATTGTTCAAAGCAACGGCACCGTTTTCGTAGACCTTCATAACGTCCTTCATGTGTATCATACGAGTAAAACCTCATTTCCCTATACAATCTTTTTCATTATACACCAAAACCAACATAAATAAAAATAATTTTCAGTTTATCGTCGTGAAGGTACGAGACTTCTGGAACATTAACGGATGAGTTTTGTTAGTTTGTGCACTCGGGAGTTTGACACTTCTAAACAGAAAAAATGCCTCTCAGCCCTTGTAATTATTGCAATCTCGCTGTCAAATTTTTCGTTTTAATATATAGTATTTTATAGTATTATGTGGTATAATAAGACGAGG
>NZ_VUNR01000041.1 GCF_009695585.1 Anaerovibrio slackiae
ATGACAGCAGCGGCTTTGCCTGCCCCATGGAAATGCTGCCTTCTGCCAGCATGCCCTGCACCTTTTCTGAAAGACGCAAAAGCCGCAGGAAATTGGCGATATGGGAACGGCTCCTGCCTACCTTGCCAGACAGCATTTCCTGAGTCAGCCCATAATCAGATAAAAGGTGCTGATAGGCCCTTGCTTCCTCCACAGGGTTCAGGTTCTCCCGCTGGATATTCTCAATCAGGGCAACCTCGGTCATCTGGGCATCATTGTACTCACGCACCATAGCCGGAATAGTCCTGAGCCCTGCCAGCTGTGCCGCCCGGAACCGCCTTTCCCCTGCAATCAGCTCATAGCCCTTTGTGGTCTTCCTGACCAGGACAGGCTGCAGCACGCCATACTGCTTCACGGAGTCCCGCAGGGAATCCATGGCCTCCTGCTCAAACTCCGTCCGTGGCTGGTTTGGGTTGGCACTAATCAGCGTCAAATCCAGCTCCATGACAGGCTGCTGCACAAAGCCGGACTTATCACTGCCGGCTGATGGCACTGCCTCCACATTCCTGACAGAATTCGCCATGGACTTGCTGACACCGCTCCCCAGCCCGAAGGCACCAAGCCCCTTGCCCAGGCCGCCTATCTTCTTAGCCATTTGCTACAACCTCCTCTGCCAGGCTCATATACGCCTGTGCTCCCTTGGAGCTTGACGCATAGGCAAAAATCGGCTTGCCAAAGGACGGTGCTTCGCTCAGGCGCACATTTCTTGGAATCTTGGTGGCATAAACCATGTCAGGAAAATGCGTCTTTACTTCCTCCACCACCTGCTCGGCCAGGTTGGTGCGGGAATCATACATGGTCAGCACCAGCCCCTCAATCCTCAGTTTCTCATTCAGCTGCTCCTGCACCAGCTGCACCGTGGAAAGAAGCTGGGAAAGCCCCTCCAAGGCATAGAACTCGCACTGCAAAGGCAGCAGCACGGAGTCAGCTGCCGTCAGGGCATTCAGGGTAACATGCCCCAGGGATGGCGGGCAATCTATCAAAATATAGTCGTACTTTTCCTTTACTAATTCAACTGCCTTTTTCAGCCTGTACTGCTTGTCTTCCAGATTGACCAGCTCCACCTCGGCACCGGCCAAATCCATGACCGATGGCACTACGTCCAGGCCAAACTGCGTCTGGATGATAATCTCCTCCATAGGCGTATCATTAATCAGGGCATCATAAATGCTCAGCTCCAACCCGTCCTTTTCAATCCCCAGGCCGCTGGTAGCATTCCCCTGAGGGTCGCAGTCTATTAAAAGCACCTTCAAATGCCGCACTGAGATTGACCGAGGTGGTTGTCTTGCCAACGCCCCCCTTCTGGTTGGCTACAGCAATAATCTTTCCCATATATTCACCACTTTCTTCTATCCAAAAGCTTCATGCAAAATTAGTGCTTTTATATTGTACCATCATTAACGGATTTTTTCGATAAAAAATCGCGATAAATCCCTAATTATTGCAAAAATTTCTCATAGCAGCAAAAGGCAAAATATTTTTGGCTCTTCAGGGGTAATGGTGGGTGTTTTTCATCCGCTATTACAGTGTTTATGCTGATCAAGTGACCTTTGATTTTCGGTTGGGAATTGTAAGCCTCAAATCCGAGCATACAAGGTACACCATATCCAGCATATTTTGTATGTTTCGAAAGCCGTATGCCTTGCGGATGATCAACTTGATCTTGTTGTTGATTGCTTCAATGCGGGCATTGCTCATCCCCAGCCTTATCGCATTCAGGATATGCTCCTTGTGGCGCTTGACTTTCTGGTACAGTTTTTTGAATGCGTCTATTCTGCTGTGGCTTGCCCGCCATAGCCACTGTTTCAGTTCTACTTCGGCTTCATTAATATCCTTCATCTTCAGAAGCAGTCGGAGCATCTCCTTCATGCAATAGGCGCGGTAAAGCCTATTGTTATTTTTAGCAATCATCTCCACTTTTGCCTGCTGATGCTCTGTCAGGTGTTCAGGCGCTTTGCCCAGTGCATATGCGGAGTTTTTTATTTCATTTGCTTTATCCCTGGCGGCTTTTACCCTGGCAGCTTCGACATCATCCGCACTGGGACGGCCTTTCTTTCCATGGTGTTCTTTGGCAAGTTGTAAGGCTTCATCGTAAGCTTCACGCCATACCTCCCGGCGCACTTCATCAAGGGCTTCCATCGCCCATTCAACGACGTGGAAAGGGTCGACGCAGCGTTCACAGCCCGGAGCGAACGCATTCACGCATTCCGTGATCCACTTCGCACCGTCGCCGGTGACCACCTTGATAGAGGAAAGCTGTTCCGGTGTGAGCTGCCTGTAAAACTGTGTCAGGACACTCTTACCATGGCCCTGTGCTGCCCATACAACTGTGTTAGTGTCATGGTTGACGACGATCGTGATGTACTTGTGACCTTTCTTGTAGCTGGTCGCGTCAATGCCAATATTCACGAATCCGTCAAGCCGTCTGGAAATCTCCGGTTCAATGTCGTTCATAGTCCGGTGGACGCACCTTCCGACCGTTTCCCAGTCAATACGCATATATTCAGAGACAGTGCTTCTGGGCAGGTATGTTGCAAGCCACCCCACAGTAAGGTCGAAGTCCTTTGTAAAGCCGCTACCGGGATAAGCCCATGGGACATCTGCGACAAGCACGCCATGCTCCGGGCATTCAATGCGATGCGTGTCATAGGATATTTCAACGAGAGTACTACCCCAGTCCGCCCCCCGCCAGATACGTGGATGAGGGTTCTTCTTGTCGTACCGTCGGCATCTCTTATGGCAGAATGGGCAGTCATCCTCGTGCCATACATTAGGCCTAGCATGGATGCGAATATGTTTAACGCCGTCCTCATCTGTATAGAAATTTGCTCCTTTTATAACTGCAGACTTGACATTGAGTAACTTTTTGCATAATGTATTAGTGGAAACCATCTGTGGACACCTCTCTAGAGTTTTTGTTTGGTCACTAATACTCTAAAGGAACACAGATGGTTTTTCAATATGCAGTTGTTAATTAAACATGGTTATTTACCCACCATTATGTCAGAAACCTCATATTTGCAACACCAATATCCCCATTACCGTTTATGTGGCAATCACTCGATTTCCCTATTCGTTACGCCTACTTTTTCCTTTTGCCAACGATATGTATCACTGCCGTTGATAAACTCATTTGTATCCGTCAATTTTTTTACCATCGAAACATTCCCCTTGTAACAGGCGATAGTGTATGACTCTACATGATTATCCGAATCGTGTTTTGCCTCGGAATAACACTCGTCAAAAACACAGTCTTTCACGCTACTGTTCGATGAAAGATGTAAAAGATATGTGTAATTGCTGGCGTACCTTCCAAAATCCCCGCCAACCCAATTCTGGCATTTTGTGAACTTACAGTTTGCAATATCGGTGTTATCTGCAAGAAGGAAACAGCCGGTGGCATCATTGCCTTTAATAACAACTCGATTGGAACATTTCTCAAAATCGGTATCTACGATTGAGCCGTTTGCTATTTTAAGTAAATAGGTAAATGTTACGTTACCTCTACTATAACCGTAGGTGTAACCATGCCAATTTATCTTTCTGCAGTTGATAAATCGAGATTTAACGATGTTCCCGTTTTGCATATTTAAAAGGGGAAGACCACCGCCATAGTTTTGGAAAACGCATCTTTTGAAATCTGCATTACCCACATATATCCAAGCGTTCAAATTGTAAGCTGTAAAATCAGTTGAATAATCGCTGCTAAATAAGGGATTTATATCACATTCATAGTAATAATATCCCCCTCTCTTTTCTTCACATATATGAAATAAATTGAAACTGGAATCAAATACACACGATTCAAAAACAACGCACTTCTTTTTTGCGATAATGCAATTCATTTCATCAAATTTACAGTTAAGAAAAACAAGTTCCTTGCATTTAAACCGATCTAATTCAATAGACAAGTTCAATCTTGCAATATATTGGTCGCGTTCTTCCCCATAAATATGTGATTCGAAATCAGGTAATTTTTCTCCCGTAATTTTCGCATCGAGGACAATAACCTGTTCTTCCTCATAATTCTCGATGCCGTCCAACTCATGCACAATGCGGCTGTCTCGCTTCACCATATAGCCGAGGAAATCCCACTGATTCAAATATTTCCACTTATTGACATTGTCAAAATAAGCTTCTTTGTCGTTTTCGGCTATGATTCGCGCCATTGTTAAGCACTCGTCCATGACAGCATTTTCTACGCCCAAAATTTCATAGATTGACACCATATATTCAAGCAGAGCAGAATTCTTCTCCTGCATAACGGTGTAGAGGACAAGGCTGTCCACGACAAAGTTGTGCTTTAAGCCATATTGATTAACGGTATCGGTCACTTGAATAAGTCTCGCCTCATTTAGCGTCATGGCATCTGCCACAAGAGACTCCATACCGTCGGTATATCCCGCCCCGAAAGCTATGCGGGATAAGAATTGCCACGCAGACAAATCACCGCGATTCTTGAGAGCAATTGTCAAGAGCAATGATAAATAGTGGCTCTTCTGCGGGCAGTTTGTCAGCGGATGATGAGGCAAAAAAGAATTTTTGCCGATGGCATCCACTTTCAAAAAGTCAACGGCAGGGGCGTTGTCCGTCGACTTACCGTACTCCGAAAGCTCCACGGATATGTTTTGCAGGCTCATCGTGATTCCCTTGATGCTATCCTGCAGTTCGACAATGGTTTTCATATACATCCCTCACAATTTACCAAGTATCGCCACATATTCCTTCAAGCGGGCAATACTGGCTTCTTTATTTTCACATTCTTTCAAGATAGCTTCAAAGTCTGCATTGATGTCCTTCAACAGTTCCTCGCTGAAACCGTCCTTGATTTTATCGAGTTCGCCCTTGAAACGAGCAACTTCTTGGGTGAATTGGTCGCTTATGGCATCAAAAAGTTTGCTGATGGATGATGCTAAAAGGCTACGCAATTCGCTACGCTTCGACGAATCGCGAATTTCGCCGGAGAATTGGGCATTTAGTGCCGAAAGATAATCCTCAACATCAATCTTCATCACCGGCATATCAATTTTATTGAGTGTTCTCTCCGTAAGCAGACGAAAATAAGCCGGATCATAGTTTTCATCGGAAGCGTCAAAATTATCGACCACTACTTTCAGCAAATGCTGTTTTAGGCTTTGCACATCGGTGGTTTCAACAAATCCCTGCTCGATACTGGTGCTGGCCTCACCAGCATAGTGACGTACACTCTCCAAAGCATCGCTGGTGTCAACGTAGGTATATGTGGTCTGATAGGAACTTACCTCGGTATGAGACGAGCCCCAAGTCCACGGTTTGTACCATGTCGAATCGCTGACACGGGTTTTTATAAACTTTGTCTCTGTTCCGGTTTTGTCTTGCAGTTGGCTATGCTCATGACTGCTACGGCGCAAATCACGAAGAATGGCAATTTTTGCTTCATCCAGCTTTACGCTCATCGTGCCGAAGTATTCCTCGACCTTGGCTTGGACATGATGGATTTTACCTTGCATATCGCACCGCTGTTTTTCCAAATTCTCGCGGTCGTTGTTGGCGAGTGTATCAAGGTGCTTTTCCATGCGATCGTGTAAACTGCCAAGATAATCGTTCAAAGATTTTTCGGCAGAAGGCACAATTTCATCGGCGCGCTCGGCAAGAAACGCATCTCTCTTGGCAATAACTTCGTTCAGATACTCTTCTACAGGGGTAATGTCGCCGATTTGAGCAACCGTTTCGGGATTCAACTCATCGCGGTCATTCAAGAGGTCGTAGGCGTGTTGTTCCAATTCGTCATAATCGTCATATTCCCGCCCTACCATGTTATGATACAGCGACGAGATAAACATTGGATTTTCGCAAGCCTCCATCAAATTGGCGCACACATTCTCACCCAGTTTAATATACCGTTCCTTTTCTTTGGAGAATTTACTTTTTGCTTCTTTCGTCAGCTGTTTTTTCGTTTCAACGATGTTCTCGTTTAAAGTATCATAATTGAACAATTCATCTGACAGCCCCTCGTCAAAGCGACTGCAAATCAAAGCGAGTTTTACCATTCCCTTCTTCGGAAGTTGAGCCTTCAACAAATCCACGTCGCTCTTGTCGAGAAAATGCGATGCCGTGCTGAGGAAAAACGCCGTGTCGCAAACTTCCAGAAATTCTTTGGTTCTTTGGGTACGAGATTGAACGGGGTCATTCAGCCCCGGAGTATCGACAATAGAAATGCCTTCCAGTTCAGGTCTGTTGATATAAAGAACGACGCTTTTTACCAAAGGGGTAATAGCACCGTTTTCGCCAACATACCGATTCAGCGTATCCATTAACGCTTCATTGGAAGAGAATGTCAGGCGCTCTTTCCTCTTTTGCGTGTATACTGTGTAATCAATTCCAGATTTTTTTACCGACTCGATTAATTCTTTAGCCGCCACGACCTCTTCGGCTGCCGAATCGCTTTTTGCAAGTTCTTCCAGGCTTTCCCATTCTGCTGTCGAGTAATACTCCACCTCGATAGCATCCTCCGGGGCATATTCAATCTTGGTAAGGGTGGCGGTTTTAGGGGTAAATGCGCGAGGAAGAACATCTTTCCCGTCAAAGATGAGCATATTAAGGAAGGTAGACTTACCGGCCTTGACGCGACCGATGACGGCAAGCCTGAGCTTGCGGTCATTGCGGAAAAAATCATCAACACCACGATTGAACTTGCTTTTCAGCTTGGAAATTTCCGACAGCGTAGTCTTGTCGGCGTAGGGCTGAACGGCGTTAAGAACAGCGTCAAAACGCTCGTTCACCGCAGTGAAAGCACGTTCTTTTTCTTTGGTTTTGGTAAAGATTATAGACACAGGGAATCATTCCTCTCTATTTTACATTGAGTTCAGCAAAGGATTTTACACGGTAGGCATCAGCCTCGTCCTCCGTCAAGGCTCTGCCAAGTTCCCGATATTTGCCAATCATCTCATTCCAGCGATACCGCTTTCCATCGGGTTCGGCGGTCAATCTGCCATCCACGGCATAATAAGATATGTCGTGGGCAGAATGTTTTTTTTCATTTGTCGGCAACATGACGGTCACTCCTTTTCCATATATTTGCTCAACAAAATATTGGCGGCATCTTCTAATATTACCATTCTTCGAGGAGCGATTTCAACAGCGTGAAGCAGTTGTTTGTAATAATCAACAAAACTGCTCTTTGCCGTGAAAGCAACCACTCCGTTACATCCGGCATCCATGCTCGCCTTACGGGCAATGGCAAACAGACGTCCTTCTACACCCTCGTATTTGCCATTATGTCCGTAGTTATGGGGAGCCGTTTCCACTATTTCAACATTGGCCCCCCCACCGTCAATCCGCAGAGAAATTCTCCCTTGAACCGTATCATCGCCTGTTACGAACAATTCATAGATAGTATAACCGTTTTCCTCGGTAAGTTTCCAGTTAAATTTCCACTCACGGAAATCATTAGGACGAATTGCCTCGGTGCGAGAGCGAAACTCTGTTTTCACATTCTGCCCCGTAGAGCGTTCTACCAAACACTCCGTTAAGACATCTATAACGATATCAACTTCCATTGGCGTTATCATTCCTTTTGATTATTGTTGGGAAATGGTTGTTTTCCTAACGTTCTGCATATATATTGATACATCCAGCCTTGTTTCACTTTAATGTCATATTGGCTGTTTCGATCCAATTGAGATGAATTATGGGTAATGTATTTTGCAACTTTATTAAGTTTTTGCATGGTTAATTCCCAATAAGTCGATTCACTATCTTTGAGAAATGAGATAAAATCAAAGTATCTTTCATTATCAAAATCAATCGGTACATATTTTAATGTGCTTTTATCATTTTGTTCTATTTGTCGGTAAGCAACATTATCTATTAATATCCTTGGATATTTTGCGATCTTACTTTCTAAATCGTGAGCCTTGGAAATGGCAGGCCCGATTGTTATAGCGGGAAGTATACCTTGAGCAGAACCTTTTTCGTCTGTTATAACATCCTCATCTATCATACATACTTTTCCAAATGTAATTCCCCCACGGATTAGATTGAGGGATTCATTATTTTTTTGGGATTGCTCCCATGTCAATTGATTATTTTCACTCGAAGTAAGTAAAACTGTTTCTTCATATATCACATGGCTTATGCTTTTTGCTAACACATTAAATAAAGTGTTTATATCCTTGGCATCTGTAGAAAGTATAATAGAATCGGCAAATTGATGTATTTGTAAACAAGCCACTTGATCCTTAATAATGTTTTCTATGGATTTCAATAACTTTACAATTTGCATATCGCAGGGTCGTTCACTTCCCTTATTTTTTTCAGAAAATCCGAGAATATCTAAAAAACAAACGATTTTTTCTTCATACTCAAACTTCAAAAGCCTTTCGCTAAGGTTTTCAATCTTTTTTAGAGAATCCATATCTATAATACCTCTCAAATTAAACGGTAACATTAAAATTATTTTTTTACATCAAAGCCAGACATGACTTTTACTGCTACGAAAGATTACAAGAGTTTTCCACAATACAATTTTCTGTTTTTATTTCATCAACACAATTATTTAAAATCAATTTTCCATCAAGGAAAAATCTTTTATAATTTGTTTCAGGATAACTTGATGAACGAGATATACGACAATCGATAAAAGAAGAATCACAAATAGCTACTTTTTTTACATTATTATTGTTTAAGATGAATCCATAGGTTTTACTAATATCTTGTTCTGTACCTGACAAATAGCAATCTAAATTCATGAAAGAACAGGATTGTATATGGAACGAGTTGACATTTTTGCATTGTATGCTGGAGTGGGGAATGAAAGATGTATAATTCATGAAATGGCAGTTGCTAATCGTAACTTTTTCCCCATTCTCTAAATTTAAAGTAGGAGCATATAAGCCAGTGTAGGCGAAAGGTGATTTTTCTTTATCGTAGTCACAATTAAATATGAAAAGTTGCTCAAAATTCTTGACGGTAAGCTGCGGATGTACCTGATTGTTAAAATCACTTTCTGTTACAAACACGGTAATGTTATGCAAAAAAATAATTTGATATCCTTCTATCGAAAATTTTTGTTTATTAGGGTTTATTGCTAATTCTTTCAAATTGCGAAAACTCCATACAAAAAATCGCTTTGAGTTAATATTTATATCAGTTTTATTCTTTATGCAAAGGAGAACGAATATAAACTGTTCTAAATCAATGAATTCAAAATTATATTCAAGTTTTTCTTGCTCCATTACAACAGTTGTCACCAATATCAAAATTTCATCTATTCGTTCCTTTTCCATCGCAAATAAAGCAGCTAAATCTGCAATATATGAAAATTTCCCTTCGTTCCCCGTATCATAAGAGCACGTCAAAACCAACGCATCAAAAACAAATATTTCGGCAAGTTTATGTTGAAGTAAAACATCTACGCAACCGCTGATTCCCTTTTCATCAAGTATCATGCTGCTTTGAAACAGCATATTCATGTCAAGGAATTTCGGAAGTGCCGCCGCTATACGGCAAGCATAAAGTGCAGGGTGATATTCACCTTTATCACCGATGATATTTACCTGTGCCACAGATAACAACAGTTGCAGATACGAACCTATCACATAATCATCGTTAATATCTTGTAAGATATGATGCTCAATCTTGCAATGGGAGGCTTTCATCATCAGTTTGTCGATGTCAACAACATGATTCTCGTTCAGGCTCTCCGCGTACTCGTACAAATCAACTTTATGTTGAGTCAGCCGCTTTTGTATGTCGTCGGCATCGTTTATGAGTTCTTGTAAAGATTTCATTTTGCACTATCTCCTATCCCAATCTTTCCTTAAGCATGGCGACAAGCGTCTGCTTGTAATTTGCTCCACCTGCAAGATCGTTGATTTTTGGTGTAGTTTCGGCTAATTTTCGGCGCATGGACTCCAATATCGCAGGATTTACGGAGAGATTCCGCTTTTGCAATATAGAATGAACGACAGCCGCAGGGTCGGTAGTTTCGCCCTGCACCAAATCTATCTCGCTTGGCTCCGGCATATAGATATTTACCTTGTCGGCTACAATCTTAATCTCGGCAAAAAACTCCTGTTGCAATTTCCGCAGACTTTCCCGTGCATCCTTTAGGCTTTTTATGTGTTCTTTGGTGCTTGTGGCAAGGCTCGAAAGATAGCCGTTCACATCGGCGTTGTCGCCCACCAATGTCAGTGCTTGATTTATGCGGCTGAGGCTTAAATTATCGCTGTCAATGCTGTCATCGTAATAATTGCGACAACCGACAAACAGTTTCTTGAAACTATGGGCAAACTCCGCTTGAGTCTGGCTTTCGTCAAGTTTGTTGAGATACTCCTTGATGGCATCGCTGTCACAGGCGAAATTCTTTCGCATCGTGAAGGTCAGCACATCTTCATAAGGTACGCCTCGCATATCAAGCGCCGATTTCACTTTTTCCTTCATTTCGGAGAGTGCTTCGGGACTAGGTGCTTTGTCTGCCTTGGTGATGATGATGAGTTTTGGAATATCCCGGTCAAGTCCCTGCAAAAAGTCTATATCCTCCATGCTGATGATACCTGCGTCGGCAGGGACGAACCAAAGAATATGCGAGCTGCTGTTTAGCTGGACATGAGCAATTTTCTCATCGGTTCGCGCCGAATAAGATGCGCTGTCTGCTTTGGAATAACCAGGCGTATCCAAAAATGCGATGTGCTTATAGGTCACAAGGGGAGTAGCGATAAACAGACTGCGAAGCAAATGCCCAAGCGTAATGCCTTCGTTGTTCGCCTCTTCATCGGATGCGCCAAATCCGTGGGCTATCGCCTTAATGTCCGGCAAAGTGAGCGGTACTTTAGCGTCAAATTCGTTGATGCCAAAGGCATTGATATCTTCGCCGCTGATAAGATATGTCGGTACAGAGGTGGAGGGATTTATTTTGGCGGGCAGAACGGATTTTCCCATCAGACTGTTCAGAAATGAGGATTTGCCGCTGCTGAAACTGCCGCCCAAAGCAACCACATTCTTGCCGATTAGCTTATCAAAGAGCAGGAAATCATAAAAACGGCTATACACATACTCAAAATCAAAGTATAGCTCGGGGAAATTGGCGGGAGCCTGTTTCTCCAAGGCATTTGGTATCTCTTCTTTGATGATTTTCTCCACTCGCGAAATATCTGCCGGCAAGTTTTCTCTGCCCTGATTGGGCGCGACAATGCGCTTTAAGAGATCAAGCTGTTCTTCCAAGGATTCCATGTGCTATGCCTCCTCTTGCATTATTTGCTTTGCAGTCGCCAAGTCGGATTTCATTTCCGCTAACCGTTTCTCTTTGTCGGCAGTTTCTTCCGCATGACGCTCCTTCAAATCAGCCAATGCCTTTTCCTGCGTTGCTATTTTCTGCGATACATCCTCGTCAATCTGCGCACCAATATTATCCACCTGCTCACGGATTTTTTCACCTACAACGGAGACGGCTTTTTCCGTGACGGACGGGATAATTTCACACACCTTTTCCCGCGCCATACGACGCTTTTCGTTCTGTTGTTTTTTGGCGAAGAAAATATCGGCTACCAAGCCAACCACAGCACCGATAACCGCGCCAACCGGACCACCCACAGCTATACCTATTGCGGATAAAATTACAGGCAATGATTTTTTGATGGTGTCCTTTATGGCCGAGTCAATTTGCAATTGTTCTGCGTTGAGTTGCAAATTGGTATCTACGGACAAGTCCAACTTAACGGCTTCGGCAATCCTTTCGACATATCGTTTAAGACGCGAGGAAAAATCCTCCTTCATGCAGACAATGGCGTTTTCCCGCACAATCATGGTTATTTTGTCCTTGACATCGGAACCGTTCATTATCATATTTTCGAGTGCGCTGGATTCAGTATTTAGCGCATCGGTCAGGCGAGCGCGGAAATTGCTCAAACTGGCATCAATCTGTGAGGAAAAGTCCTCCCGTGCCGCCCCAATTTTCTCTTGCAAACGAGCAAGTTGCCGAGCGCAAGCTGCCTCTTGGGCTTCAATCTCGGATGGGGTGGCATTTACTTCGCGGATAGATGTTTCAAGATAGATTGCAAGTTCGGATGCATATTTTTTCAGCTTGCGCGTTGCCTCCTGTTCAAATATGCTTTGGCTTTTGCCTTCGATTTCCGACAAAATCTCACGCAAAGGCTCGGCGTTAATATCTTCCGGCTTGCCCTTGGCGTTGGTACAGCTGATGTTTACATCCTTCATCCCCAAATATTTTTTAGCATCCTCGCGAATACGGGCTACGCATTGGTCAAGTTCCTTGGGCAAAACGCTTTTTGACTTGGTGATAAGTAGATAAACAGGAGCATCGTGCAGTTTAAGTTCCCGCAGAAAAGTTGCCATATCTGCCGGTATAGCGGGGTCTCTTGCCGAGAAAGTAATGATATAGGCAAGACTTTCCGGCATATATTCGTCGATGGCGCGATTATGAAGTTCCAAGCCGGAATTAAACCCCGGCATATCCACAAGTTTCACCGTGCTTACGGTGCGAAGAAAGTCATTGTTGACGAAAATTTGCGCCTTCTTCACATCGCTTGCCGACAACTTGCTATCCTTAAATTCAGAGAGAGGCATTTCCTTTGCTCGTGTTGTTCCATCATTTTTGTCAACTTCCTGAATAACCGCCCTTTCCTTATCCCCATAACAGATTTCCGCAGGAACGGAAGTTTCCGGCAACAGGTTGATACCAAGGTAATCACTGCCCAGCATGGCGTTGATGAGCGAACTTTTGCCTGTGCTGAATTCACCGATAAGCGGCGTAGTTACCTGAAACTTGTCCAACGAATCAATTTCTTCTGTGATCCGCTCCATCGGCATATTATATTTTTTGTACAACGCACTTACATTTTCAAGCATATCATGATAGTGATTGTACGACTCTGTGTGTCCCAATTTCAATACCTCCCATCAACTTGGTTCATTGCTTATAAATTCACCCTGCCTCCGAATATTCCTGCTTCAATAAACAATAAAGCGATTGAGAACTTTTCGCAGAGACTGAAGCTCATAGGACTCGGCTATGCCGGTTTTGCACCAAACGGCAAAATGCTCACTTGTGGGGTAGCCTCCCATGCCTAATTTGCTTTGGGCGCGTTGCACGGTTTCTTCTGGCGGATAGAGCTTGTACTGCTCTGTTTTCCTGAGCATATCCAAAAGTTCTACCATATCCTTTTGCGGCATGACGATGGAGCCGATTCGTATGGGCTGCGACCACTCTGTCGGTCGCCCGTATCTTTTTGGAAACCGGCAGATAGCAAAATGCTCTGCTCCCCTCATGAAATTTCCGAAGGTTTCTTCATGGACACTGTGCTTTCCCCACCTATCCTCGCCGTAGAGGATAAATTTCTCTCCCGTCCAGATGCCGTAACGCTTCAATAGCATATCACACTCCACCGACACGACATCGCCGATCTCAATCTCACAAGGGTTGTCGTGACGCACACGGTTGCCTCGAATGCCGTTTAGCAGAAAATTCATAAGCGGATCACCTCCATCGCCTTGCCCAATGGTGTCACTTTGTAAAATCGGTGTATCTGTGGACGGTTGTCATCGGTACAGACAGCCGTCCAATTAGCGTATCATGCTCCGGTCGGAGCAGTTTCCGGCTTTATTGAGGCCAACGTTTCGTCCAGAGACTTTGTCAAGTCCTCCATTTTGCTTTTGAAGTTCCTGACAGCCTTCTCTTGACCGTTCTCCATAAAACCTGATTCTTCCTCATCGGTCATTTGAGCTTCGGTAGCCTGCGCCTTGAGGCTTTCGATAATCTTTTCCCCGTGTTTGGCGAGTTTAGCTTGGAGTTTTTTTACAGTTTCTTCTACCTCGGCATACACGGCTTCCCGTTCCTCGTCCGTGGCGCATTCCTCCATAGCCCACTCGGCCTCGCTCTTTACCTTCTCAACTAAAATCTTCATGCCGTCAGATTTGAGGGCTTTAACCTTGGCACGCTCGACTTCTTCGTCATAGTCCCAATAGTCGGACTTATCTTCTGATTCAAGCCATGCCGCCAATGCCAGTCCTGCTACGCCACCTGCAGCTACAAGCAAACCATTTTTCCACCAATCACTCATATCAATCTCCTCCTATACAAAATCTCGTCGTATTGCTCGACTGGATTCAGTATAATACAATAGATTGGCAAAAAGGTTGCCTGGCAGGCAACATCTGAAATTTTTTCAATGATATTCCCACAACCCACCCTCGCGTAAATGTCAGTACCCGGTAGTAAAAATGAACCGTAAAATGTGCATTTGTAACAATGAGGGCTGACAATGACGGCTTCATGCCGTGCGCATTCGCCCCGAAATGCTTCTTTGTGGGTGCAACTGTTTACCCTGTTGCCGGGCCGGTACTCGCTCATAAAACGCTACACCAAAATAATTATTGCAACTCCGTCAGCCAGTTCAATTGCTGAATCCTGGAGTCGAGGTTTCGAAGGTCTTTGGACAGCGCGTCAAGTTCCTTTCGCTTCTCCGGCACAGACACCGTGCTGTGCACCTTGATTTCCGTGTATGCAGAGCGTTCCACCAATTCGCTGGCTCTGTCGAGGAAATCGCGCATGAGGCCGACTTTATTTTGTAGACATTCTCGCTTGGCCAAAAGCGAAGTAAGCGTCTCCCCGTTGTCCGCAGTACGGGCATTGGTCATGTTGATGTGCAGGATAAGTTCCTCAAGCCGTAAAATCATGCCGTCTGATATTGTCAATATTGGTTGACACATTAAACTCGTATAAAGAAGATAGCTATGCAGCTATAGGTAGAGCAGCATAGTATCTATCTCTCTTAACCTTGGGTGGAAGCCCATCATTGGATGAGCAGATTCTCCTGTTGTTCCAGTAGCTCATGAAGTATCTCCAGATTATTGTCTTGAGCTGAGCTACAGTAAAGTCAGTAGACTTAAGATTACGGCTATAGAATAGTTCATCCTTTAGCCTTGCCCACATACTCTCACAGCGGGCATTATCGTGACACCTGCCTCCATCACTATTCATGCTTTGGATAATACCAAGCTCATTGATTTTATCCCTGTAGAGTTGGCTGGTGTACTGTGTACCCCTGTCTGAGTGGCATATACATCCTTTCATACTTGGATGCGTAGTGTAGGCATTTTCAAGGGTTGTTACACACAATGGAGCCTTCATGTTTGTATCCATTGCCAACCCTAAAACAGTTACATCAAAACAATCAAAAATAGCTGAGACATATAGTTTATCATCACTGCCTTTTATTTCAGTGATATCGGTAACGCATTTGGTTAAAGGTTTATCTGCCCTGAAATTACGCTTTAGCTTATCATCAGACTTTCTAGCATTTCTATCAGCCTTTGTAATGCCTTTAGGATTACGTCTAGGGCGATGTATAAGTCCTACAGCCTCCATTATACGGTAGATAGTTCTTTCTCCAGGTATGTGGAAATCAGGATCATCCTGATGCTTGAGCTTTAAAGCTGCAAACATTCGATATCTGCCATAGGTATCATTATATTGATCCTCATTAAGGATTTCATACATGGAATTAACTATATAATCATACTTCCATGGAAGGTCTTTGCGTTCAAGGTATTTATAAAAAGCCTGCCTAGATACATTTAAGACCTTGCAGTAAAGACTCAGCTTACCTTTGATTTTGCCGTCATCAGTTTTAAGTGCTAGGAACCTTAATCGTGTGTTCTTGCTGACTTCCGACGGCTCGCTGCAAAAAAAGCGCTTGCCTCTTCAAGAAATTCATTTTCTTCTTTGAGACGTTTGTTTTCCCTGGCAAGTCTCTTGTTTTGCTCGCGAAGCATAGCTATCTCTTCTGCAAGAGACATTGCATCACCAGGTGTTTGCGAACCAGGGGTAGAAATAAGACGTCCTTCACGAGTGGCTTTTATCCAGCCATTTAAAGTGCTTGGAGCAAGACCAAGCTCACGAGCAGCTTTGCTAAGACCTATTTCCTTAGCTAAAGTTACAGCCTGTACCTTATAATCTGTATCATAGTGTTTCTGATTTCGTGCCATGAAAAGCACCTCCTTTTCCTCTTATTATATATCATCATATACGAGTAAAAAGTGTCAACAATTATGATACAGCATCAGTCCATCTCTTGTAAGAGTTCTGCCGGATTCTCCACCGGCTTTTCACCCTCCTGCACTTTGGCGTTATTAAGCAAACGCCCCCGCAACTGCGAGAGTCGCTTTTGAATGTCTGCTCTCTCCTGCAGTGCTTCCGCTAATTTCATAATCCATTCCCTCCCGATGTCGTGAGCAATCCGCTCCCCAAAATATGTCAAGATATATCCTTATTGGCTTCAATGACACTATTATAAAGCGAGGCTAAGAAAATAGGTTGCCTGACAGGCAACATTTGAAAAAATTTTGATTCCGTGAAAAAGTTACTCATCTTTACTCTTACGCCAATTGGTAAGGGGCTTATGACCGCGAATGTCCAGTTGATTGTTAATATCATCAATATTGTAAATGCCCCTGCCTATAAAAAACTCGACTATAAGGTCGCTCTCATTGCTGTGGGAAAGAGAATATCCTGCCCGTTTTAAGAGGTCATCGGTCTCGTTGAGGTTAAGGTGCAAGGCGATGGCAAAGGCAAGTGCGGTTTCTTTTGTGGGGTGATAGCCCTTATCTGCCTTTATCTTGGCGAAATGTGAGCGAGTCAACCCCACCTTGGCGTAGACTTCGGCTGGCTTGCGTCCTTTGTCATCGATGAGTTGCAATAGCTTTTCGGAGAAGGTCATCTCCAGTTTCTTCAACAGGAAGGATAATGCCCATGTCGCCCCATCGGCACGGTGATCAGTGGTTTCTCCTATCGGTAATTTGCCGAGGAATCCTCGCGGCACACCGTCTGGACGAAAGTGATGCCTGATGTAGGCATCGATTTCCTGTGTTAATGCATCCGTTTTCATGCTCATTGTGTAACCCTATATTCCGAGGGCGCGGTAGAGGCTTTCGTCGATAATGCGCCGCTCTCGTTTCAAAACCGGGCTGTATCCGGTCTTGTCATCGAAAAACCTCATATTGTATGCCGACACAAATGCAACCTCTGCAGCGTAAGGAATAAGCGGCTGCCCATCTGCGTGGCAATAATCACGATTCACATCCCAGTCAGCCCAGTTGTCGCTACGTTCATACGCAATAGTCTTTCTTCCCCAATGATAGCGAAAACGCAGGATTAACGATTGACCGATTTTGTATGGACCTCCCACATAAGTTTCATGCTGCCGCCAGTATTCCTCGGAGAATGTTACTGAATAGACGGCGATAGCAATTTGGTATTCCGGCGGCATATACCGTTCCACTGCGACCGACGAACGTTCGGCGTATTGCCCCACGCCCATGCCGCCGTCCACCAACACCAAATTGCCATCGTCTAATGTGGCAGGATAAGGATTAGCGAACACCATCACAGACAAGGATACCATCACCAGCAATGCAGTAACTACAGCTCTTACTACCATTCGCAATTTGATCATTTCCCCAAATTTCCTCCATGCTTATATAAACTTGACTTTACAATATTCGCTTTATGTTTACCAAAATCCTTCTTTCTTATAATTTTTTTGTAGGGAAGGAATTTTTGGGGTGCATACCTTCCCAACTTTAGCAAATTTCAAATGCACCCATTTGCACCTATACCATACAAAGGAGGCTTCTACGCCACCCTTGCCTGCTGGCAAAACAACGCATCAGACGGACAGCAAAAGACCTAGGAAGCCCTTGTAGCAAGCACTTCCTAGGTCTGCACCCTTGTTTGGGATTGTATCAAATGCGTGGTCTTGATATTGCTCATGGCCTGGTGCAGGGCTTCTTCCTCCTCCCTGGTCATGGCATAGGTAGAAGTGCCGTTCACAATCGGCTTGGCGTAGCTGCGGGAGTCCTCCCGGGCAAAAATGCTGGACAGGACAACGCCGTTGTTATGAGAATCCAGCATGGCAACCGCATAGCTCAGGTCGCTACCCATGTCCTCAAAGGCACGGAACCGCACAATAGCCACCCGGGTAAGAGCCTGGCTCAACAGGTCCTTGATGGCCTTGTTTTCCTCCCACAGCTTGGCATTTTCATCAGCCACTGCCTTGGTGCTGTCAATGCAGCCAATCATCATGCGCTCAAGGTTTGCCCCGTCCACGCCGGTCATCATCTTCTTGTAGCGCTTCTTCATATAATTAAGGTTATAGATAAGGTTGATAATCAAGAGGTACATGATAATCACCAGTATCCCCAGAATCCCTACCAGATAACTCAGGTTATTTACAATAAAATTCATCACATCTGTATTTGCCATAAAAAATTTTCGTCCCTTCTATTACAGAGGTTGGCAGCCTGCCAGGCAATCATCACACGGAAAATTTGCCCGTAGTGGA
>NZ_VUNR01000042.1 GCF_009695585.1 Anaerovibrio slackiae
GCAAAAGCCGTCTGTACATGGCAAAAATAGTTTTTTTGAAAAAATAAAATACAAACTACTTTATAAGGCAAAAATATGGCAGCGAGTGTGGATAACTCGCTGCCATATTTGTCTACGGTCTGAGCATTTTCCGGAGGAAAATGCTATACTTGCCTGTTAGAGCAAGTACGCCACTTTTGTGTTTTTTAACATTTTTTCTCTATCTTGTGTGGTTTAATCGCATTATAACGGCTTATTTTGTGTTTGTATAACTTTATTTTTAGAATTTTGTGATCAACTAACATTTAAGAAATTATGCCGACCTGTTCCTCAAAGCTCGGAAACAGGCTTAACTGCTGATAGGTTCCCTCCGGCTGTTCGATATTTAACTATAGAGCAGTTCTGTCATCACGATCTCCTCTGCTGAGTGTACGATGCTGTTCATCTTCGCTACCCAGAGTATCTGATTTTCTACTTTCATCTGCTCCGTTATCCCCTCTCTCTCCTCCATCTGTCCGGTCAGAAGCTCCATTCTCTCTAGCATCAACAGGTGTTCCTTCAGCTTCCCGCTCAGAAGAAGTCCCGTATATACTCCGTTCTTGTGTTCCTGTAAAAACTTCTTCCTCATCAGTCCGTACTTCGTCAGTACCTCCTTCGGCTGTTCGTCCATTACTACCATCGGTATCTGATAATCCCCGTTCTTCTCGTATGTCAGATTCATCATATTTACTCCTTTCCCCGCCTTCTCCGGTCTGTGTGATAGATTCTCCGTCTTAGTTTTTGCTTTCGCGCTTTAAAGCATTGTAGCGTCTTTCTATGGTATTTGCAAGTCCTTTTTGAACAGAATTTTCCACTGTGCGGTTCTCTGCTTTCTCCCTCTCATACATCCCGATTGCTTTGCCTATCTCCATCAGGATAGGCTTTGATAAATCGGACACGTTGCTTCCAAGCTGTGACAGCGTTTCCACTGTGTTAAACTCATGGATATAAGGGAAATTTATTTCCTCGGCAAGCTCACTCTCCTCCATGCCACACCGCTTTCAAACGATATAGGCAATGCTGTCGGCAAGGGTTTCCCGTATCCTTACTTCCACGTTCAGCTCGTCCAGTTTCTCTAAAAAGCTCCCTTCCTTTAAGTATTCCATATCCGAAGCAAGCTCCTGATAACAGTCCTCTGCAATCCGTCCGGCAATCTCCCGGATACGTCCCACAACCCCGGCTTCCCTGTCGGTGTCCCCGTAAGTCTTTTCCAGACGGGAAATCACCGCTTCCATGTGTTCCTCACGCATCTCCCAAAGGTTAGGAAAACGTCCAATCCGTCTTGCCTTATGAACATCTGATATGTCAAAGACATATTTCAAACCGGAAAAACTGTCCTCATCAATCAGTGCAATGCCCTTTGCACCTTTGTTTATCCAGCAGTGCATCTTTTCATTCCATATCTCTATGGAAGCACAGGCGGTTGCATCCGGTCTTTGGGCATAGATTAAAAGCTGTTCCTTGAACGGATATTTGTACAGTCCGGAAGCAGTATTTAGGTATCTCCTCCAGTTTTCTTCATTCCGCACGACTTCTTTTGCTGTTTCTTCTGGCAATACGGAAATCAATTTATATTTTCTCATGGTAAACCTCCATTCTTATTTGATTTTCTGCAACAAAAAAGGTGGCTATGGTTCGTTCATGAGCCATTGCCACCAGTGACGGTAAACTTTATTCAATTTTCATTTGCTCCTTTCTTTGCTTGACATGTTTTATATATAAAAAAATACACTTAAGATTTCTCCTAAGTGCACTTTCTCTATTGCTTATTTTCCATTTGTTGATAATTGCCAACAATTTCATCATTCTCATCCAAATAAGCAAATGAACTCCACTCACTCCATTTTTGTTCCCAACTATTAGCCCCATTAAAACACTGCTTTTCACCCATGCATGTCCAAAACAGAACAAGTTGATTGTCCTCCAGAAATTTCTTCATATAGTTCAATCTTACAACAGTTCCATCACAGACACCCATTTTAGCCCCATCAAACGCAACTAATTCTTTTTCATCGTTGAAGTAGAAACCATCATATTTGTTTTGCTTCAAATTTAATGATTCCAATATCTGCAGACAAGGTACGGTAAACACAAATGTATCGCCTTTTGAACCATCATATTCTAATTCAAACAACAAATTGATTGTACCAGGCATCACTGACGCAACATATTCAGTTATATCCTCTTTGCTTTCCCATTCCTTTTCTTCATAAACTATCGTAAAATTTCCATCATCATCCCATTTGAAATCTACAGGAACGTTACCCTTATGTTTTATAGGAGTTTGCTCTTTGACAATCTCATATCTTCTCCACTGTCTTTCTTTTAATTCTTCACAACTCGGAGACCAAGGTAATTCTCTATTATATAATCGGCATTCATCTCCATTTTCTGGAAAACTTCTCCCCATAAAATTTGCATTCTGAATATTTGTCCTAAGTGCTTCAAACTCATCTTTTTTTACAAAACTTCCTAATGCCAACTTCCAAATCTTTTTAGCTCCTACTTTTTCCTCAAACGAACTACTACTTAACTGATATAAACGATTTTTTGCTTCCTTATGTTGATAAAGAAACACCCACTTTTTCCCATCAGTATCCGTAATAATCAAATTAGATGTCTGAAAAAAGCAACTTTTTTCATTTATCCATTTTTCAATAGCTTCTTCTAAATGCTCCAAATCCTCACCGAAACTCTCCTCATATGCACATGGTTCAAAATGCGGTAAAAATGGAGGATTTATCATTTTTTCATTTAGTGTAGGATCAAAATCTCTTACACATATCTCCCATGCTCCTTTGTAATTATGAGGTTCTTCTCCATATTCAACTAACGGATGATTGTCTGCAATTCTCGCCAACATGTAATGCATTGTAATCCATTGATATTTTTTTCCTATTCTCTCAATCTTTTTATTATCGTTTCGGCTATAACAATTTCTATTACAATGCTTGTCATATTCGTCAAAATAATCATCTGTATAACCAAGACAATCTCGAATATACTGCATAGAAGCATGATATAAATTCTCTATATCCACCCCTTGGAAGCAACTTGCTGCTGACTGATAAATATACCTTCCAAAGTCTCCATACATACCACCCTGAATGTTATCCGGATACATAGATCTTGCAATTGTATGAAAGCCTCCCCATGTACCCTCCTCATAATATGATTGCTTTTCAACAACTTGGATGTCTGGACTATTATATGGCGGATTTATTTTTGCCAAATCCACCCAATCACTTTCTTCTGGGTATTCATAGCACCATCGTTCTATAATCAAGCGTGCATAATCTCTTAACAAAATATGAGGGTATACCTCATCCTTATCAAAAATAACCTTGTATACATATTTTGCAAGAACTAGAAATTCCTGTTTTTGTTCATTATTTCGCTTTATACAAGCGCCAAAAACAATTCCATATAATCTTTCAATTATATACGGATCATTCACCCCTTCAAATTTCTGTAATAATTTTGTACAATATACTACGTCCTCTTTTAGAATATTAATCATCGCCTGCGATACACGATCTCTTAACGGTCTATTTGAAGTGGTTAAAAACCATGTCAGAAGAATAAGCAACAATTCATAATTTTCCGGTGCTACTTCTTCTTCGCTTTCAAAGAGCTCAATTATCTGAAACACTCTTTCGTATTCAAAAGACAAATGATTAATGAAAGTTGTCCAGCAATAATCTCTTGCTGCTAATGTTTTACTTACTAAATGATTATGCAGGAAATTAACATTTAACGGATGATTTATTTTGGTACTATTTTCAATAAGAACCCTATAAACTTCTTCAGCATCCATCTGGCATCTTGATACAAATGATAAGAAATCATCAATATTAATTGCTTCTCTCTTTCGCCATGAATAGGAGGATAAATAACGTCTAAAAAACTCAGTTTTACCCCACCCTTGTGTTTCTTCAATAATATCAATACACTCGCTATGATATTTCTCAGCATACATTTCACAAATTATTGCAAACAAATTTTCATAACCATAGTTGGTGATTTTATTATCTTTAACATTTAACAAATCACGCTTCAAATAAGCACGTAATTCTTCCTGTGAGGCATATGCTTTTATTATCTTTTTTGCATGTAAAAAATCACGCATTAAATCATAGGTTATGTCATAATGCTCCTCTTCTCCAACGGGAAAAACAGTTAATAAACCACTCCTTACCAGACTATTCAAATATTGTATTTTTGAAATAGTAATTCCATATGTATTCCAAAAATCCAAATTTAACAGTATTCTTTTTTCTATTGTCCTATTTCCACTAGAAATAAAATACTCCATCAGCTCATCAATTAATGAACCAAGAATTTCATTGTCACCATCAAGCCCTATCGCTTTTTGTGATTCCTCATCCGCTTTTTTTATTAGACTTTCAAATAAATAAAACAAATCAAAATCAGTACCATCGTATACTTTGCAAAACAAAGTAAGAAAAAGCGGATTATTCATCTCCGTCCTAAAAAAGTATGACGGTGAAAAGGATATTCCTGAATAATTCAAAAAATCCTTGGTTGCCCGAACAGATTCATTTTCAAATCCCTTATGTTCTATGCTAATCACTTGTCCGTTAGCAATTCTATTCTGAAACGCATCACTTATTATAAGTTTCTCATACCCATTTCTCATAGATACAATAACTTTTATGTATTGAAATTTATTTACTGCATCTTGTAACTGTATTAAGCCACTCTTCCATATATTTTTTTCACTAGCTTCATTAATTGCATCAACAAACAATACAACAAACCTTTTTTGTTTCTCCGCTATTCGTTCCAGAGCTGACATTAGCTTTTCAAATCCATAATCAAGATTCAATATTTTGGGTATTTGTTCAAGTACGCTATCATTTGTCAAAAATTCACTCCTAATAATAATAATGAGCAAATTTCTTTATCTATCCTGTCTGCAGCATGATATGCCAATGCTTGTGATTTTCCTACTCCTGCGTTACCCTTAAGGATAAGGAATTTACCACTTATAAGTCCTCTATCTAAAACTGATATTGCAAGACCGTCTGGCAATGCCTTCATATTTTCCAATAGTTCAATCTGTTGCTGCCATTTTTGATAATCCTCTTTTTTATCAAAGTCTGTATACTGCTTCCCTTGTTTTTCTTTTAGCTCTTTAGATATTTCGTTTAAATATTCCTTCACAACATCTAATATTTGCACATGCCAACTAAAGGAGTCTTCCATGTTATTTTCTTCTACATCTTGTATTTCATCTATGCTTTGTGTCAAAGCTTCTAAATATCCTTTATATTTTTTATCAACATACCAAAGCTTTTTTACATTTTCTAAAACTGTTTTCTTTTTCTGGTTAATATAGCAAATAGATTCATTACTATGCAAAAATAAATCAATCTTCTGGTCAGCAATGGTATCTACATTAAATTTTTTATTGTACTTCTCTCCCAACGCTTCTAAGCTACTTGCCACTTGATTTCTATACCATTTATCATCTATTGCAGGTACACCGAAAAATGCACTTGCAATCCAACCATGCTCTATAACAATATTTAATATCTCATTATTCGTGATGATCTCTAATTGAATTCTTGCAGCACTCAAAACAGCTACTATAGCCTGATACGGCTTTGATGTGGTATTTATATCTTGATTACAGTACAAATATATTATATCCAACTGCCCATTATAATACTTTACTGCCATTTCAGCGGAATGCATAATTTGTGAATAATTCATTTCAGAAAAATACTTCGCCTGAAAACTTACTTTCTTTCCTTTACCATTATCAACTGGTTCAATCTCTATACCTGGATTATTACTATTAGAATGAAAAAAAATATGCGGTTTCTGCAAGACAGTATGCTTGAACAAAATACTACATAATTGTTCAAATGCACCTGTTTTGTCTTGATTATTTTGTTCAAAAGCTGCCCATGTAATGTCTTTAAATTGCATACTATCACCTCAATCCTATTTTTATCAATGTATATAACCTAAAATATACATTACTATTTTACCACTTTTTCTTTCTTTTTTCTATTAGTAACCGCCAGCGAAATACTTATTGTCCTTTGCCGGCGGTCACATATTATCTGCTAAAATTATTCGCAGAACCCCTGCTCCTCAATGCTTTTTCCAAAATGCAGTTGATCAGTTCCTCCAGCTCCACGTTGTTAATCTCACTGACAACGATCAGCTTTGCAAGGGTATCCTTCGGAACAGATACCGCATAACGCTCCTCATCTGCTCGAAGCTCATGGACACAGATGCCAAGTCTCTCTGCAATCTTGCACATAACACCAAGCTCCGGCTCCTTAACCCCTGCCATAATGTCAAGGATTGTTTTCTCCGGCACACTGGAAATTCTGGAAAGCTCCGAATCCCGATTTATTCCTCTTTCATCACATTTAATAACTTATCTCCTGTTGTATACATATCCCACTCATCTTTCTTCTCCGCAAGTTTCTCCTTTACTGAAACACGCTCATGGCGGTTATCTCTTTTTTTCTCTTTTTGCTTGGCACGATCCTCTGCCCGGTCACTGCGGAACAGTTCATGTTCTTTGGCATCATACTCATACACATGATCCTGATGTTGTATAAATAAAGTTGACACCTTATTCTCAAGGATTTCATAGTATAATCAAGTGAATAAGGAGGTGCCCAAACTATGGCACGAAGTCAACGTAAGTACGATCATGAATACAAGGTTCAGGCAGTGAAGCTTGCACGTGAAATTGGTGGCGCTAAAGCAGCCAAAGAATTAGGTTGATGTTGTCAATATTGGTTGACACATTTTACTCAAGGGATTCATGGACTATGCTGCAAGCTGGAGAGAATCGTAGTATCTCTGTCGCTTGATCATTGGAGGAAGACCACCATTGGCGGTACAGATCCTACGATTGTTCCAGTAACTGATGAAGTATCTCCAGATCATAACTTTAAGTTCCTCCACCGTCAAATCCTCAGTGTTGCCCTGTCGTAGAGCAGTTCACTCTTCAGACGAGCCCACATGCTTTTGCATTTTGCATTATCATGGCAACGTCCACCAGCACTATTCATACTCTGAACGATGCCATATTTGAGAGTTCACTGGTATACTGTGTCCCGCGATCAGAATGAAGAATTGCCCCACGGATCTCCGGATATGCCATATAAGCATTCTCGACCGTGTGCTGGCAGAGAGTAGCTTTCATGTTTGTCTCCATAGAGCAGCATACGGATGATGATATCCTTGATATGGCAGATACTCTTAATCAGCGTCCACGCCGTATTTCGGACTATCATAGTCCAGCAGAGTTGTTTGAAGCATTCCTTGATGAAGTCTACGCTATTGATAATATTTCTTGATTAGAAAAATGTTCAATTTCAACTTGCAATTTACGAATCTAAAAAAGTCAAATTCTTATATTTTCTGATTAGGATTGTATTTTTATCCTTTCAGTATATAATAAAAATGTGATTGAGCAACACGAAATATCCAATAATAGTGTGAGGAAGTATATCTAAGGTCAAACTCCGCATACGTTTCTCCCTTGATAGTCTCAAGCTGGATGATGATGTACTGAACATTCCACTGTTCATGGAAGACCAGACTGACAGATTGAGCGGGTTAGTATTGGAACTTTCTCAAAACAAAAAACACCACCTATCTGCATATTCATACAAATAGGCGGTATTATACATTACAATATTCCTAACAGTATTCTTAGCAAAGCCAGACCTAGCTTTGCTAAGTTTTATTTTCTTACAAGCTTATTTTTAATACAGCTTTGCGCCAGCAGGGATATTATCAGAAACCATTAAAAGGTTCAGCTTTTCTTCCCCATCATACTCGCACACTGCACTAAGCAGCATGCCGCAGGATTCGATGCCCATCATGGCACGCGGCGGCAGGTTCACGATAGCTACCAGCGTCTTGCCAATCAGCTCCTCCGGCTCGTAGTAAGCGTGAATACCGCTCAAGATAGTGCGGTCAGTGCCGGTACCATCATCCAAAGTGAACTGCAGCAGCTTCTTGGACTTCTTCACAGCCTCGCAGGCCTTAACCTTTACCGCACGGAAGTCGGACTTGGAGAATGTCTCAAAATCAACGCACTCTTCAAAGAGAGGCTCAACCTTTACCTTGGAGAGATCCAGCTTCTCTACTGGAGCCGCCTCAGCTGCAGGCACATCATTAGTCAGGTTCTTCCTGCCCTCACCAGCCAATGGCTTCATGGTCGGGAACAGCAATACATCACGGATGGATGCACTGTCCGTCAGGAACATAACCAGGCGGTCAATGCCGATGCCCAGGCCGCCCGTTGGCGGCAAGCCATACTCAAGGGCAGTAATGAAGTCACGATCCATCTCATGAGCCTCATCATCACCAGCCTCACGCTGCTTCATCTGGTCAAGGAAGCGTCCCTCCTGGTCAATCGGGTCATTCAGCTCGGTAAAGCCGTTAGCCAGCTCACGGCCATAGATGAAGAACTCAAAGCGGTCGGTAATCATCGGATTTTCAGGATTTCTCTTTGCCAATGGGGAAATCTCAGTTGGATGACCGGTAATAAAGGTCGGCTGGATCAGGGACTCCTCCACCTTTTCCTCAAAAGCTGCATTCAAAATGCCGCCAATGCCAAAACGCTCCTCATAAGGAACGCCAATCTCCTTGGCCATGGCGCGGGCTTCCTCCACAGTCTGGCAGCTGAGGAAATCCTTGCCGGTTGCTTCCTTTACCGCATCATTCATGCTGATGCGCTTTACCTTGGCCAAATCAATCTCAGTGCCCTGATAATTGATGACGGTAGTGCCCAGCACCTTCTGAGCCGCATTCAGCACAATGCCCTCGGTAATATCCATCAAATCGCGATAATCAGCATAAGCCTGATAAATCTCAATAGAAGTAAACTCAGGATTGTGGCGCACATCCATGCCCTCATTGCGGAAAACACGCCCCATCTCATAGACACGCTCCATGCCGCCTACAATCAGCCGCTTCAGATTCAGCTCAGTGGCAATACGCAGGTACATGTCGATATCCAGGGTATTGTGATGAGTGATGAACGGCCTTGCCGCCGCGCCGCCGGCAATAGTCCCCAGCACCGGGGTCTCAACCTCAAGGAAGTCACGCTCATCCAGATAATCACGGATGGACTTCATGATATTGGTACGAGCCACAAAGGTATTCATAACCTCAGGATTCATAATCAAATCCACATAACGCTGGCGATAGCGGATTTCCGTATCCGTCAGGCCGTGGAACTTCTCAGGCAGCGGACGCAGGGACTTGGACAAAAGGTCAAAATCATCCACACGGACAGTAAGCTCGCCCCGGCGGGTACGGAAAACCTTGCCCTTTACACCGATAATATCGCCAATATCCAACAGCTTGAACTGGGAATACTTCTCCTCTCCCAGCACATCCAGCTTGAAATAAATCTGGATGCGGCCGCTGCGGTCCATCAGCACGGAAAAGCTTGCCTTGCCATGGCCGCGGATTGCCATCAGGCGGCCTGCGATAGTAATTTCTTCCTCGCTCTCAGCCTCGCCCTCAAGGTGCTCAAACTGCTCCAGCACCTCATTGGCATGGTGAGAAACCTCAAAACGGTGGCCAAAAGGAGCCACGCCCTTTGCCTCAAAGGCTGCCAGCTTATCCCGGCGCACCTTCAAAAGCTCATTCATATCCTGTTCAACAACAGGCTTGCTCTCATTCTTCTCTGACACTTAAATCTATCTCCTATTGCAGCTATTACAACTATTACAACTAATATAACTATTGTATGCTTTATTATATCATTATATGGCTTACTTATTGTATTGCTTACTGCTTAATCTCCATAATCTGGTACTGAATAATGTTATCACCAACGACAACATCCACCACAGAGCCAACAGGCTGCCCCATAATAGCCAGGCCTACCGGGGACTCATTGGAAATCTTGCCATTATCCGGGTCAGCCTCGGTGGAACCGACAATCATGTAGGTATCAATCTCATCAAACTCAATATCCTTCAGCACAACCTGGCAGCCAAGGGAAACCGTGTTGCTATCAGAGCTTGCCTCGATGATGCGGGCATTCCTGATGCTCTCCTCCAGCTCAAGGATTTCACCCTCCAAAAATGCCTGCTCATTTTTCGCATCATCATACTCGGAGTTCTCGGACAGGTCGCCCAGAGCAATGGCAGCTTTCAGGCGTTCTGCTACCTCTTTTCGCCTTTCTCCCTTCAAATAATCCAGCTTTTCCTGCAATTTTTTAAGACCATCCGCGGTCAGCATTACACTCTTGTCTGCCATTTTGCAAAACTCCTTTTATCATATAATAACAGGCGGCAGCTGCACCAGCTTTATGCAGAAAACTAAACTCTATCTGCCATCAAAACTTCATGCAGAAAACCAAAATCTATCTGCCGTCAAAATCTAATGCAACGTGCCTGCGCTTGTTTTTAGTCACACTGTACTATTATATTTATTTTTCATTGCAATGTCAATCCGTGCCCCACTGCCAAAAGGCAAATATCGGGAAATTTCCCAATATTTGCCAATATTTCCCAATATTTCAGCCCCTGTCTTCCGCAATAAGCCTTTTCAGCAAATCCTCATCAATCTCCTGCTCCGAATACACCTTGATGCCATTTTCCATCAGCAGGGCAGCTGCCACCCCCGCACCTGGTATTTTCTCACCATCAAACCTGCCACTGTAAATCTGCACGTTGCCGCAGGAGGGGCTATTCGCCTTCAAAATGGCAATCTTTACGCTATGCTTCTGAGCCATATCCAGGGCAAGCTTCGCCCCTTGCAGGAAATGCCCCGTTACATCCAGATCTTCCTTATTGCACACCTTTGCCCTGCCAGCCAGCACAGCATGGCCATCGCCCCCCTGCAGCTCCGCCGGAGGCCGCGGAATCGGCAGCTCCCCCAGGCATTCCGGGCAGACTGCCGTCAGATACTGCCTGTACTTCATCAGCAGCTCATGACCATTGTTGCCACCACTATACTTTACGTTATTGCCCAGCAGGCACGACGAAACCAATATCATAATGAACTCACTTTCTTCCATATAATTATGCACCATATCACATCATGCACTATATCACAAAAAATAATTATGCACAGAATCTGGCACATCATTACATCATATTGTATCGCACCAGCAATCCATTGGCAACTACATATATAGAAAGAAAGAGAGAAAGAGCAATTCAGGAATGCTTCGCCTCCTTCTCCACCCTCTGTGCCAGCAGCACTGATTGTTGCAGAAGTCCCCTCAATATTTCTATATTTTCTTTGCTTTCCTGAGAAGCTTCATCCTCATTGGCAGCTTCGCCACTGTCATCCTGCCTATCCTCTTTGCCAGCAGACAGCTGCTCAACAAAATCCTTCAGCTTGCTGGACATACAGCTCTCACGCAAATCCCTGTCACGCTCCAGCAAATAATCAAGGCTCACACCGTAAAAATCTGCAAAATCCAATAACGCTCCCAGCTCCGGCATCCTTCTGCCATGCTCAATCTGGGAAATCGCTGCCGCAGTATAGGATCTGGCATATTTTTCATTATACAAGTGCCGGAACTCTGTCTGCGTCAGCCCACTTTTTATGCGCAAATCTCTAAACCGTGTCATAATAACCTCCTTATATAAAATAAATCATATTTTCTTAGAAAACATATTTCATTTTTTGCTGAAAAAGTGATATAATGTTTGTAGAATGAATAAGACTATCTTCTGCATAACGAAAGCGAGGTAATTGATATGTTTGGCTTTGAATGGAATGAAGAAGAAGAACGGCAGGCCCTGCTTGAATGCGGTGAAGCTCGCGGCAAAACACTTGGCATAAAAATCGGTAAAATTTCAACCATTCGCGACCTGCTCGCTGACGGGCTGGTTACCATGGAGGCTTTAAAGGCTTCTGGGCGTTATTCACCAGATGAATTAGCTGCCATTTCAAAATTATAAGATCGCCAGATGCCTGTTGTATTTGTTTTTATCAACAACAATACAACAGGCATTTTTATTTCTAGTCAATTGCTTAATGAAAATTAATCCGCCGTTCCTCAACAACCAACGGCCTATGCAAACTACGCACACTCACACCTAGCAAATACTCTCCTAACATGCCTATAAAAAACAACTGTATCGCCCCAAGGAAAAACACCCCTATAATTATTGCAGCTGTGCCAATTGGAAAATGATCCCACCAGAACATTTTAAGGAAAAAAGTTCCTGCTGAAATCACCACACACATCAGAGATAATAAGAATCCTACAAATGTAGCCATCCTGATAAATACTTTGGAATATGACGTTATTCCCATCATTGCAACATCATACATCTTGAAAAAATTAAAGCTCGAAGTGCCATGCTCCCTCACAGCCTGAGTATACTGCACCGTAGAAATACTATACCCCAGTTCAGCCACAATCCCTCTCAGATAAGGCATCGGATCATCCAACTCCCTAAGAACCTTGATAAACGAGGCATCATACAGCCCAAAGCCATCAAATTGCTCTATATGCTCAACATCAGAAATTTTCCTGATCAGCTTATAGTAGCAACTACGAATAAAATACATCCACCTGCTTTCCCGGCTATGGCTTTTCATGCCAACCACTACTTTGCTGCCCTTTTCCCATTCAGCAAGAAACTCTTTTATAACTTCCGGCGGATCCTGCATGTCAGCAAAAACTAAAACTGCACAATCCCCATCTGCTGAAATCAGCCCATGATAAACAGACCTGGAAAAGCCAAAATTTCTTGCATTAAAGATAGCTCTTACCCTGTCATCAATCTGGCAAAGTTCTTCAATTACAGTTCTTGTACAATCCGTTGAATAATTATCTATGAAGATTATCTCTAACATGTACGGCAAATCCTTAAATACATTCTTCAGCCTATCATAAATCAAAGAAACATTTTTTTCTTCATTATATGTCGGTACTACTACACTTACCTTCTTCACTGCTTACACCCCATAAACATCCTTATACCATCGTCAAGAGATATATTCTGCCTCCAGCCTGGCAAAACCATCCCCTTATCCCACGGACTCATCACTTCCCGCGGGCGGTACGGCAGCTTTCCCCAGGAAATATTAACCTTTACCTTGCAAATGTTTTCTATTCTGTCCACCAGTTCCCTAAGTGTCATAATTTCCTTTGCCGGAAGAATATAACAGCCATAAACATTGTTGTTTTCCATTAGATGATTGCCTGATACAATAAATCCATCTATCAGGTCATCAATATACAGTAAAGAAATTTTCTGCATCCCCTGAGTTGTTGCCAGCTTTTTCCCACTACGAACAGAATCCCTTATCAAGTTCAACAGTTTCTTTCTATGATCGTCACCCCCGAAACTGTCACAAAGTTCCAGTGTTATCACTTCCAGACCATAAGCATCCTGATAGAATTTAATAATATCCACAAATGCCATCTTACTCGCTGCATAAAGGCATACAGGACTGTACTGGCTCTGGTCATAATGAACCCAGCTGGTTGAAGTATTCACCAATTTCTTACACCCTACCTGTAACATGGCTTCAATTACTTTGGTGCCAAAAATAATATTGCTGCTAAGCATAGGCTGGATAACATCATAGTCATTCGCCGATGATACCATAGCTGCCAAATGATAAACCACATCCGGGCAGGATATGCGAAAAATATCCAATAAGTTATCCGCAACATCATCGTACACATGGATAACAACTCTATCAGATGTTAATTTTCTCAAACGTTCTGTATCGGAAGATTCCCTTACAACTGCATGAACCATCCATCCATTTTCCAGCAAGGCCTTGCAAAGATGCATACCGGTGTAACCAGAAGCACCAGTCACCAAAGCAACATATTTCATAAAATCAACCTCGCACAGCTTCCATAATCACTTTCGCCATATAATCAATCATCTTGTCACTCATACCCGGATATACGCCTACCCAGAATGTATTGCTCATGATGAAATCCGTATTCGGCAGTTCACCTGCAACCCTGTAGCCGTCCGTACCACGCAGCTGGTTGAAGCAAGGATGTTTGATGAGATTGCCGCTGAAAAGCAGCCTCGTCTGCACATTGTGCTCCTCAATGTACCTTGTAACCTGGTTCCTGTCCAAGCCACTCTCAGGCTTTACAGAAATCAAAAAGCCGAACCAGGATGGTACGCTGTTCGCTGCTGGCTCCGGCAAAATCAGCTTGTCCTGCACCGGCTCCAGTGCCCTGCGCAGCCTGTCCCAGTTATGACGGCGCCTTTCAATAAAGGATGGGAACTTCTTCAGCTGCTCGCAGCCGATAGCAGCCTGCATATCAGTCACCTTTAGGTTATAGCCAAAATGGGAATAAACATACTTGTGGTCATATCCCTTTGGCAGCTCGCCATACTGACCGTCAAAACGGTGACCGCAGAAATTATCCCTGCCGGATGGGCAGATGCAATCCCTGCCCCAATCACGGAAAGACAGTATCATGCGATGCAGCAGAGGATTGTCCGTATAAACGCATCCACCTTCACCCATCGTCATGTGATGAGGAGGATAGAAGCTGGAAGTGCCTATATCGCCCCAGGTGCCAGTAAACTTCGTCTGCCCGTCTATGGTATACTTTGTTCCCAGAGCATCACAGTTATCCTCTACCAGCCACAGATTATGCTTATCACAAAAAGCTTTCACCGCTGACAAGTCAAAAGGATTCCCCAGCGTGTGTGCAATCATCACAGCTTTCGTCTTTTCACTATAGGCAGCTTCCAGCATAGATACATCAATGTTATATTGCGGCACAGTAACATCCACAAATACCGGCACTGCCCCATACTGAATTGCAGGAGTTACAGTAGTCGGAAAACCGCAGGCAACAGTAATGACCTCATCCCCCGGCCTGATCTGCCTCTCCCCCAGCTCAGGTGCCGTAAGTGCCATAAAGGCAATCAGATTGGCGGAAGAACCGCTGTTTACCAGATGTGCATACCTGACACCTATCCACTCAGCAAATTCCTTTTCAAACCTGTCAGCGAACCTGCCCGTAGTGAGCCAGAAATCCAAAGCGGCATCCGTCAATGCACACATTTCCTTTTCATCAAATACCCTTGCCGCGTAAGTAATCCGCTCGCCATCTGTATATTCCTTTTTATTTTCCTTGAATTCATGGTAGTACCTTGCTACCATTTCCTTAATCTCATTGCGTGCCTCAGCCTCAGAATTCCACATCATCAAACACTCCTGTTAGTTTCTTTTTTATTAACACAGAGAAACTCTTTTATCTGCCTCTCCATCACATCATTCACATCTTCACCATTCTGCCATGCCTTGGCCCACTCCACGGTCTTTTCAATAGCCGTGTCCAGATTCCAGCGTGGCTTCCAGCCAAATACCGCCTTCAGCTTTGAGCAATCCAGCTTCAGGAAATTCGCTTCATGCGGACCGCCGTCATATTCATCAATCCATTTAAGGCCTGCTCCCCACTTGCTCACAAACAGGTCAACCAGGGCACCTGTCTGGAAGCAATCCACATCATCAGGTCCTACATTGTAGTACCCGGCAAACTTTATATCCTCATACTGCCTTGCCGCAATCATAAGATAGGCAGCCAAAGGCTCCAATACATGCTGGTAAGGACGTGTCGAAAATGGATTCCGCACCACAATATCCTGACCGGCAATGGCAGCTCTTATACAGTCGGGCACAATCCTGTCATGGGCAAAATCACCGCCACCAATGACATTGCCTGCTCTTGCCGTGGAGATTGCCACCCTGCCATCAACAAAAAAGCTGTTCTTATAGGAATGTGTCACCAGCTCGCTGCAGGACTTGCTGTTGGAATAGGGATCAAAGCCATCCAGCTCCTCATTTTCCCTGTAGCCCCAGTGCCATTCCTTGTTAAGATAAACCTTGTCCGTAGTGACATTCAGGAATGACTTCACGCATGAGCTTTTGCGCACGCACTCCAAAATATTAACTGTCCCCATCACATTGGTTTCATAGGTATATACAGGCTCCTTGTAGCTATCACGCACAATAGGCTGGGCAGCCAGATGCAGGACAATTTCCGGCTGCTGTTTTTCAAAAGCCTGCTGCAAGGCTGCCAAATCCCTGATATCACCTATCACTGAATTAATTTCCTGCTCAATGTTAGCCAGCTTAAACAGTGATGGCTCCGTAGGCGGCAGCAGGCTGTAGCCTGTTACCTCCGCCCCAGCCATAGACAGCAGCTTGCAGAGCCAGGAGCCCTTGAAGCCGGTGTGTCCTGTCACCAATACTTTCTTGCCTCTATAAAAACTCAAATCAAAATTCACAGGCTATCACCATACCTTCCAAGGAGCAGTACCGCTTTTCCACATCTTCTCCAAGTCATCCATCTCGCGCTTCGTATCCATGCACTGCCAAAAGCCCTTATGCTGATAGCTCATCAGCTGACCTTCCTTTGCCAATGTCATCAGGGGCTCCTTTTCAAATATACAATTATCCCCCCCTGCGAGATAATCAAACACCTGGGGTTCCAGCACCATATAGCCTGCATTTATCGGTGCACTATCCTTGGCGGACTTTTCCCGGAAAGAACGTACCGCGTTATCACCGCCAATATTAAGAACACCTTTTGATTGATCCAGCATAACAGAGGTGAGTGTAGCTATCCTGCCATGAGACTTATGATAATCAACCAGCTTGGCAATATTTACATCACATACCCCATCACCATAGGTCAGCATAAAAGTTTCATCGCCCACATACTTCTGAATCCGCTTAATGCGCCCGCCTGTCATGGTATCCAGCCCAGTATCCACCACCGTCACCTTCCATGGCTCGGAGTGCTGCTCATGCAGTATCAGCTTGTTGCCCTCCGTCAAATCAAAGGTAACATCGCTAGTATAGATAAAATAATTCTTGAACCATTCCTTGATATAGTGCTGCTTATAGCCTGCACAGATGACAAACTCATTGAAGCCGTAGGCGGAATACTCCTTCATAATGTGCCACAGAATAGGCTTACCGCCTACTTCCACCATCGGCTTTGGCTTAAACTGGGATTCTTCGGATATACGGGTCCCCAAACCACCTGCTAACAAAACTACTTTCATCACAACTCACCCCTGATAGAATCCATAATTACATACACAGAACATAAATAGATATAAACATGCCTTTATGGAAAAAATAAGCCTCTCATAAAATTGCTCAAATAATTCGTATATCTCACAACACAATCAATGCTAGTAGCAAACGGCCAAGAAACAGCTACTATTCCTAATAAGTAACCATATGCGATAACAATAGAAAAGTAATGAGTACCTATTGTGGATTGCAACTTTAGAGCCAATTGTTCTATAATGGTCCCAAGAATTTAGACCAGCACTTTATTTTTTAAGCGTGCATGATATAGTAATTAGTAACGAATGGAGGTTACTATCATGCCGAAAAGGAAATACACTGCTGAATTCAAGAGCAAGATT
>NZ_VUNR01000043.1 GCF_009695585.1 Anaerovibrio slackiae
AGCTATGCGGTTGCCATGCTGGATTCTCATAACAACGGCGTTGTCCTGTCCAGCATTTTTGCCCGGGAGGACTCCCGCAGCTACGCCAAGCCGATTGTGAACGGCACTTCTACCTATGCCATGACCAAGGAGGAGGAAGAAGCCCTGCACCAGGCCATGAGCAAGTGATGGTTTGATAATTGGCAGTTTATATTTTGCGGAAATGATGAGGCGAAAAACATCATGGGTGGCAAGGTATTGGACTATGAAGCTAAAACTATATATATGAACGGCAAGAATGACGGCATAGCTTTGGGCATGGCACAGGGTGTGGCACAAGGCATGGAACAGGGCGTGGCGCAAGGCGTAGCGCAGGGACGGGCATCAATGGTGCTGGACATGATAAAAGATGGGCTGGAGATAGGGACTATCGCCAGGATTGCCAGGATGAGCGTGGAGCAGGTAAACGAGCTTGGCAGAAAAGCTGTCTTGGAATGATGGATGTGCAGTACAAAGTATTATGATTAGGAATGCTGTAGCACAGCGGTTTTTGAAAGAATAGGGGAGAAATGTCCCCTATTCTTTTTTTGCATGAAAAAAGTAGATATGATATAATATATGGGAAAATTTTCCGAGGAGCTATGACCAAGATGTATAGAGGCATAGCATAGATGCGTTGATATGAGTGCGAATTGAGTTTGGAAGTTTGGAGGAGTTTGCTTGAGTAATCAAGAAAACAAAGCAGAAAAGGTTGAGCAGCAGGAATATACGATAAAGATTATTCCTCATAAGGGTGCCAATGTACGCAGTATCCGCCTGCCGGAGAGGTGGATAAAGTACGGGCTTGCATCATTGGCGGCAGGTGCGGTGCTTTTGGCAGGTGCCTTTGGCTATTCCACCTACAGCAGTTATTCCCTGAGAAATGAAGCAGCGCAGATTGAGAGGCTGCAGCAGGTGAACAATGTTCAGCAGGAGCAGCTTTTGCAGCTTTCCAAGAAGGCCAACAGCCTGCAGAATGAGCTGAATGAGCTGAGCCAGGTAGAGATGGAGCTCAGGCAGCTGACCGGTGTGGAAGGGGGCAGCACAGATTCTCCTGACAGCAATGGCGGTGACGGTACCCATAACGGCCAGGGCGGCCCTGTCGGGCAGGAGCTGAAGATTGAAAATGTCAGTGCGGTGCTGGATGACCTGGAGAGGCGCGTAGCTGCCAGAAAGGTAAGCATCCAGCAGCTCCGGGAGGCCATGAAGCAGCAGCAGGAGCTGATTGCCTATCAGGAGAGCATCAATGCCTCCACGCCTTCTATATGGCCTGCCAGCGGTGATGTCAGCTCACCGTATGGGCTCAGGTGGGGAGGTTCTGACTACCATCCGGGCATCGATATTGCCAATGACTGCGGTACGCCGATTGTGGCAACTGCCGACGGCGTAGTGACGGATGCCGGATGGAACAGCGGTGGCTATGGCAACATGGTGGACATTGACCATGGCAACGGCTATATGACGCGCTATGCCCATGCTGAGTCAGTGGCGGTATCACCGGGACAGGCAGTGAAGCGGGGGCAGATTATTGCCTATATGGGCAACACAGGCTACAGCACGGGGCCGCATCTGCACTATGAGGTGCGCGTAAACGGCAAGGCAGTGAATCCGGCAGGGTATTTATAAAAGTTGAGGAGAAGATTTATGTTTGGCAGTATTCGTAAGCAGGTTGATGAGACTATCAGCCACGACATTGAGACCATTATCGGCAAGAATACCATCATCAAGGGAGAGATTTCCGGTACCGGCAATCTGCGTGTGGATGGTACGGTAGAGGGCGGTATTTCCAGTGAGGGCTGTGTCGTTATCGGTGAAGCAGGTACCGTGAACGGTGATATCAGGGCCAATACCCTCAACGTTTCCGGGCAGGTGAACGGCAATGCAGATATTTCAGATAATCTGTCCATCGCTGCCAGCGGACAGCTTATCGGTGATGTGAAGGTGGGGAGCTTCAATATTGCCCAGGGTGGCGTATTCAAGGGGCGCAGTGAGATGACCACCAGAACACGTTCCGAGTCTGTTGATGATTGACAGCTGTTGGCTGCATGTTTTTTTATAGCTAGATTTTGTCCGTATTTGCTTATATTTGACGGTTTGCCACTGTATGACCTGGCGGTTGTGCAGTGGCTTTTTCTATGCCGTATTTTGTATTGCAATTCTGTTGCAAAGAATAAAGTATTACTGTATACAGAAATACAATGCAAAACATAAATGCAGGGCAAAAATGCGGCAGACACGATAATAGCACGATATTTAAGGAATTAAAGGTGATTTTGGGACAAACGCAAAACATTTTTTAGAAGAAATATACACTAAAAATGTATAAAAATACAGATAGAAAATAATAAAAGCAATATTTGCAAGGTGTTTTGACACTTTACTGCGATAAAATATTGAATATTTATATTGACAGCCGCAAATAATATACCTATAATAATACTTGCCGCTGGCTTTTATACTAAAAGTTAGGTATTAATGTCCGTGGTCAAGCGATAATCTATATCAATCATTGAATAGTTTCTATTCATATCAACATATAGAAGTTATAGCAGTCAGGATTGCATTATTGTTTTGCATATTTTACTTTGCACTGTTTAGCCTAGAAGCTATTCAATGGTTGATAACAACTTTATTGTATTTGTGTGTATTGGAGGAGTGTTAATATGTGTAGAATTGGTTCTATCAAAAGCAAGGTGCCTGTTCATCCGTCCAAGGCTCTGCATTTGATGCTGCCACAGCAGGAAGGCCATGATAATTCCGGCTTTGCCATGGTTATGCAGGACCTGTATGGTATTTTTTCTACCTACAAGGACAAGCCTTTGCTGTCTATGGCCTGCACCCAGAAGGGCAACCAGATGGTAGAGGAATACATGGACAGCCACAACTTTGTGCAGCTGGCTGAGTGGATTCCTGTGCCTAACAAGGAGCCGGGGCTGGACATTCAGGCTATGCCGTACTATGTGTTCAGAAACTATGACTATCCGGAGCATTACAACGAGCTGAGCCAGAAGGAAAAGGAAGATATGCTTCTGAATACCCGCCTGGCACTGCGGGAGCTTTTGGAAAAGTCCGGCGAGGGTTTCGTTTATTCCTTCTGGCCTGATGTGCTGACCCTGAAGGAAATCGGCGACCCAAGGGATATTGCCACTTATTTCCATCTGTGGGAGGATAACGGCTGCCTGTCTGCCAAGAATATTGTGGTGCAGTGCCGCCAGAACACCAACTACGACATCGTGCGCTATGCGGCTCATCCGTTCTTCCTGCAGGGATATACCCTGTGCGCCAACGGCGAGAACACCTTCTACACCAAGAACAAGGAGTTCCAGAAATCCCTGCACAGGGGCTATATCGGCTTTGAGTCCGATTCCCAGTGCTTCCTCTATACCCTTCACTATGTACTCCATGAGCTGAAGTGGCCGATTAATTACTACAAGCATGTCATTACGCCGCTGCCTTTTGAGGAAATTGAAAAGCGTGAGGACAAAGAGGTGCTGACGGCAATCCGCCAGTCTCTGGCACATCTTGAGATTAATGGTCCGAATACCATTATTGCCACCCTGCCTGACAACCGCATGATTACCTGCTGCGACTCCAAGAAGCTGCGCCCGGTTGTTATCGGTCAGGATGAGAACACTGTAGCAATTGCCTCCGAGGTCTGCGGCCTGAATGAAATCATGCCGGATCGTGATATGACCAAGGATATTTACCCGAATGAGCGTGAGGTTATTGTAATCGACAATGAGCTGGAGGTACAGAGATGGAAGCAGTAAAGACTCAGGACGTTTCCGTAAACGATCTTGCCTGGAAAATAGAATATCATGCAGATAGGTGTACGATGTGCGGCAGCTGCGTTGCTACCTGCTCTTTTAAGGCTATCAAGGTAGAAACCCAGGCCCAGTCCATCGTGGTTTCCACCGACAGCCAGCCGGTGCCGGAGCATCGCCACATTGCCCGTCCTATTATCAAGCAGGTGGCAAGCCTGACTGATTTCTGCCGTGGCTGCGGCATGTGCGAAAAGGTATGCCCGAATAACGCTATCCGCCCTGTCAGGAACCCTGACAGCCGCAAGACCCTGCTCTCCAAGGATGCAGGCCCGATTAAGCGTGGCGGCCGTACCAACCTGAATGCCCAGAGGACTCTGGACAGCATTATCGTTGGCCGTATTTCCCAGATGACTGACCCGTCCCTGGACTCCGCCCGTCATACCTTTGATATCCGTTCTCCATTTGGCCGGGTATTGTCCGCCAAGGAGCTGCCGTTCAAGCTGGAAAACGGCAAGATGGTCATGGCTGAGAAGACGCCGCCTGTAAACTGGATTTATCCTTTGATTTTCTCCGATATGTCCATCGGCGCCCTGTCCACCCGTGCCTGGGAGGCTGTGGCACTGGCCTGTGCCTACCTGAATGAGAAGTGCGGCCTGCCGGTTCGCATGAGCTCTGGTGAGGGCGGCATGCCAGTAAAGCTGATGGAGTCGGATTATCTCAAGTACTTCATTTTGCAGATTGCTTCCGGCCACTTTGGCTGGAACCGTATCGTCAAGGCCATTCCGCACATGGTAACAGACCCTGCCGGTGTGCTGATTAAGATCGGTCAGGGTGCAAAGCCGGGCGATGGCGGTCTTTTGCCGGCTGCCAAGGTAGCTGAGCATGTACAGGCCATCCGCGGCGTACCAAAAGCAACCCTTTCCTCGCCGCCAAACCATCAGGGCCTGTACTCTATCGAGGAGTCCGTGCAGAAGATGCACCTCTCCCTGAATGCGGCTTTCGGCTTCCGTGTGCCGGTTGCCATCAAGTGCGCGGCTTCTTCTACTTCCGTATCCGTGTACAACAACCTGCTCCGCGATCCGTACAAGATTTGCGGCGGCTTCTTCATCGATGGCATTCAGGGCGGTACCGGTGCTGCCAACGAGGTTTCTCTCGACCACACCGGCCATCCTGTTGTTTCCAAAATCCGTGACTGCTATCTGGCTGCTGTCAAGCAGGGCTTGCAGGGACAGATTCCTCTCTACGGCGGCGGCGGTATCGGCATGACCGGCAACGCGGCTGCTGATGCCTTCAAGATGATGTGCCTTGGCGCCAACGGCGTATTCGTGGGCAAGGTGCTTATCCAGCTTCTGGGCTGCGTAGGCAACGAGCAGGGACGCTGCAATGCCTGCAACACCGGCAAGTGCCCGATGGGTATCTGCACCCAGGACCCTCGCCTTGTTAAGCGTCTGGATATTGATAAGGGCGCACAGAAGATTGTTGATTATGTACTGGCATTTGACTCCGAGCTGAAGAAACTCATGGCTCCTATCGGCAACAGCTCTATTCCTGTTGGCCGCAGCGATGCTCTGGTTTCTACTGACAAGGCTATTGCTGACAAGCTGGGCATCCAGTATGTATGCTGATAAGGGAGGAAATACGGAATGTTTGAGATAGATACTATTAAGGGACATGATCGTATGTCCACCCAGGATTTGCTGCTGGCGATTGAGGCTGCTGTCCGCTCCGGCGAGACCGAGTTCAATATCCATGCCTCCGGTCAGCACGACATTGGCGGCCCGTTGTGGAATGCTGATGGCAAGAAGCTGGTTTTCCATGTAACCAATGCCGGTCAGCGCGTAGGCTCCATGTGCCTGCCGAATACCGAGATTTTTGTCGAGGATTCCACCTCTGCTGATGTAGGCTGGCTGAATGCCGGCGGTATGATTACCGTTCGTGGCGATGCCGGTGATACTGCCGGCCACTGCTCCGCCGGGGGCAAGATTTTCATCGGCGGCCGTGCCGGTACCCGCAGCGGTTCTTTGATGAAGCATGACCCTCTCTATGAGGAGCCGGAGCTGTGGATTTTGAAAAATACCGGCTCTTTCTCCTTTGAGTTCATGGGCGGCGGCCGTGCCGTTGTCTGCGGCTATGACTGCGATGAGTTTGCCTCCGTGCTGGGTGAGCGTGCCTGTGTTGGCATGGTAGGCGGCGTGGTTTATGTCCGCGGCCCTATCAGCAGCTATCCGTCCGATATCCGCTACCTGGATTTGGAGCAGGAGGATATTGACTTTTTGGCTGGCGGCATGGATGAGTTCCTGGAGAAAATCCAGCGCACCGAGCTGAAGGCTGAGCTTTCCGACTGGAGCCAGTGGAAGAAGCTGCGTCCTCTTACCTTTGAGGAAAAGACTGCCCAGCCAAGCGGCAAGGTGTCCATGAAGGATTTCCGTGCCAATGAGTGGGTAAAGGGCGGTATCTTCAGCGATGTTGCCATGGACGATTTCGCTGTTCACAATACTATTTCAAATGGTCTTTATAGATTGCGCGTACCTAGCTGGGACAATGCCAAGTACAACGCTCCGTGCGAGTTCAGCTGCCCTACCGGCATTCCTACCCAGAAGCGTTATAACCTCATCCGTCAGGGCAAGCTGCAGGAGGCTATTGACCTGGAGCTGGAGTATACTCCGTTCCCTGGTTCTGTCTGCGGCAGTGTCTGCCCGAATCCATGTATGGATGGCTGTACCCGTGGCGGTATCGACGAGCCTATCCAGATTGGCAACCTGGGCTGGCTGTCTGCCTACCAGAAGGTTGCTCCGCCAGCTGCTGAGACCGGCAAGAAAATCGGCATCATCGGCGGCGGTATGGCAGGCCTGTCTGCGGCATGGCAGCTGCGGCGCAAGGGACATACTGTTACTGTCTATGACGATGCGGAGCATATCGGCGGCAAGCTGGAGCAGGTTATTCCTCGCGGCCGCCTGATGCACGATGTGCTGGTCAGCGAGCTGAAGCGCATCGAGGATATCGGCGTGAAGTTCGTCACCTCCTGCAAGGTGGACAAGGCGAAGTTTGCTGAAATCCAGCAGGACAATGATGCGGTGGTAGTTGCTACCGGCGGTCACAAGTCCCGCTTCTTCAACTGGGAGGGCAAGGAACGCCTGACCATGGGACTGGATTTCCTGAAGAAGGTCAATGCAGGTGAAAATCCGAAGGTGGGCAAGCGGGTAGTAGTTATCGGCTGCGGCAACTCCGGCATGGATACCTGCCGTGCGGCATACGACATGGGCGCAGAGTCCGTAGTGGCTGTAGATGTGCAGAAGCCTGCTGCCTTTGAGGATGAGATTGAGTATGTAGAGAGCCGCGGCGGCAAGCTGGTATGGCCTTTCTTTACTGACAAGATTACCGAGGAGGGCGTATATGCCAACGATGGCAGGTTCATCCCTGCTGATGAGGTTATTGTATCCATCGGTGAGGAGCCTGTGCTGGATTACCTCCCGGATGATGAGTCCATCCAGAAGTTCCGTGGCAGCTGGCTGATTGCCGGCAAGGATAAGTCCATCCTGCCGGGCGTATTCGCTGCCGGTGATGTAATCAAGCCGGGCCGCCTGACTGATGCCATCGGTGACGGCATCAAGGCAGCCTACTATGCTGACCAGTATGTGACCGGTGCTGAGTATGTGCCGTTCCCTGAGAAGGTGAAGATTCCGGCAGAGCGTCTCAGCAAGGCATATTTTGCCAAGTGCCACCATTGCAGCCTGGGCGAGCCAGCTGATGACCATGCACGCTGCGTAAGCTGCGGTACCTGCCGCGACTGCAAGATGTGCCTTGAGTCCTGCCCTGAGAAGGCTATCAGCCGCATCGCCAATGAGGATGGTTCCTGGACCTATGTATCCGACCCGAAGAAGTGCATCGGCTGCGGCATCTGTGCCGGTGTCTGCCCTTGCGGTGTCTGGAGCATCAGCGATAACCCTGAGCCTATCAAGATGTACCGCACTTACAACAAGAAGTAAGATTAAGATATAAGATGTTGTAGGATGCAGGAAATAAGAGTTAAAAACAAGATTATTTTCTAATTCTTGTCCAATACACAGGAACAGCCCCGATGTGCTATGTGCATGTCGGGGCTGTTTCCATTTGGTCTAATTTTGGAAGCAGTTCAGCTTCGATATAAGTCAGCTGTCATATAAATCAATGGGCTGCTTTTCTCTGGAGAGCTCCAGAATTTTTTTTGCCCTGAGTTGTATGAATGTGGACATTTTGCTTAATGTATCGTCTGAAACGTTATATTTGGGATGCTTAATGAAATGAAAATTCAACAGCTTGCGGATTTTTGGGATGTGCCGAGGCTGCACAAATAACCTGGCTGCCAGGTCAAAGTCCAGGTATTTGCCGGTAATTGCTGATATGTATTCCGTCAGATTGTCCATATCGCTTTTGGCGGCATCATATAGCAGGGAAAAGCCGTTATCAAAAAGCGGTGCCGGTTTTAAGTAGTTGCCGGTATCGTTATCAATCAGATAGCCAAAATTGCCCAAGTGCCTGTCCTTATTGGAAATCAGGGCATCAAAAATCATTAAATCCGCATATTTCTCCCTGCCGTAGATTTCAGCCATCTTATCCTGCACGAGAATTTTTTGCAGATTGGCACGTCTGACATCCAGCCCCTTATCCCTGAAAAAATCATATGCCGGTACATAGCCGGTATTTTCATCTGTAAACAGCTTGCACTTGCAGATGATTTCCCTTTCGCCGTCACGATGGTGAAATTCTTCCAAATCGTAGGGTATATGTTCAAAATCCATTATGGCAGCGATTTGTGCGGCATAAAATTCCGTTGTTGCCTGAGAGCGTCCATCTGAGTAATTAATGAAATCATCACCCTTTAGCAGATAAATGCCATCAGCGCGGTTTGACCAGCATTTTTTCAGGGCACCGCTGGAAGTGTATTCCGGGGAAGTGACCACGCCGCTGATTTTTTCGCTGTGCCCGGTAAAGGCGATATATGCCAGCACCTGGTCAAAAGGATGGCTATATAGGTTAAAATCATGCCATGCAGCTGTCATGGCATCGTTTGTTATCCAAAGGGAATCGTTCAGGGACAGGGCATGGGAAGTATCTACATAGGCCAATGGATTGCCTTTATCGCTGATGGTCTGCATCAGCTGCTCCACAAAGCGCCTGTTTTTGGGAGCCTTGCGCCGTTCAATCCACAGCAGCAGATTTTCAGGTGAAAGCTCATTTCTCAGGCTGTATGGCAGCAACGTCTGCTGTTCCTTATTGATGTAGTTGATTTTGAGTGCATAGTCATAAGCCTGTATGCCGTTTACGGTTACAGTTTCCCGGAGTAAATCGAATTTGATTAAAGGAATATCCTTATTTCGCAGGGTATACTTACCTGCGACAACGGTATTGCTCATAACCCTCACCAGCCTTTCTATATGGTATTTTACCACAAAAATTATGTTTATAGATGTTATATTTTTTGTGGCAAAATCAGATTTGAGCTGAAAAAGTCAGCAATAATATATTGCTTGTGCTCGAAATAGAAAATAATGGTATAATAATTAAAAGAAATTGCTGTGATACAGGAGGATGATGAAATGTACAATAAATTTCTTCTCGATATGCATACGCATACATTGGCCAGCGGCCATGCCTATGGAACTATTCGGGAAATGGCTCAGGCGGCTGCGGAAAATGGGCTGAAGCTGCTGGGCATCAGCGAGCATGCACCGGGGATGCCCGGCACAGTGGACCCGTTTTATTATTGCAATTTGTCGGTGATTCCACGCAGGCTCTATGGTGTAGAGATGATGTTTGGCAGCGAGATAAATGTGCTGGCAGGAGGCAGGCTGTCTCTTGAAGAAGAATGGCTGGGAAAACTGGACTATGGTATTGTGGGAATTCATAACACCTGCTACGAAAATGCAGGCAGGGAGGAAAATACTGATAATCTAATCGGCTGCATGCGCCATCCCAAAATCCATTTTGTTTCACATCCTGATGATGACCACATGCCACTGAATTATGAGCGGCTGGTTCGCGCTGCCAAAGAAAATGGTGTGGCTCTTGAGGTTAATAACAGCTCATTCTTGAAGCCGGAAGGATTTCGCCTGAATTATCGGGAGAATTATCGGACAATGCTGGCACTGTGCAGGCAGTATGAAGTACCGGTTATTGTGGATTCAGATGCTCATGACCCTTCGGCTGTTGGTATTCTGGATGAAGCACGGCAGTTTTTGCAGGAACAGGATTTTCCTGAGAAGCTTATTTTGAATGTGGATATTGACAGGGTAAAGCAGTTCATCGCAAAAGGCGTATGATATATGATAATTGGTGAACAGAAATAATCTCAGCAGTTATGGGAATATGCTGTTTGTGGCTTTTTTATGCAAATCTCCTGCTAATCAGGCAACCTGGCTAGCAGGAGATTTTTTCCATTGGCACAAAACAAAAGTATATTGAAAAGAAGCTGTTTTTAGGATAAAATAAAGTGTACTTTATTTTATCCTAAAATCGAGGTGTTACCATGCAATACATCAAACGAAGTTTGGAACGGAAATTTCTGCGCATGAATGTTTTTTTCAAGGCGATATTGGTTACTGGTGCCAGGCAGGTTGGGAAAACTACCATGCTCAGGCAGCTGGCAGCAGGGGAAGAACGTACTTATGTGACACTGGATAATGCTATGGCAAGGATGCTGGCAAAGACAGATCCGGTGCTGTTCTTTCAGACCTACAAGCCACCGATGATCATTGACGAGATACAAAAGGCGCCGGAACTTTTTGAGCAGATCAAGATTATCTGCGATAACAGCGAGGAGAGGGGGCTATTCTGGCTTACAGGCTCCCAGCAGTACAGTATGATGGGGAGTGTCAGGGAAACCCTGGCAGGCAGGCTAGGCATATTGAATATGTACAGCCTCTCAAAAAATGAGATAGACGGCATTGAATTTGCGGATGAACTGGATTTTTCCCTGCCAGCACTGTTGAAAAGGCAATCCGAGGCGAAAAAAAATGATATTATGGATGTATTTGAGCATATTTGGCGTGGCGGTATGCCGGATGTCCTGCTGGCTGATGAAGAATTGCGCCAGGAATATTTCAATTCCTATATTGAAACTTATCTGATGCGTGATGTGACGGAATCGGGCGGTATTACTGATACAGTACGTTTCAGGAAGTTTCTCAATGCCTGCGCCGCCCTGATTGCTGAGCAGGTAAATTATAAAACGTTAGCAGAGGCGGCAGAAATTTCCCAGCCGACTGCCAAGGAATGGCTACGGATATTGGAAGGCTTGGGCATAATTTATTTGCTGCAGCCTTATGCCAATAATGAACTGAAGCGCCTGACCAAGAAGCCGAAACTTTATTTTTTAGATACCGGTCTGTGTGCCTATCTCTCCATGTGGCTGACACGGGATGCCCTGCTGCATGGGGCAGCCAGCGGTCATTATTATGAGAATTATGTGGTAATGGAGCTTTTGAAAAATTATGCCTATGCTTCAACAAAGGCAAATTTATATTATTATCGCGATTCCAATGCAAAGGAAATAGACCTTGTTGTGGGAAAAAATAATGAGCTGCATCCGCTGGAAATTAAAAAATCTGCCAATCCTGACCGCAGGGAAATAAAAAAATTTTCACTGCTGGATAAGACGAATGTGCAGCGCAGCTACGGAGGGCTTATCTGCATGAGTGAGGAAGTGGTGCCTATTGATGAGAAAAATTGGTATATTCCTTGCAATTTGATTTAGGGGGAGAGTTTTGGGGCAGAATTATCCTGGAGCCTTTGCCGTAAAATATTGGCAAGCTGTGAGAGCAATATAAAGTTTTTTGAGAAAGAAATGTGGTGAAGCAATTGTTAAATGTATATATTGGTGATTATCCGGGTGAGATATACAATCCGGCACTTTATTTTAAGAATCAGTATGAGCCGGAGTGGCTTACTAGTGAGCTGGGACGGCAGATGATATTTGATGTGGACAAATCAAAGGTTATAGGGGCAAATCTGATTGAGAGTCCTGTACTGGGACCGATACCGCCTGAGAGGTTATCAGGTGGCGTGAAAACGTTGCTGCTGATGGCATTTGATGTGTCAGGTAACATATTTAATGCTACGGCATGCTGTGATAAGTGTGCCAAGTGGATATTGCAAATTGCCGAGAAAAAGGATTTGACGATAACCTTGCATCATAGTATGAGATTTGGCAAGGAGCCTTATGAAATTCGTATTTTAAATACTGGTGTTGTGGTGCATAATCAACAGGAATGGATAGATAATGTTTTTTCGTTGCTGGAATATAATAAGCTTGCGGAAGCAGACAATGTTATGAAGCGTAGTGCAAAGTTTTAGAAATGGTAAAATATGTTAGTATATTTTGCAGGATTTTTACAAAAGATGTCGAAGTAAACATAATATGAAAGTTAGAGTTTGTATAAGTATTACAGTTATGATAAAGGTATAATTTTTAGGGGGAATCTAGATGTTTGTACAAGCTAATTATGAGAGTGTGGAGCAAGTTTGTTATGATGAAAGACATATCCAGCAAGTTTTGGAATCCATAACCAATATGTTTGATGGGTATTTTGAACGATATTTGCTTAGAAAGGCGGGCAAAGGGCTTAGCGAGGAAGATATTTCTTCATTGCAAAGTAAATTTTGTATCAAGCCTGTAAACAAAAAAATAAATAAAAATTTATCTGATAATTATAGAGAGATCATTTGTGATGCTATAGAGGATTTTGAAAAGGATCGTGATGATTATATTAATATTTTCGATATGGAATTGATAGAGGATTATGAAGAAGATTTAAGTAGTTTTAAGTCTAAAGTGTTGAAATGTGATTGCCCGATTATTAGGAAAGCTCTCCAAGCCAAAAGAGCCAAAGAATTAGATAAGTATAGGGCTGAGTTTTCAAGGGCTGATCCCGAGGAGTTACATACTGTTATTTATAATTTGTGCGAATTTGGTATGAGTTATCAAGATGAATATAGTGAATATGTATATGAAGAAATTGATGACTATGGGGAACTTGGAATGGGGGCATTGGATACTGAGGAATATACAGTTTATGGTGTTATTGGTGGTGGAATTAAAACGCATATGTTGTATAAAGTATATCCAGAATTCTTTTCCAATAGAAGCAGAAGTGCATTATGGGCATTATGGTTTTTAACAGATAAAGATAATTATGATTTAGAAACAGATTCAGAATTTCTCATGATAGATGTGAAGAAGAATATTGTACAGCAAAATTATTTTTATCCATATGAGTTATTTGCATATTATGCCTTTGAAATATATAAAATGCTAGAGAATAAAGCACTTGAATGTGGTGTTGAATTTAATCATAAATATAGATATGTATACGTTAATTCATTTTTAGAGTATGTTGCTTTTGAACATGAAAATGAAATATCGGAAATCAAAAAGGAAAATGAAAACAAAAAAGAAAATAGTTATGGAGGACTTGAATATGCGTGATATTGATGCAGATTTTAAAAGATATTTTCCTAATCTAAATTTTAAACTTAAATGTTTTCAGAAAAATGTGATTGAAAATGTTACAAAAGTTGGTAACACGTTATGCATTATGCCCACAGGAGGGGGAAAGTCGGTTATTTATTGGATGGCTGCAATGGAATGCGATGGTATAACTATTGTAGTTTCACCATTGACAGCATTAATTGAAGAACAGGCATCTAAATTAAGAGAGCAGGGACATGAAGTATTAGTGTTTCATAGTGGTATAAATTTAAAACGGCAGATGGAGGCTTTAACAAATTTTGCTAAAGGAAATATCAATCCAAAATTTATATTTGTTAGTCCGGAAAAAATTGCTACAGATGGATATTTTGAATTTTGCTTAAAAAAGCGTAGCAATAATATACATTTGATGGTTATAGATGAAGTACACTGTGTTAGTCAGTGGGGGATGAGTTTCAGACCATTCTATAAGAGAATACCAGAATTCTTAAATTGTTTATTTGGAGTAAATTCGTGGTGCAAAGTTTTAGCATTAACTGCAACATTAAATCCATTAGAATTGGGAGATATTTGTACAGCGTTTAATATAGAGAGACAAAATATTATAAAAGATAAAATTCTTATGAGGAATGAAATCCAACTGCATGTAAATAAATTTACTAATGAGGATGAAAAAGAAGAATATTTTTGGAATTTATTGAAACGGCATGCAGGAGAAAAGATTTTAGTATATTTATACCGTAAAAAAGGTGAGAGAGGAGTTGAGTGGCTCTATGAAAAGGCAATAAGTAAGGGATATAATGCAGGATACTTTCATGGTGATATGGTATCTGCAAAGCGAATGGAACTCATAGAACTGTATCGTTCTGGAGAAATTGATGTGATGTTCGCGACGAATGCCTTTGGCATGGGAATAGATATATCAGATATACGAGTGGTCATCCATTTTATGATACCAGAATCAGCTGAACAGTATTATCAGGAAGTAGGACGTGCAGCTAGAGATGGTTATGGGGCAAATGCTTATTTGTTATATTCTAATAAAAATATAGACGTTAAAAGAACCCATTTTATTAATAATTCTTTTCCTAAAGAGAATGAATTAAGAGATGTATATAAAAAGATTGCCAAGAAAGTAGGATATGTTGTGTGTCCTTATTTTGAGGATGAGACAATTCAAAAATGTTTACCATATTATCTGAAAGCAGGATTGTTAAATATAGAGTGCAAAGGGTTTTCAGGTATTGCAGAACTATACGATATTGAAAACTTAAGATTAAAAAAATACTATGAAAGCACCAAGTCAAAAGGTTTTGTGAGGACGCTTACAAAGAACAATATTGATGCTGAAGAATTGTCGAATTTGGTATATGACTCTGTATTTTCAGGTGATGCTAAATTAAACAAACCATTGGAGAGATGGCTTGTATTTAAGATAAATTCGGTAGAAATAACTGATGATAAGATGCAGTTAATGTTAAAAGATATTGAAGAAAAAAAGAAATATAAAAATGAATTATTGGATTATTTGATTTATATATTGGAAGAAAATGATAATTCACAAAAATGGCATCAGGATATTGCCGCTTATCTTGGTATGGATAAATATGAATTGGGAAGAATTTATACGACAGTGGATGGTAATCATGTAAGAAGTAAATCAGAAGTTATTATTTGTGATTTGCTTGCAAAATCAAATATCCAATATAAATATGAAGAACGTTTGGAATATGAGCCAGGTCAGGTTATCAATCCAGATTTTACAGTTTATCTTGCAGATGGCAGAGTATTTTATTGGGAGCATCTTGGTTGTTTGGGACAAGAGGAATATGATGATAATTGGGCGAAAAAAATGAAAGTATATGAAGAATATTTTCCAGGAAAACTGGTGAAAACTTACGAAAGTGGAACAATTTCTAAAGATGCAGAAAGATTAATAAAAAATATTTTTTCGCTTAGATTGTATACTGAACAATGATAAGTTACTATTTTTAAGAAGTTGGGGTGATAATAATGTGCAGTTTATTAAACTGCGTATGGTGAAAGGCATTATCTTTGCCGCGTAAGGACTCTCATTTCAATATCAAATATTTATTCGAATAAAGAGAAATAAGTTTCATGGATAAGTGGATATATTGCTTATAAAACTTATTATATGAGGAGAAATGAAGATGAAAAAAGTAATTACTGTATTAAGCGTTTTCATAATCGTAGTGTTGTTGTTTGTTGGATGTAAGGAGGATGAAACAGTAGCAAAATTCATTAATACAGAGGTTGAAGGTACATATACGTTGTCTGAATTAGAGCAAATGTCTGAAGAAGAAAGAAAATCAAATTTAGAGAATAAACATATTAGAGTAAGAGGTCTTGTTACAGATGCAGAAAGTTATAAGTTAGAGTTAGATACTGATAAAATAGAGGTAAATGCGTATTTTGCTGATGAGAATAATAAAGATGAAAATGAAGATTTAGATGAGTGTGAGGTTGTTATAGATGGTGTATGTACTAATGCTTATGGTAAGTATGTACGTATTTATGGCGTGTCTGTAATAGAAAAGAATTTTGATGAAAAAGAAAAGAAAAAGCAAATTGTTCGTGATATAGAAGCTAAGAATAAAGTTGAGAGGGAAGAATATCGTATACGAGAAGCAATAGAAGATGCTTTCGGGAAGAAAAAGATAGAAAATATAGATATACATGATGGTGAAAATAATAAAAAAGTTGTAATGGCATATATTTATGCAGGGGATTATGACAGTTTGGATTTATTACTTATGAATGCAACAGAGGCATTTGAAGAGATATATACGAATCACAGTAATATAGGGAATATGATTATTTTTATATCTATGAATTTAGTTAATAATTATGGTGAAACAGAAAAAGTTCATGTTATAAAGTTACAGTTGAGTGATAATACTGCTTCTAAAATAATTTGGGATGATTTTAATTTCAAAAAATTACCACAAATTGCAGATGATGCGTTTATTCATAAGGTACTCAAATAACTTGCATAGTATAATTTAGACATGGCAGTGAAGTTTAAAATTATTTGTTGATTGAACGGATGAAAATATTAATAACAATTATGTTTTTTAGGGGGAGGAATAGTAAAATGAAATCAGTATTTTTTAGGTTTTTTATTGCGATAGCTGTGCTTTTTTCTCAAGTTTCCCTGGCGTATGCCGGGCATCTGGAGGATATTGCCGCCAGGGGGGAACTGCTGGTGGGGACGACGGGGGATTATCGTCCTATGTCATACTATAATGCGGAAACCGGCGAATATGAGGGGATTGATGCGGAGCTGGCAGAGATATTGGCAAAATCCCTGAATGTCAAGCTTGTTTATGTGCCGACAACCTGGCCAAATTTGGCAAGGGATGTGCAGGAAAATAAATTTGATGTTGCCCTGTGCGGCGTTTCAAGAATTTATGAACGGGAGCGGACAATGGCGCTTTCAAAGGGTTACTGCGTGACAGGCAAGACCGTTCTCTGCTGCAGGGATAAGGCTGCTGATTATCAGTCACTGGAGGATATCAATAAGCCTGAGGTGCGGATTATGCTCAATCCTGGCGGCACAAATGAAAAATTTGTCCGTAGCAGGTTGCAAAATGCTACAGTGATTATGCATGAGGAAAATGCGGAGATTCCGGGGCTTATTGCAGCTGGCGAGGCTGATGTCATGATTACGGATACCTTTGAGGCGGTGCGGTATGTGCACATGAATCCTGCACTGGCGGCACCGCTGGCAGACAAGCCGTTTACTGTTATTAACAAGGCTGCCCTCATGCAGCAGGGAGACCAGCCCTGGCTGAATTATGTGAATTTTGTGCTGGAGGAACTGGAAGCGGATGGCACACTGCCACAGCTCAGGGAAAAGTATCTGAGATAATATGCAGTATATTGAACTACTCCCTCCTAACGCTTAGCGTTTGAGGAGGGAGATTCCCACTTCTACGAGAACAGCCTTCTGCCTTGGCAAAAGGACTTACACACTCTCCGTGGGCGTTAATTTCCGTAATTCCTACGGTATTTTTATGCTTTGAAGCTTATGC
>NZ_VUNR01000044.1 GCF_009695585.1 Anaerovibrio slackiae
TTAGTATCTAATTCCATAGTATAATCAATCCTTTCCATCCTATTACTGATTATACTGCAAAACTATATTCGAAGCAATTGTCTGGCTCAATTACTTACGTAAATTCGCCAGACCTGCCTTCATCCCCCACCTAAGAGGTGGAGGACTTCTGGCAGATTAGGTTAAAATAAAAAGTCACATATCGACCGCATCTTTTAGCATTCTTTGCACGAAAAAAGCCATCCTTGCCCGGATGACTTCTTCGTAGATGTTGTGACCATCAGTGCCGCAAACACTGGTGTATGGTCGAGGTAAAACTCATCAAAAACCTATAGCGGCGAGCCATCGTTGTGGTTCGCTCTTTTTTATGCCTTCATTTTACAGCATTTCTGATATTAAGTCAACATACCTCAATACATCAGCAGGCGAGGGATTCGCCGCGTTTTTCAGTATTGATTAACTTTTTGCTTATGACTGTATTTCTCAATGAAGAACAAATCCCCCTTTGAGTTTCTTTCTTTGATTTTCTTTATTTGAACAATAATGAATTTGCTAATCATCCGTGCTTGCACACAATACGCCTATAATAATTTCATTTTACCATACAATCAGCTGTTTTTCATTCTTTTTTAAATCCAGATTGCTGATGAGCCTGCCTTTATTTATGGGGCTGATGGATATACAGCGACTTTTTCTTTATATTGTTTCCAATAAATCCAGTTTTCGCCGAATTATTTTATGAAGTTTTCGTAATATTATATTCACGATATATAACATTTATTATCAATATATAAGAAAAATATTAATCTTATTTCTTTTCTTTTTTACTTTTATATAAAATAGTGATATAATATATTTATTAGTATAAATGTAAATTTTATTAAAAGGATGTGATTTGCTTTAGTTTTTGAACATAATTTCATTTATATTATTACTTTAATTAATTGAAGGAGTGTTGCTAATGAAAATTACCGCAGATGAATTGCTCATCGAAATCATCCAGCTGGGAGAGGGGACAATTGACACCAGAAAGCTGCGTTCCAGGCTGAATATCTCTAACGGACAGTTTTACCAGCTGCGGAAAATCCTGATTGATGAAGGACGCCTGATTATCACCCACCCATGCCGGGCTGCCCATTACCAAGTGCCGCAGGAAATCAAAGCTGAACTGCTGGAGCTGATGGAGGAAGCAAACCTCATTTCTGCCTGACAACCGATAGCTATAAAAAGGGGATATAGCTTAAAAAGTCAAATATTGGTATTTTTTGAGGCTGGAAAACATGATTCTGTTGCATGATACGCATCAGGCACAGCACACCATATAAACTATCTTTAGTACGAAACCGCGAATTATGAGGTGGTAATAAAATGAGCAAGAAAATAAACTATATTTCACACTTGAACGGATTTATGCAGCGCAGGGTTTATGACCTGCTGAGCCCCTCTGCTACTACGCTCTACTTAGTAATATTTGATGCATTCAATAAATCCTGCTGGAATTTTGAATGGCTGAAACTGCCAACCAGGGAGCTTTTGTATAGAACAGGATTAAGCAGTACCCATACACTGGCATCCAGCAGGAAATTATTGATGGATTTGGGGTATATAGAATTTCAGCTGGTAAAGCATGGTGGCAAGGTATACTCGGCTTACAAGATAAACCCACTGGACAGCAGCGGCATGTTCATTGACAAGGACAACGAACATAATGTGGAAATTAATGATAATTCAGTAGCAGAATTTAACTATAATGTTGTGGACAACTCTGTGGATAACGTTGTGGATAACGTTATCCACAGTTGCTCCACAGCAACGCACCCTGCAACGGAGTCTGCAACGCACTCTGCATCGCACCCTGCAACGGAGTCTGCAACGCACCCTGCAACGGTATATATATATAAAAAAGAAAAAGAAAAAATAAAAAAAGTTAAAAAAGAAGATGAAGATGGCGGACAGCTTCAGGCTCTTTGTGATGCCTATGAGGACTACCGCAGTAAACCCATCTCCCCAAAAGACAGGCAGAAAATCTCCGCCTATCTTTCTGAATACGGTTTTGATGCCATGCTGGAAGCCATGGAAATCATGGTACAGAAAAAGGCAGCCTCTATTGACTACTGTGGCGGCATCCTCAAAAACATGCACAATGACATTCAAAAGCAGAAGGAAGAAGCCATTGCAGCTGGCTGGCAATTAGCCTAAAAAAAATTTTAAAATTCTGCTTGACCATGGAATTCCATAGAGGTACTATGTAAGTACAGACAGCAACGGCACATAAAAAAGCCAAATAAAAAAGCAGCTCTGCTATATATATTTAAAATATATAGCAGAGCTGCCTAAAACAATGCTGTATCTGTATTAACTTTTATATTTTCACTGAAAGGAGATGTTTTCATGAGCACACTGATGGACAAGAATTCCACCCTCAAGCTGAAGCTGGAAACCGGCGTCAACGCCAAGGGGGATGCCACCTGCTCTACCAAGAGCTTTAGCGGCATCAATCCCGGACTCACCGATGATGAGCTTCTGGGCATTGCCGACGGTCTGGCAGGACTGCAGAGCCATGCACTTGCAGAGGTAGACCGGGTTGACACATCTATTCTCTCCGCCTGACGGGCGAAGGGGCAAAACTATGTATTGATTGCGTAACTGACGAAAGGAGTGATTTTTATGGCAGCAACACTGCATCTGGTGTTCAGCAAGGGCACCGGTTCCAAGACTATTACCATCAGCGATCCAAATCCGAACCTCACCAAGGCTCAAGCCTATGAGGCAATGCAGGCGATTGTGGACAAGAAGGCTGTCCTGGTCAAGGACGTGCCTGTGGATGGTATCAAGAAGGCATATTACAGCGATGTCATCGTGACTGAGCTGGAAGATGCCGCAGCCTGAGCCATGAGGCTTGGCTGAGTTTTAAGGTTGTTTGGAAAGGAGGAATTATTTATGGCAATTCGTGAAACAAAGTCTTCTGCCTTGAAGCTGGCACTGATTACCGGCATCAATGACGAGGGGGACCACATCCTTTTGTACAAGACCATCAACGGCTTTGATACTGCTTTAACCGATGCTGATATGAAATCCATCGGTGACAAGCTGGCCGGTCTGTACAATTATCCCAATGAGGATGTGCTCCGTGTTGACACCCACGTTTTGAAGAAGGCCGCATAACCTATGACGGCACTGCTTCAAAGGGCTCTTGAGCATTAAGAGACTCTAGATATTCACTAAAAAGAAAGGAGAATGTGTATGGCAAAGAAGCTTAATATGGTCTTTACCCGTGGCGAAAGCGGCACCAAGACTATTTCCCTGGCAGACCCGAAGGATGGCATTACTGCCAGCGAGGTAAAGGGCGTAATGCAGAACATCATCGACAAGGATGTGTTCCTGTTTGAAACCGGCTCCCCTATTGACGGCATCAAACGCGCCTATATCCGTGAGACTATCATCACGGAGCTGCCGGAGGCATAAGGCCAGCTTGAACGCCTGAAGGTTCAAGGCATGAACTTTATTTACCACCCATCACCATATGTTGCCCCGCTTCCCCAGCGGGGCAATTTTACTACATACAGAAAGGAGCGCACACATTCATGGACGAAAACATTTTATCTGCCATTTCCACGGTGGGCTTCCCCATTGTTGTCTCCTGCTACCTGCTGGTGAAATTCCAAGCCACGCTGGACAGGTTTTCCAACAAGGTGGATGAGCTGATACTGGAACTGCGCAATGGCTATTACTATTTCAATCGCCCTGACAATGCTGCATGAACAGCAAAATTGAAAACCAAAAATCTAAATAAATTCTAGAAAAAAACTGGTATTTTCACTTGTGATGAAAATACCAGTTTTTTCTATGGGTATTGCCCCTGCTCACCCCTCTAAAAGTCTGAACAGAGTCCACAGAGTAACAAAATATTTCAATTCATACAAACTCGCAGCGTCAAATAAGCACTACGAAAAACTGAAATCACTGCAAAAATGTATTTGCTGCCAGATTGGTAAGCTCCGCCAGCTTCTCAGGCCACACGCCTACAACTACCGTAGCCAGCACACTGAGCACCACGGCAGCCCGGACAGCCCCGGAAATTTCCAGCTTGCTGCCGTCCCACCTGCCCAGGTACATGGCCTTTGCCACCAGCAGGTAGTAATACACCGAAATCATGGACATGACAAAGCCCACAAAGGCCAGCCACAAAAATCCCTGGTCAACCACCGCAGTAAAGAGGTACAGCTTCCCGGCAAAGCCAGCCGTAGGCGGAATCCCTGCCATGGACAGCAGGGATATGGTCATGACCGCCGCCAGCACCGGGGCGGACTGAGCCAGGCCTGACAAGGCGCGATGGCTGGTATCCCCCTTCTGGGCCTCCACCACAGCCAAGGCCGCAAAAGCCCCTGCATTGGCAAACACATACAGCATGGCATAGAACATGACAGCCTTCATGCCTGCCACATCAGCAGCCACAACACCCACCATCATATAGCCGGCCTGCGCAATGGAGGAATACGCCAGCATGCGCTTCACATCCTTCTGGCGCATGGCCATGATATTGCCAAAGACCATGCACAGGGCACACAGCACCGCCAGCAGCGGCAGCCAGTACAGCCCCAGCATGGGAAATGCCACAAACAGCACACGCATCATGGCAGCCAGCCCTGCCGCCTTGGAGCCCATAGCCAGCATGGCTGTAACCGGCGCAGGCACCCCTTGGTACACATCCGGCGCCCACATGTGGAAAGGAATCACCGACAGCTTGAAGAAAAAGCCAATCAGCACCAGGGTGATGCCTGCAATCCCCATGGGAAAGAAAAGCTGAGGGCTGCGGCAGACCTCAAAGAACTGGATGCTGCCAGCCGCGCCATACACCAGGCTGATGCCATACAGCAGCACCGCCGTGGACACAGAGCCCACAATCAGGTACTTGACAGCCGCCTCGCTGGAATCCTTATTCCCCATTCTCGCACCTGTCAGCACGTAGAAGGAAATCGTCATCAGCTCCAGCCCCAGGAATACCGTCAGAAAATCCGTGGCGGAGGCCAGCACGCACATCCCCAGAAGCGCCAGCAGCAGAAGGGCGTAGAACTCCCCCCTGTACCGCAGCACCGACTGCACATAATCACTGGCAAACAGCATGGTGAACGCCGTTGCCAGAATAAACAGCTGCTTAAAGAACAGGGCATAATTGTCCACCAGGTACAGCCCCTGATAGAAAAACCTGTCATGTACCGCCGCCATAGCAGCAGGCTCCAGAGGATTGATTGCCCCGTGATAGAGGGTAAACATGTACAGGAACCAGCCTGCCAGAGCAAAAATCAGCACGCCGCCAATGGATTTCCGTGACTCCCCCTCAGGCAGCACCAAATCCATGACAATGGCAAAAAGCCCCATGCCCAGAATAAAAATCTCCGTACTAATCGCTGCAAAATTCATTATCTGACACCCCCTAAAAATGCCGGTGCATCAGCGATGCGCTCCAGCAGCGGCACCAGCTGCTCCGTGCCAGAGCCCACCATCCCCATCAGAAGCTGCGGGAAGATGCCGAAGCCCACCAGGGCAATCCCCAAAATAATCAGCGGCATCATGGCAACGCCCCTGGCATCCTCAAAGTAATCAAAGCGGCTATTGCGAGGGCCAAAGAGCACCTTGGCCAGCATGCGCAGGGTATAAAGTGCCGTAAAGATGATGCCGGAAATCGCCAGCACCGCCAGCACGGGATATACGCCGAAGGAGCCCACGAAAATCGTAAACTCCGGCATGAAGCCAATCAGCCCCGGCAGCCCCAGGGATGCCATGCCTGCCAGCATAAAGCCAGTAGCCACCCTCGGCATCTGATGGGCCAGCCCCCGGAGCTCCCTTACGCTCCTCATGTGGGTGCGCTCGTACACATAGCCAATCATTGCAAAGAACAGGGCACTCATGACGCCATGCGCCACCATATTGGCCACCGCACCGCTGACGGACACCACGTTGAGGGCGGCAAAGCCCAAAAGCACATAGCCCATGTGGGAAACGGAGGAATAACCTATCACATACTTCAAATCATGCTGCGCCAGGGCAATATAAGCCGCGTACACCACGTTGATAATGGCCATGGCGGCAATCAGCGGCGCCCAGAATTTCGCTCCCAGGGGAAGCACCAGCAGTCCCAGACGGATAAGTCCGTAGCCGCCGATTTTCTTCAGCACCCCTGCATGAATCATGGACACAGCCGTAGGGGCACCGGCATAGCCATCCGGGGACCAGCTGTGGAAAGGGAACATGGACAAAAGAGAGCCAAACCCCAGAAGCAGCAGGAAAAAGGCAAAAATCTGGAACTCCTCGCTGAAGCTGCCACCGGCAGCTGCCGCTGCCAATGCCTGCATATCAAAGGTACGGGCCCCCTCCGGGAATGCCGTCAGGTACAGCGCCACCACCCCTACCAGCATAAAGGCGGAGCCCATCAGAAGGTAGATGGTCAGCTTCATGCCGGCATATTCCTTGCTGACGCGCTTGGTAGAGCCCCAGATGATGACCATGATATAAATCGGGATGACCACCACCTCATAGCACAGCAGGAAGATAAACAAATCCCTGGCAATAAATGTGCCGGTGACACCTGCCAGCAAAATCATCAAAAGGATATAAAATTCCTTGGTACGCTCCGCAATGCTCCAGGAGCTGAACACAGCCGCCAGCCCGATAAGCTCCGTCAGGAGCAGCATCGGCAGGGAAATGCCGTCCACCCCCAGGGCGTAATGCACCCCCAAATCCCTAATCCAGGGCACATCCTCCGTGAACTGCATGCCACCGGCAGACATATCATAGCTGAAGAAAGCATAAACCGTCAGCACCAGGGCAAAGGTCATGGAAGCAGCGCAAATTACCCGCACCGACTGCACCGACTCCGAAGACACAAAGCAGAGCAGCAGGGCAGCCGATACAGGTGCCAGCAAAACCGCCGTTAATAATGGAAACCCCTCCATCAGAAAGCACCTCCCAGCATAGCCATTATTTTCGCTGCAAAATACACACCATAGGCCAGCAGGATAATCACGCCGCAGAGAGACACCCCGGCATAGCTCTGTGCCTGGCCGTTCTCCGCAGGGCTGAGCCAGCCGCTGGCAAGCCGCACAACGCCCCCCAGCCCGTTGACAATCCCGTCCACGATATAAACATCAAGCCAGCACAGCACCCTGGCAATGCCATCCACCAGCACCTTAATCAGGGCGGCATAAATCTCGTCAATATAGAACTTGTGGAAGCTGAGCCGATACAGGATGCCGCACCTAGCGGCAAGCTCATCTGCATCCCAGCTCTTTGCCACATAGATTTTCCAGGCCAGCCCCATAGCCAGCACGGCAAGCACAGTAGAAGAACCGGCAATCGCCCAGTCAATCCCCTCATGGGCAGCTGCCCCGAAGCGCACCCACTCGCCAAAGCCAAAGATATGCCCCCACATGCCGCTGAAAACGGACAGCACCGCCAGCACCAAAAGCGGCAGCCGCATGAACCAGCCCACCTCATGGGCATGGTCATAGGCCTCCCGGCTGGCAGGCTCCCCCATAAAGGTCACGAACAGAAGCCGCGCCATATAAAATGCCGTCATAAAGGCAGTCACCACCGCCAGCACATAGAGAGGGGTGCTGACCGCCGCGGCAGCCGCCAAAATCTCATCCTTGGAAAAGAACCCGGCAAAAGGCGGAATACCTGCAATGGCCAGCACACCGATAGTCATGGCGGCAAAGGTCACAGGCATCTTTTTCCTGAGGCCCCCCATCTTGAAAATATCAGCTTCCTCCGCCATGGCATGCATCACAGCACCGGCACTGAGGAACAGCATAGCCTTGAAAAAGGCGTGAGTCATCAGATGGAAAAAGGAAGATGTCAGGGAGCCTGCACCCAAAGCCAGCATCATGTAGCCCAGCTGGCTGACCGTGGAATAAGCCAGAATCCTCTTGATCTGCCGCTGGGTAATGGCGATGCTGGCGGCAAAAATCGCCGTAAAGCCACCTGTCCAGGCAATAAAATTCATCACCACAGGCACCTCGGCAAAGAGGAACATGGCACGTCCCACCAGATATACGCCTGCTACCACCATAGTGGCGGCATGGATGAGGGCGGACACAGGGGTAGGCCCCTCCATGGCATCAGGCAGCCACACATGGAGTGGGAACTGGCCGGACTTGCCGATAGGCCCCACAAAGAGCAGCAGGGCTATCACTGTCAAAAAGCCGGTGCCGCACTGCACCACATAGGCAGGAACCACCTGCTGCAGCTCCTGAAAATCCAGTGTGCCAAAGGTCAGCTGCAAAAGCAGAATCCCCAAAAGCAGCCCGAAATCTCCCACCCGGGTAGTCATAAAGGCCTTCTTGGCAGCCTCCCGGGCAGAAACCTTGTGATAATAAAAGCCAATCAAAAGGTAGGAGCACAATCCCACCAGCTCCCAGAAAAAGTACAGCTGGAGAAAATTCACCGCAACCACCAGCCCCAGCATAGAGCCTGCAAACAGGGACAGGAAGGCAAAGAACCTGCCATAGCCGGGAGCTCCCTTCATATAGCCGCAGGAATAAATCTGTACCAGAAGGGATACCGTAGTCACCACCATCAGCATCATGGCCGTCAGAGGGTCCACCAGCACCCCCATATCAATCTGGACAATGCCTATGTGGAACCAGGACACCTTCTGAATAAACGGCGCCTCAACAGTGATATTCCCCTCTACGACAGCCAGGGCAGTGCCTGCCGCCAGCAGAAAGCTGAGGGCGCTCATGCTCACCGCAATAGCCGCCGACAGCCTGCCGCAGGAACGGGTAACCATGCCGATGACCACAAAGGCCAGGGCAGGCAGCAGGGGAATCAGCCAGGCGTGTTCCAGCGCAAATTCATTAAACATTCCAGCACCCCCTATCCTTTCATCCGATTCAGCTCGTCAACGTTGATGGTTTCCCTGTCATGGTAAATCCGGAAAGCCAGGGCAATGCCCACAGCCACCTCGGCAACCCCCACAGCAATGGCAAACAGCGCCATCAGCTGGCCGGACAAATCATGGACAGGCAGGAACCTGTTGAAAGCTATCAGGTTGATATTGACGGCATTCAGCATCAGCTCAATGCCCATCATAACCGCGATAATATTGCGTTTGGACAAAACCCCAAACATGCCGATGGCAAACAGCACCGCCGCCAGCAGCAGATAATGTGTCAGACCGATACTCATGCCTCGCCATCTCCCTTCGCCAGAATAATGGCGCCCAAAAGGGCTGCCAGCAAAAGGACAGCGGCAATCTCAAAGGGCAGGATATAGGTGTTCAGCATCATATCCGCCAAATCCCCTACCGTATCTGCCGAGCTAAATCCGTCAGAAGCCGGCAGCTGCACAAAGTTCAGCACCAGCCCCATCACCGCCGCAAAAATCACCGCCAGGGCAGCTGCCAAAAGCTCCCTGCCGTTAAAGGGATTGGAGGGAATCCCCTCCCCCTTGTGAGTCAGCATGACGCCCATGACAATCAGCACCGCCACGCCGCCGGAGTAGGTCATGAACTCCACAGCCCCCAGAAAATCCGCCTCCAGGGTTATATACAGCATGCCAACGCCGATAAAGCATGCCGTCAGCAGAAGGGCGCTGTGCACCAGGTTCTTGCTCATCACCACCCCCAGGGCAGTGCCGATAATCAGCAAGGACAGCACCCAGAACACGGCAGAACCAATCAATTCATTCATCCTCGTTCCTCCTGTTCCTCGCTTCCTCTACGGCATCGTAGATAAAATCCTCCTTGAAGTAGCTGGCACCCTCATAGTTTTTGTCCCATGCCAGTGCACCGAAATTGCACCCCTCAAGGCACAAATCACAATACATGCACCGCCCTATGTCATGCACATAGGCGGCAATATGGCGTTTTTTGTTCTCATCAACCTCCACCTGCAGCTTTAACGCTGCATTGGGGCAGTTGATGGCGCAAATCGTGCACGCCTTGCATTTTTCCACATCCAGCACCAGATGACCGCCCCGGAAGCGTTCAGTCATCGGCAGCTTTTCCTCAGGATAATACACGGTTTCCTTTTTGCCAAAGAAATGGCGCCAGGTAACCCTGAGCCCTGTCACAAGTCCTTTGCCCCACATACTTGAAGCCTCCTATCATAGCAGCCATTTGAAGATATAAATGCCAAAGCCCGTCAGCAGAAGGTTCACCAGCGCCAGCGGCAGCAGCACCTTCCACCCGAAGCTCAAAATCGTGTCCATGCGGGTTCTCGGAAAGGTCCAGCCAATCCACTGATACACCAGCACCATCAGAAACGCCTTGATCCAGAACCACAGCTGGGTAGGCAAAAAATCCGGCCCCTGCCAGCCCCCCAGGAACAGTGTAGCCGTCAAAATGCCCATGGACAGCAGATTGGCAAACTCCGCCAGAAAGAACAGCGCCCAGCGCATGCCCGTATACTCCGTAAAAGGCCCGGCAATAATCTCCGACTCACCCTCCACCATGTTGAAAGGGGGGCGGTTGCCCTCTACCAGAGCCGTCACCAGAAAGATAAAAAAGGCAATGGGCTGCAGGAAAATAAACCATATCTCCCTCTGAGCCTCCACGATGGCGCTCATCTTCAGGGAGCCGGTAAGCATGATGATGCCCATCAGGGAAATCACCATGGGCACCTCGTAGGAAAGCATCTGCGCCACGGTGCGCATGCCCCCCAGCATGGCATACTTGCTGTTGGAGGCGTAGCCCCCCATGAGGAAGGGCAGCACCGACTGGGAGGAAATCGCTATCAAAAGAAACAGCCCGATGTTCACATCAGCAAAAATCACGCCATCGTCAAAGGGATACAGGGCGTAGACCATAGCCGCCGGAATGAAAATCAAAATCGGCGACAGCACCCACAGCCACCTGTCAATGCCCTGAGGAATAATATCCTCCTTGGTCAATAGCTTCAGCATGTCAGCCGTGGACTGCAAAAGCCCCCAGGGGCCCACCCTGTTAGGACCGATGCGCACCTGAATCCAGGCGCAGACCTTCCGCTCCCCCAGGGTAAACACCAGGGCGGAGGTTGCCACCAGCAAAAACAGGATGACAATGCACAGAAGCGTCACAATCAGGTTTACAATCAGCTCACTGCCAATGACAGGCAGCAGCATTTCCTTGAGGCTTTCGCCTGCCAGGTATAATATTCCGTTATGCAATCTTTCCACCTGCCTATCAAAATCAACAGTCAACCTCGCCCATCAGCGGGTCAATCGTAGCAAAAGCGGTAACAGCATCAGCCAGCACCATGCCCCTGCACATGTGGTCCAGGGCCTGCAGGTTGATAAAGGACGGCCGCCGGATGTGCACCCTGTACGGCTTGGCCGTGCCGTCGCTGACAATGTAAAAGCCCAGCTCACCACGGGTATTCTCCACCCGCTGGTAGGCATCTCCCTTGGGCGGCTTCAGCACCTTTGGCACTTTGCCCTTGAAGGCTCCCCCCGGCATATTATCAAGGCACTGGCGGATAATCTTTGCGCTCTCCTCAATCTCCCGGATGCGGATGAGATACCTGTCCCAGTTATCGCCGGTCTCTCCTACGGGCACCTCGAAATCCAGCCTGCCGTAGATGCCGTATTTGTCCAGCCTCCTGATATCATACGGGATGCCGCTGGCGCGGATATTGGGCCCCGACATGCCAAAGTGCAGGGCGTCATCCTTGCTGATGACGGAAGTTCCCTGCATGCGCCGCTGGAAAATCTCGTTGCCCGTAAAGAGCCTGTCGTACTCATCCAGCATCTCCGGCACATAGTTAATAAATTCCTCCGTTTTCTGGAAAAACTCAGCCTGGGCATCCGCTGCCACGCCGCCGATGCGGATATAGTGGCAGGTCATGCGGGCACCACAGATAATATTAAACAGGTCGAGGATTTTCTCCCTGTCCCTAAAGGCGTAAATCATGCCCGTTGCTGAACCTAAATCATTAGTCAAGGAACCAATAAATACATGATGGCTGGCAATCCTGTTCAGCTCGCAGCAGATAGTGCGGATATACCAGGCACGTTCCGGCACCTCGATACCTGCCAGCTTTTCCACCGCCATGCAGAAGCCCAGGTTGTTGTTCATGGCGGACACATAATCCAGCCTGTCCGTAAAGGGCACGCATTGCTGATAGGTCCTGGACTCCATCAGCTTCTCAATACCACGGTGCAGATAGCCCATTACAGGCTTTGCCCCCACTATATTCTCACCATCCAGCTCCACCTGCACCTGCAATACGCCATGGGTACTAGGATGCTGTGGTCCCATATTCAGGACGAACTTTTCTGTCTGTGCCATTTCAGCACCCCTCCTTCAATCTTCGGCTGCAAGGGAACAAAATCCTTGCGCAGAGGATGCGCAGTATAATTATCCGGCATGAGAATCCGCCTCAGGTCAGGATGGTGCAAAAATTCCACTCCCATCAGGTCGTAGATTTCCCGCTCCTCAAACTCCGTTCCCGGCCACACCTGAGTCATGGACTCCGCCACAGGCTTTTCCCTGTCCAGGCGGCACTTTACCGTCACCCACTTGTCAAAGCCACGGGAATACAGCATATAGACCATCTCGATATATTCCCTGTAGTCCACCGCGGTAATATTGCCCATGCGGTCAAAGGAAAATGCCGCCCCTTCACGCAAGAGCCGCATCAGGGGCAGCAGCTCCCCGGCAGCCACATAGATATGGGGCTCCGACTGCTCTCCGTCAAACTCTATGGAAGAAAACTCCCCCTGCAAATCCTTCAAATAATTCAGTTCCAAATAAGTTCCCATCTTACTCCACCTTCTCCGGCTCAGCACTTATCCTGGTCATCAGCTCCAGATTGCGCCTGCTCCTTTCCATCCTGTCCTCTGTGCCCAGGGCAAGCTCCGGGTGCTGGATGCGCTTTTTCAGCTTCAGCATGGCATCAATCAGCGCCTCCGGCCGGGGCGGACAGCCCGGCAGGTACACATCCACCGGCATGATCTGGTCAAGCCCTGTCACCACCGAATAGGAGTCGGCAAAAGGGCCGCCGCCGATGTTGCAGTTGCCCATGGCAATCACATACTTGGGATTGGGCATTTCCTCATACAGGCGGATGAGGGGCGGCGTCATCTTCCAGGTCAGCGTCCCTGCCACAATCAAAAGATCGGACTGCCTCGGGCAGGAACGGAACACCTCATAGCCGAAGCGTGACAGGTCAAACCGCGCCGCCGCCGCGCACATCATCTCGATGGAGCAGCAGGCCAGCCCCGAGGACAGGGGCCAGATGGAGTTTGCCCTGCCCCATTTGAACAGGGCATCCACACTAGTTACGATTACGTTATTTTTCAGCTCAGGTGGCACAATATCCACTATTTCCATGACAAAGCCCCCTTCTTCCAGGCATACCAGAGACCGATAGCAAGAATCCCCACGAACACCAGCATTTCACACAGGGCAAACAGCCCCAGCTGGCCGTACTTCACCGCCCAGGGATACAGGAAAATCGTCTCCACATCAAAGAGCAGGAACACCAGCGCATACATGAAATAGCCGATATGGAACCGCACCCTGGTCTTGCCGATGGTGTCCACGCCGCACTCATAAGGTATCCGCTTTGCCTCAGTAGGCTGCCGGGGCTGCAAAATCGGCGCCACAAGCAGCGGAAACACCGGGAAGGCAAAGGCCAGGACAAGCATAAGTCCCAGGCTGGCAAAATCGTCCATCAAAATCCCTCCATCTTTAGCAAATTGCTGCACTAAATTCTCCGGGCTGTATTGCACCTGCAATAGACATACGCCCTTATGTATTATACTATTAATTAACATTATTTCAAAATACTTTTGACTTATGATTAATTGTCAGAATTAATATAAAAATTTATAGAGATTTACAAAAAAATAAGAGCAGTATGCAACTGCTCTCATCATAATCCAGCTTATTTCATTTTATTACCAGCCATAAGACTGCCGTTCAGGGCATAAACCTCCATCAATCATAGGCAAGCTCGTCCTCGATATTCAGCCCGAACATGCCGCTTTCCTTGCGCTTCATACTTGTAAGTCCTTTATAGATGGTAGCGATATCCACCTCGTTACCAGTGGACTCCATGTACTTTTCCAGCTTGCGCTTCACCCGTTGCAGGGCGTTGTCGATGGACTTGATATGGCGGTGCAGATCCACGGCAATCTCCTGATAGGACTTGCCGTCCAGATAGTACATCAGCACCTTCCATTCCAGGTCGCTGAGAATATCCGACATCTTCGCCTCTATGTCAATGAACTCCTCCTGGCTGATGACCAGCTCCTCCGGGTCCGTTACCTTGAGCCCTGAAAGGATGTCCAGCAGGGTGCGGTCAGATTCCTCGTCATAAATCGGCTTGTTCAGGGAAATATAGGAGTTCAGCGGAATGTGCTTCTGCCGGGTGGCTGTCTTGATGGCGGTGATGATCTGCCGCGTCACGCACAGCTCCGCAAAGGCACGGAAGGATGCCTGCTTATCCGTGCGGAAATCCCTGATGGACTTGTACAGGCCAATCATGCCCTCCTGAATAATATCCTCCCTGTCAGCACCCATCAGGAAATATGACCTTGCCTTTGCCCTGACGAAGCTTCTGTACTTGCTGATCAGGTAATACATGGCTGCATCATCTTCATTGTCTTTTAGTTGTGAGATGATTTCTTCATCAGTGAGGCTGCCAAACAGCTTCTCCGCTTCTTCCTCACTTATCAGGCCTCTTTCCATTCGCCGTTTCCTCCATAATTTGCTGAAGTATTGAAATTGCTAGCATTTCAATAACTCATGTCTGATTATACCGCCTAAAAGTGCTGTGAGTCAAGTCAAGATAGTACAACTGAGTTGATTTCACTCACTAAAATCAGAAAGAACTGCCTGATTAGCCTGCTATTTTCCCTTGCGCAGGGCGTCCAGCTTGGCAAGGGTTGCCGCATCCACCCGGGAGGCAATCTCGTTCCTGGACACCGGCAGCACCACCTTGCCCAGATATTTGTCCCGGATTTCCTTTTTCGTCTTCCTGACCAGGCGGTGGAACTCCTTGGAAGGGTGGCGGTAGGCGCCTGCCCCCAGGATGACTGACTGCTCCGCCCCGTCAGAGGTCACGGGAGTTTGACACTTCAAAACGAAAAAAATGCCTCTCAGCCCTTGAAAATAGTGTAGTTTCGCTGTCAAATTTTTCGTTTTAATATATAGTATTTTATAGTATCATGTGGTATAATAAGACGAGGAGGCGATTGTCATGAAAGTAACTACATCAAAATCAAAAAATTCCGAGTCTTTTTATATCGCCAAAAGTTTTATAAATGACAAGGGAGTCAGCACTTCCGTTAATATACGAAAACTTGGAACCCTGAAAGAGCTCATCAAAGAACATGGACCTACACGTGATGATGTCATGGCTTGGGCGCGTGCAGAAGCAAAGCTGGAGACAATGAAGTATAAGGCTGAGAACGAAGCCAAGAAAGTAAAAATAACTTTCAATACCGATGCTCAAATCAAGTATGACCAGCAGGTATTCCATCGTGGAGGATATTTATTTCTGCAATCAATGTATTATGGACTGCATATTGATAAAATCTGTAGAAAGCTTAAAGATAAATATAAATTCGAATATGACATTAACTCAATTCTATCCGATATGCTCTATGCACGTATATTGGAACCTTCCAGCAAGCGTTCTTCGTTCAACATTGCCAATGAATTTCTTGAAAAACCTTCATACAGCCTGCACGATATTATAATGGTCCCAAGAATTTAGACCAGCACTTTATTTTTTAAGCGTGCATGATATAGTAATTAGTAACGAATGGAGGTTACTATCATGCCGAAAAGGAAATACACTGCTGAATTCAAGAGCAAGAT
>NZ_VUNR01000045.1 GCF_009695585.1 Anaerovibrio slackiae
AGAATATGATCTGCTGGAACAAGGTCATCCAGCGTTATGAACTGCATCTGATGTTGTTTTGCACGATTCTTTTTCTTATACATAAAAACACCCCAATCATAATAATATTTTACCATGAATGGAGTGCTTTATGCTAGTTTGTCAACAATCTGAGGGTTTCCTGACGGAAACTCTGAAAGCTGCTGTGTTTCCTCCGGGAAACTCTGGCAATGACATGATGGCTCAGGGTTTCCTGCAGGAAACTCTGGATTGTCACAGCCGTACTCATTGTGGATAACTTCTTCTGATGGTGCAATGCTGCTCTCTAACGGCACTTGAACATTATGCTGCAGGTTTACATTGGCAGAGCTTATCTTCCTCAGATAAAGGCGATCAGCCTGATGCCCACCCATCTTTTTGCGTTCCAATAGCCCGGCTTCTTCCAGCATCGCCATCTTTTTGGAGACAGAGCCTTTTGAGATGCCGAAGAAATCCGCCATCTCGGAGATTTTGGCAATAAAAAAAATATCGCCATTCTCATCAAACCACCTGTTGATACGGCTGAGATTTAACCGGGACTTCAAGAAACCATAAATCAGCCTGGCTGTGTTGTCCAGCCCTGCATAGTTCTCCTGTGTAAATAGTGCCATCGGTATAGCTATATACCGTTCCTTGTCTATGTCCTTGATGTTAAACCGCTCGCCCATGATGCTCCGCTCCTTCTTCTTTTTATTCTTTTCACATCCATAGCTGCAGCGGATCAGCAAATTCATACTGTCCTCCTGCACCACGCACAATATACTCAAGATGTAAATGAGGCCCCGTGGAATATCCACTGGAGCCTACACTGCCAATAATATGCCCTTGTACCACGCAATCTCCTACTGCAACATAAACACTGCTGAGATGGCAATACTTTGTATAAGTATCAGTTTCAGGATGATACAGCATCACCTGATACCCGTAGCCATCTCCATAGTCACCAGCAGCCACCACCTGCCCATAGAACAGGGCAGGAACACCATCACCATAGCCATAGCCGAGATCCACCCCTGTATGAAACTTGTACTGCCCGTCTATAGGATGGTAACGCCACCCAAAGGGTGACGTTACCGGCAAATCATGAGCTTCTGCATAAGTGAAATTCATGAATGTAAATGTCAACGCAGATATGATAGATATTGTGAACAAAGATTTAATCGCCTTGTATGCCCTCGTCACTCCGTGTCATCAGCTTTCTGCCCCTGCTCCTTCTGGATAAGCTCATATTCCTTTGGAGATACCAGGCCATGCTCCTCCCCGGCATAAATCACCTGACCGTAAAATTCATCTTCTGGGATGGTATCGCTGACATCCATAACCTGCCTGCCATCCTCATGCTCATAGTCTTCAAGCACTTCCTCTGACTGCTGCAAATTCTTTAACGTTTCCAACATAAAAATCCTCCATTCTTGACCTGTTAATGGGACAACCTTACAATAGCATTTTTGAAAGAAGCCACCTCCATCTCATACTGGGCGATGCTCACTTCCTCCCCAGCTTCCCTGGCAATCAGCAGCATTTCCTCGCTTTCTTTCATGCCCTTTTCCAGGTATTTTACGACAAACGCCATGCCGCTATTGGCAATATCATCCAAAGCAGCCTGGGTAACAGGGCTGCTGACATTTTCCGTTGCAACCAGTGCCTCATCTCCATCATCTTTCGCATTCTGCGTTAATGACGGCATCTCATCTTCCTCCCGGCCATATTCAGCAACTCTGCCCTGATTGCCAGAAAAAGCATCAGAAGCTTTATCATCATCGTCATCGATACTATCCTGTTGTAGCCTGCCGTTTATTTCCGGCTCATCTTCCATGTCAGGCTCTGCACAGGCCTCGCCTCCCTCGTCTATGCCTGACACTGGATTGTCCCGAACAGGCTCTGATGCCTCGTCATACTCCGATTGACTGCTGCCTTCCCCGCTATTGCCATCTTCAGCATCCTTCGCTACATCATCAGAGTCCTCAGGGGCATCCGCCTTAACAGGCTCTGATGAAATATGAAAGTAAGCTACCACATCGTCATAATCAAAATCACATTCCCTGTTAAAATTTTTCATAGCGTTTTGAAAAGCCAGCTGCTCATCCGCAGTATGCCGTGCCAGTTCCTCGGCAGCACGCCTGGTAATTTTGCCATCATCCAGCAAGCGCAGGAAATCCTCCAGCAAAGACCGAAGAGAGCGCAGCCGTTGCAGCTGCGTTGCACTGATATTTAAAATCTGCTCCGCAAAGTAATCCCTGAAAGCACCGGCATAACTCCCTTCTTCCTTTGCCTTCTGGTAGTAAATCCTCGCCATGGGCTCCAGCACTTCAATTTCCTGAAGCTTCTCCGAAAAATTCTTTACCCGGTGGGAGTTTGCCATGATGATAGCAATATCCGTCTGCATTCCTGCTGTTAGCAGCTCATTTCCTGTGGGAGTTTCTGTGACAATGCACGGTATATCCCGGCTCTCAATTTCACCATGCTCATATCGGTACATAACTGCCCGGTAACGCCTCTCCCCGGAAAGGATAATATACTTGCCCGGCTCCTGAGCTTTCTGTACTCGTAGCGGCTCAACCCAGTTGGACATGCGCATGTCCTTTGCCAAGGATGGAATATCCCTCATGCCGTAGAAATTATTTTCATGGGGGATAAGATTCTGGAAATCTATATTTTCCACTCGCGTTCCCATATTGCTGATAGCAGCCCTGGTGTTAGAATTAAGATAATCTGCCAGGCCGCCACTATATTTCGGCAATGCCATCCCTATCACCTCTCCCCGAAAAATTCCTTGGTAAACTTGATTATATCCCTTGCAACATGACAGTTAGGAGACTTCTCCAGCAATGTCTTGCCTTCTTTACGTGCCATATCCATGTGCCTCTTTGCCTTCTGGCTGGCATATCTGATTTTGGTATTGAAAATTGGCAGCTGTTCCTGCTGTAATCTGTCAAACAGATTATAATTTGCAGCACTGGTCAGGTACTGATTAATAAGCAGGCCTTTGAGGTTCAAGTATGGATTATACTGCTGCAATGACTTCACCTGCTGCAGCATAAGGTACATGCCATCCAGGGAGTCCTTCTCCGTAGTTGTCACAATCACCACATCATCCGTGATGGAAAGTGTGTTGAATACTGACAGATTAATATCCGGCGGATTGTCGATAATGCACAGCTTGTACTTATCTGTCACCGGCTCCAGCGCATCCCGGATGACCGTTGCCTGGTTGATGTTGTCCGACTTCAGCAGCTTGGCATGAGCTTCGATAATCCCCATGTCACCTGCAATCAGGTCAATATTCTCATGCACTGTAGGCTGGATAGCTTCCTGAATGTTATCTGCCGTCACATCTCCCATCAGGATGTGGGTAATGCTGCCATACTCGCTTCCATCGTGCCTGCTGAGCCAGTCCGTGGCATTGCCCTGCTTATCATTGTCGATAAACAGTATTTTCTCTCCATACATCTTCGCTACTGCATAGGCAAAATTCACAGATATGGTGGTCTTGCCTACGCCACCTTTCAGATTTATAAAACTTATTGTCTTCATTGATAATTCTCCTTTAAACTCTCCAGCTCCGCAATCACGTGCTGCAGGTAATCAATCATCTTTTGCAGGCTCGCTGCGTTCTCCACATCAAACTCAATAATATGCACCTGCTGGGAAATTTTCTTTAAAACTACCCTGCCATCTGTGATAAAGTTATCCACCAATGCTTCCAGCGTGTCATGCTGATTAGCTGCAAAAATCGCCTCCATATTCCTGAGCTTCTTTTCGGCAGCCAGATTTTTGGACAACAAGACATGCTGCTTCTGATGGGAGGAATGTAAATCCATCTCCAGGCTGGCTATGCGTTTTTTCAGATATTCTATGCTCTCCGCGTTTTCCATTTCATGCCTCCGGCTTAGAATGGCAATGAATATGGCCTGTACCAAATTTCAACATAATCGCACATTTCCTCATACGCAATATAATTGCCAGCAGTATCAGAAAAATAAATCCTGTTGTCAGGTGCATTGTCTGTGCGAAATACACCTATTCTTTTTATTGGCAGACCATTGACACGCTGGCCTATACGATACTCGTTGCCATGAAACGTAATCTTTTCTACTACCGTAGTCCCTGGCTTATATTCCAGCCGTGACTGAGTATCTGTAAAGTTTCGCATGACAGCAATTATGCGGTCTGTTGACAGCAAAACCACTTCTTCTACCGTCTCCCTGTCCTGGGAGGTGGAAGTTGACTCAATCTTGTAGACCTGCTTGTTTTTGTAATTCTGCCCTACAAAAATCATTTCATCATTGATTCTTGCACCATCAATGACCATGCTGTTTCCTGCCATATTCTCATACCTCCCTGTACATCTGGCAATAAAATTTCTCCTGATTCATTTTTTGAGCAAAGCCGTGCTGTATGATTTTCATTTTTATTGAATTTTTGGTATAATGTAGTTATATCTGACTGCGAATCAGATATAACCGTTGTTTTGGCTCATTGTCCTGGGAAGGAGACTGCGAATCTGTACTCCCCAGGGCGATGAACCCAGCCTCTGTGTGTCCACGTCATGTGTTTACTTCGGAGGCTGCTTGCTTGTCCGATCTGCGAAATCGAAACAAGCGGTTTTTTTGATATTTAGTTTTGATCATTTAGTTCGTTTTTTTGCGCGCCTTGCACGCTTTTAGTGTGCCATAAATCAGCTCCCTTGGGATATTACGGTTTTATCGGAGTATAGGCGAAAACCGCCTATTTTACAGGCATCAGCCTGAATTCAGATTGGTGCCCATAAGATAAGTGGTTTAGCAGGCAACGCCGAGACTATGCTGCCTGCTAGGAAATAAGAGGTGTAAATAAGCTACTGGTGGTCACTAGCCACCAGCTATAGACAGCAAGCGACGATGATGTTCGGCATCGCCGGTGATTTTACCCTTGGAGTAGATAAGAAGAATAAATCTTTAGCAGGAACTGCCTTTTTGCTGCCTATAGCTCGTGGTTAGTGGCTAATAACTGCTCCAGATCTGGTCCGTAGTGGTATTCAGAAATCTGGCAATACGATTGGCAATCCTGACCTTCGGTTCCCGGATGCCGTATTCGTACCGATTATATGCCTTGATGGCAACACCGGCTGCATCAGCTACTTCTTCCTGTGAGTAGCCTGCTGCCTGTCGCAAGGCTTTTAGATTATTGATGATTGGAAAATCCATAATATTCACCTCTATTTCGCTTACAATATAGAAAATAAGCAAATTCTGAAAATCAATGCAGATAATCTTTGCCATCAGTACGCCGCCAGAGATGCAGGCAATTCTTCGTTATACCTTTGCCTTCTTTTTCCTTATCAAATATTTGGACACACACTTCATTATCTTGGAAAAATGTGTCCCTGATAATATGAATTTCTGTCCAGGTGAGATAACTGGCATCCTTGGGAGATGCAGACACTATCTCATAGTGATTATGCTTGTCACGCTTCCAAGCTACAGCTATATCCTTTCCTGAAATGTCAAAAGAGCCTACGCTTTGCTCGTCTGACATACTGCTGATTTTTAATCCAGCGGTTTTGGCGATTTCTTCGTTATTTTTCATGGCTTTGCTCCTGTTCTCAATCTTTAATAAATTGATTGGCGAGTCATGGCTTCAGGTTTGAAATCCCAGATTTTACGAAGGTCATAAACATTTAGCATATCTGCTATTTGCATAGCCGTTAAGATATTTGGCAAACTTGTTCCCTTCTCTATGCGGCGATACTGTCGCTCGGACAGGTTTAAAGCCATTGCCATCTCCTTCTGCGTATACTTCTGGGCACGATATTTTTTTAATTTCATTAATCACCACCCCTTAACTTTCTAATAGGTCATGTTTTGTCCTATCGTATTGTGTATTATAGGACATTTTCAGACCTATGTCAACATATTATTGGAGGTTCTATGTCAAATTACACAAACCGCTTAAAAGAACTTCGCGAAAAACAAAACATTATGGCTAAAGATATTGCAGCTTTATTGCAAATTTCATATAGAAATTATCAGCGATATGAAAAAGGAGAAATAGATCCACCTACATCCAAAACTCTTTTACTAGCTGAATTCTATAATGTGTCAATAGACTACCTTGTTGGAAGAACCAACAAGCCAGAAATCAACAGATAATCATGCTTCCAAGTTCGAATCCCAGATTTTGCGGAGGTCATATATACCTAGGGTATTTGCAATGCAAATAGCTGTCTCTATGTTGGGAGATTGAACCCCATGTTCAAAGTTTTGATAACCTCTTACTGTTAGATTGGCTCGTTGAGCTAATTCTACTTGGGTAAGACCTCTTTGGCATCTAGCATTGATTAATTTTTGATTTTTCATTATCACCACCCCTTTATTTATTAATATGAATAAAAATTCATATCTCTTGTGGAGTATATTACTATGAATTTTAATTCGTGTCAAGTTATTTTCGGAGGATAAAATGGTTTCTTCAACTGAAAATTTAAAACAAATATTTTCTAAACGACTAAAAACTACAAGAAAGTCATTAAAAATAAAGCAACAAGAAATGGCAGATTCCGCTGGTATTACACTCAGAGGCTATCAATATTACGAAGCTGCTGTACAAGAACCAAGCATGTCAAACCTGTATGCTTTAGCAGAACACTTAGGTGTCAGCTTAGATTACCTTGTTGGCAGAACCAATAAACCAGAAGTCAATAAGTAAATAGTTAGGAGCTTTCAACATGACTATAATAATAAAACAAACTGATTATTCTAAAGACTTTTCCAAGCTTTTATCTAACGCAAGAATCCAGGGAATAAGAAATGTGCCCCCAAACGAAACTAGAGACTATTGGACTTGGCATGTTGACTTGGATATACTTGACAGAAATGCTTTAGGCAAATTGCCCTTTTCCTCACTACAGGAAAAAGATAAATTCATGAGAGAGCTCGCTATTGTTGCCTGTAATGACTTTAACGACTTCATCAATAATCTATCTAAAGAGCTCACTCTGGGAACAAAACATTACCTGGTAGAAGGTGATATTGTAAATGGATATTATAATGAGCAACACATGTATTCCTTATTTGATTTTCTGGATAATCATGATTTAGCCAAGGCTAAAAAGCTATTCATAGACAAAACAACATTGGAGAATAGCTCTATCTCTTACTCATTGGACGATTTAAATAATCTTAGAATAAAAGCCCTTGTTACGGTTTCCATAGATTCTGCGCGAGCTTGTCTGAAGTTGAAGGCAAAAAGCATAGACGTTTTGGGGCCTTGCACCAGAGATAAAACCTACAATAAGTTGGCCAGCATATATAAAACTTATACACCTAAAGAATTCTCTTTCTCCAGGCCACGACCAAATATTGCCTTGATATGTGGCAATAACCACGGTGCCGCCGACTTTCGCCAGGCACTTCACAAATCACTAAAACAGCAGATGCAAGCTTTTTATGTCAATATGAATAATATACCTGAGATTATTGAACAGATTGAGCATATTGATGCTGAAGAAATAGCTGATGTGATTTGCATTGTACGCGGTGGGGGTGATGCCGAAGATTTATGCAAGTACAACGACATCCCCCTATTAAACGCAATCACCAAATCTCAGACACCGATTGTAACCGGCATAGGGCATAAAAACGATCTCCTGTTGGCTAGAGATTTATCTTCTTTTGGTGCCCCTACTCCTACTGCTGCCGCTGAATTTCTTAATAGAGAGTACCGCAAATTCTTTGCCATTCAAAGAGAAACAGACAAAGAAGCAACTGTCCCTAAAGCAGATTATGATGATCTTCAGGAAGAATATGATAGACTGCTAACGGAAAATAAAGAACTTGCTGCCAAAAACAAAGCATTGCTTGCTGAAATAGAATCACTCCGGAAGCGTGGCATCATTTCTCGCATACTAAATATATAGATTTCCTTCCCTGCTATACCAGCAGGGAATTTTTTTATCCTGAAAACAATGTCAGCTGCTCCGCAGGAGCATTCTCCAGGAGCATGTACCACTTGTCCGGGAACCCCAGGACTCCTGCAATACGTTTTGCCGCCTCTGGCGATGGTCTTCTTGAATCATTCTCAATCAAGTTATAAAACTGCCTGCTTATGGATGCAGCTTGTGCTACATCTTGTTGACGTAGCTTTTTCTCATATCGCAACGCTTTTAACCAAGCTTTCATTTCGCTCTCCCCTTTCTTACTGCATATAATACTATCTCAGAATAATTTTGTCAACAACAAGTAGCATAGCTACTTGTTGTTGCACTAATAGTTATGTCAACAAATTGTTGTTATAATTATTCTGAGGTGTTAAGAAGTGAAGTGTTTAAAGAGATTGAGAGAACAAAAAAAGAAAAGCCAGGCAGAGATGGCTGAAATTTTACATATCAGCAGGCAATCATACAACTTCTATGAAAATGGGCAACGTGAACCCAAGATAGATATGTTGCTAAAAATGGCTGACTATTTTGGCGTAAGTGTTGATTATCTTTTAGGTCGTTCAAATGCACCTGCTGCATGTAATGACATTGAACCTGAAACGGCTCAACAACGACTTCAAAATAAAATCAGCATAGCGGACACTGAAACCGCAGCCGAAGTGGAAAACTATCTTGATTATCTAAATGCCCAAAAGAATAACAGCAAGGCTGTTGCCGGGAAGTGATACATTTCATATCCCAGAAGCTGAAAATCTGGCTCGCCCTTCATGGAAAGCATTAGCATTAATGTTGTACATACTCCCAGCCATTAACAAATATATATTCTGTCCAAATTGAACAGAACGTTTTTTCCTTATATTGACTTTCACAGAACTCCTGAGATACAATATCAATAGGTGGTGAGTATAATGGGAGAAAAAGATATTACCCAGAAAAATTTTGAAGCATACAATGATGTAGTGGCAGATATTGTCAATGGCAGCCTGTTTGACGGCCAGGAACGGATTAAGGCAGAAAGCCTTGTGGATGCCCAGCCTTTTTCTCAATACAAAGCTGACGATGGTACAATCCATGAGCTGGAACGTGATGTGGCAAAGTACTGCATGGACATAAAATGCAATCTGCGCCTTGCCCTGGTTGGTTTTGAAAATCAAATTGCCATAGACCTGGATATGCCCATAAGAGTTTTTGGCTATGACGGTGTTTCTTATCGTGACGAACTTAACCAGGATAAAATTGTGATTGATAAAGCGACTGGCAAAAAGCGTAAGATACGCAACAGGCGATACCCTGTCATAACTCTGGTACTGTATTTCGGCAAAACGCCTTGGAAAAAGCCGTTATGCCTGTATGATGTGGTGGACGTGCCTGATTTCCTGAAGCCATTTGTCAATGACTTCAAAATCAATCTCATAGATGTACCAAGGCTCACACCTGAGCAGGTCAAGAAATATAAGGGCGATTTCCAGATTATAGCAGATTATTTTGTACAGCTTAATAGTGGCAAGCGGTATATACCATCCAACAAGAAAATGCAGCATCCGGACAGCTTGCTGAAATTAATGTCTGTTCTTACCAAGGATATACGCTATGCAGAATGTGTGGGAAATACTGCATCTGAAATGGAGGGAACTAGTATGTGTGAAGTATTGGATAAAATAGTAGCGGAAGGCGAAGCCCGTGGGGAAGCTCGTGGGGAAGCTCGTGGGGAAGCTCGTGGCGAAGCCCGTGGCGAAGCTCGTGGCATTGAAAAGACCAAGACAGAAATGGTTCTGAACATGCTTAGAGAAAATCTTAGTGTTGAAATGATTGCCAGAATTGCAAAGCTGACAGTAGAGCAGGTAATGGCTATCAGCAAAAAAGCTGCTGTCCTGTAACTGAAAGGCTGTTACCTATGGATTTTTCAGACAAAATTGCTGAACGGCTAAAGCTGCTCCGCGCTGAACACAATATGACGATGAAAGAGGTTGCTGCTGCCACAAATATCGCTTTTAGAACCTATGTGAAGTATGAATCAGGTACTGCAAATCCTGTATTGAAAAATCTCTATGCTCTTGCAGAGTTTTACCAGGTATCTCTGGATTATCTGACCTGCCGTACTATGGACAAGAAAGTGCATTAATATGTCGAAAAAAAAGCGAATTTTATACATATTGCATTGACATGTTTAATACATGAACCTGTGTAAGCATTAAGCAGCACCCTAAATGTGATATACTGTACCAATGAGAGTAAAAGGAGATGAATACTATGTATGCAATAGCTTTTGACTTGAAGATTGACGATTTGAAGAAGGAATACGGAGACCCATACAACAGAGCATATGACGAAGTTCGCCAAGAGCTGGAAGCGTTAGGGTTTGAATGGACCCAGGGAAGCGTGTACATCAACAGCAGCGAGAAAGACAGCTTGACAACTGTGTACAAAGCAATCAACAAATTGTCCCGTATTGACTGGTTCAAAAACAGCGTGAGAGACATTAGGGCTTTCAAAGTTGAAGACTGGTCTGACTTCACGGAAATCGTCAGAGGAGAATAGTTACGTCCAAGTTAGTCGCTCACTGTCTGCCGTTTAGCCTATAGCATTCTGACAACCTGCTAAATTTTATATTTGTTCCAATAAAGGATATACGATATGCGGAATGTGCGGGAAATACTGCATCAGAAACGGAGGTAACTACTATGTGTGAAGTATTGGATAGAATAGAAGCCCGTGGCATTGAAAAGACAAAAACTGAAATGGTTCTAAACATGCTAAAAGAAAATCTTAGTGTGGAAATGATTGCCAGGATTGCAAAGCTGACAGTAGATCAAGTAATGGCTATTGGTAAGAAAGCTGCTGTCCTTTAACTGAAAGGGCCTTTACTATGGATTTTGCCATGCAACATCTCCCGCCGTTACCCATATTAAGAAAAATTTCATGTAGCAGACTTGCAATAAATATTATTGAATGGTATACTTAAGGTGAGTTAGGAAGTTGGATAGTTCCTTGACGAAACAGCGAACCCCCGAAGAGGTAGCCACTCTTCGGGGGTTCTTATCTTTTCAGGGCAAGAGCAAGCCCAGGTTAGTTGCTCACAATCTACCGTCTAGCCATTTGCAAATGTAGTAGCCAACCACACTTGCCATAACGGAGATTAGAAAATTGGATAGTTTTTCCATTGACAAAACACCCCCTTTCTGTTGCCAGATTGGAGGGAGCAACAGGGATAGTATAGCAGATTTTGCAAATATAGTATATACTTAATATATTTTTTTATCAGGCGGTGAGAATATTATTTTGTGAAGCGTAACAGTGGCAAGCGGTATATACCATCCAACAAGAAAATGCAGCATCCGGACAGCTTGCTGAAATTAATGTCCGTTCTTACCAAGGATATACGCTATGCAGAATGTGTGGGAAATACTGCATCTGAAATGGAGGGAACTAGTATGTGTGAAGTATTGGATAAAATAGTAGCGGAAGGCGAAGCCCGTGGTGAGGCTCGTGGTGAAGCTCGTGGTGAAGCTCGTGGCGAGGCTCGTGGCATTGAAAAGACCAAGACAGAAATGGTTCTGAACATGCTTAGAGAAAATCTTAGTGTTGAAATGATTACCAGGATTGCAAAGCTGACAGTAGAGCAGGTAATGGCTATCAGCAAAAAAGCTGCTGTCCTGTAACTGAAAGGCTGTTACCTATGGATTTTTCAGACAAAATTGCTGAACGGCTAAAGTTGCTCCGCGCTGACCATAATATGACGATGAAAGATGTGGCTGCTGCCACAAATATCGCTTTTAGAACCTATGTGAAGTATGAATCAGGTACTGCAAATCCTGTATTGAAAAATCTCTATGCTCTTGCAGAGTTTTACCAGGTATCTCTGGATTATCTGACCTGCCGTACTATGGACAAGAAAGTGCATTATCTGTAAACACGCAAAAATACCGCCTGGTATCGCTTAACAGCAACCAAGCGGTATTTTGCTTTACTCCCCTATTTTTCCTCATCAATGAGATTGAGAAACTCCACCTTCAAGTTAGTGAGATATTCCTCCACCTGCTCATTTGTCAGGCCTGTCTTTTTGAGATACAGCACAAGCTTCTCAACCTCCGGAGCCTGCAATTCAGAATCTGTTGAGCAAAGATTCTTGATGTTGATACCGTTCTGGGCTAAAATTGCCCTTACTCTGTTTACTTTTTCTGGCATATCAGATGCACCTCCTAAAAATCATGGCTCTATTATACACTATAATCTGAAAAAAATATTACAAATTTGTCGCATTTTACCTGTATTGTCATTGATTTTTTTCAAAAACTATGATAGTATTTGTACAAGCTTCTTTTTTGAGCAAAGCCGTGCTGACAAGGGAAGCTTATTAGCTTCCCTATCGGGAGGCTATTTTTTTATTCTCTTGTTGATTTTCATTGATAAAAGTTATCAATGAGGTGAGCGAAATGTTGAACATAAATGCAGATGAACGACTAAACGGTATACCAGCAAGGGTACTTCTGACACCGGAAGAAGCTGCAAAGATCTTCTTTGGCGGTGGCCGCAGTGCAGCATCTTTGAGACGGGATGCAAACAAGCATAGGCTGCCATTCATCAAATTCGGACGGAGAATTTATTTTGATGCAGAATCCTTGCAGGAGTTCATAAAAAGGGCAGCGGATGAAAGTGTCAGGACTATAGAAACATTTTCCAAAAAAGAGAGTCAGAATATATCATCCGTACCAGGTATCACCACCATTGGCATATAAGGCAATAAGAGAATGTAGGTGTAAATATGGCTATAGGAAAATTTAGAAATAAGTGGCGAGCCATAATAAGTAATGGCCGAGATCCTAATACTGGAAAGCAAATACGCATTACCAAAGTGTTTAACACTAAAAAAGAAGCAATGTTATATGAAGCAGATATGACTAAAAAGATAAAAACAAAATTTCCGACTGGATATGGCATGACTGCTATGACATTGAATGAGTTTTATGAGTATTTCAAGAATAATTATGAAACACTCCTAACACCTAAAACACTGGAAAGCTATGATTCTAGCTTTGTGAGAATTTCGGCTGCCATGGGAAATCTCCCCCTTGCAAAAATAGAAACTACACATATCCTAACATTTTATAGGCAGTTGGATACATGTCCACGTTTGAATGGAAGAAAAGGCACTCTTTCAGGAAGAACAAAACGCAAGCACCATGAGCTTCTATCACGCTTATTCAAAAAAGCTTTGCAATGGCATTTTATACTCGTCAATCCGATGGACGGTATCGATCCTCCTAAATGGCGATATAGGAACAATACTCAAATTCCTGATAAAGATGAACTGGCAAAATTGTTTTCAGCTTTGGAAAACGAAACACTGAAACACAGGGTGTGGGTAATGCTGACATTTTCCACAGGCATAAGGCGAGGAGAGCTGTTTGGCATCCAATGGAACAACATTAATTTTGAGGAAAAAACACTATCTATCCAGCGCAGTATATCCAATGTTAATCATACGATCGCTGCCAAAGAAACTAAAACACCTTCCTCTACCCGTGTCATTTCTCTCTCGGACACGATTGTATCCATGCTTAAGGATTATCGCATAGAGTATGAGGCATATTACCGACAAATAGTTAATACAAGTATTTTTGAAGGCGTAGGACGTATCGAGGATGAGTATATCTTCATAACACATACTGGCAGAGTAAGTCATCCTGATGCCTTTAACGGATATTTGAAAGCAATGACAAAGCGATATGGATTGATGAATATAACACCACATACGCTACGGCACTGCAGTGCTTCATACCTTATTGCAAATAACGTGGACCTCCAAACTGTTGCAGCACGCCTGGGACATGCCAGCACAGCTGTAACACAGACTGTCTACTCACACTTGTTGAAAAGTGTTGAGAGGGAAAGCGCTGATGTTATGGAGCAAATAATAAAAAAATAACACTAAAACAGCGGACAGTTATATTCTACAGATAGAATATAGACTCTGTCCGCTGTTCTTTTATAATTTTACATAAAAATGTATTTTTATACAACAACAAATTTCACAAAAAATTTTTCCGTGCACACAACGTGCACACAAACAAGAAAAAAGCACCAAACCGAAGTTTGATGCTTCATTTTCCAAGATGGCGGAGCAGAGAGGATTCGAACCTCCGCAGCCTTGCGACCCTAACGATTTAGCAAACCGTCCTCTTCAGCCTCTTGAGTACTGCTCCATGAAAAAAATGGCAGGGGCAGTAAGAATCGAACTCACAACCTACGGTTTTGGAGACCGTTGCTCTACCAATTGAGCTATACCCCTGTGAAATAATGGGGCGACCGGTGGGGATCGAACCCACGCGTGCTGGAGCCACAATCCAGTGTGTTAACCACTTCACCACGGCCGCCATTATTTACAACTCCCAAGTTTTACCTCAGAAGTCCTGAACCGGCGATTTCCTATCCTCCCAGGCCGTCTCCAGCCAAGTACTTTCGGCGTTTATGTGCTTAACTACTGTGTTCGGAATGGGAACAGGTGGAGCCACATAGCCATCATCACCGGATTATGCTGTTGTATACATTC
>NZ_VUNR01000046.1 GCF_009695585.1 Anaerovibrio slackiae
GACAGGCGCGGCAGGGGGCTGGAGCTTTTTGGCGATGTGCCTTTTGAGGCATCTGCCCTGCCGTATAATGCCCATGAGCTGGAAAATGCCCGCCATCCATACGATTTGCCGCAGGCACATCACACCTACCTGCGTGCTTCAGCCGGTCAGTCCGGCGTGGGGGGCGATGATACCTGGGGTGCTCCTGTGCTGGATGAGTATACTGTCAAAAATGAAAGCAGGCGGTTTGTGTTCTGCTTCCGGGGCATCTGATGCCTTGTCCCTGGCGTTAGCGGCATAGTGCGATACATGAGAGTTCAGCAGTAGATAATTTTGTAGATTCATTGTGTTGGCAGCATAGTGCGGTACATGATAGATGAGGAGAGGTTAGAGATGAACAGCAAGGATTTAATCGGGAAAATTGCAGAGGGCAGCTTTGACGAGGCGTTGGCAAATATGTACGGCAGGGAGGCTCTGACTGCTCAGAGGGAGCGTTACAGCAGGGCACTGGAGCGTTTTGAGGAGCTGTATCCGGGCAGTGAGGAGGTGCGGATTTTCTCCGCACCAGGGCGCACCGAGGTATGCGGCAACCACACTGACCATCAGCGGGGACGCGTGCTGGCTGCGGCTATCAATTTGGATGCTGTTGCCGTAGTCGGCTTTCATGAGGAGGGGGTTATCCGCCTGCAGTCCGAGGGGTACCAGGCAGAGCTGATTGACCTGAAGGCTTTGCAGGCAAATGAGGCGGAGCATGGTACGACAGCGGCCCTGATTCGCGGCATGGCTGCTCAGTTTGCAGAGCTGGGCTGCAACATCGGCGGTTTTAATGCCTATGTGACCTCTGATGTGCTGGGGGGCAGCGGCCTGTCCTCCTCAGCGGCCTTTGAGGTGCTGGTGGGGACTATTCTGGATGAGTATTATAATGATGGCAGGGCAGGTGCTGTGGAAATTGCCAAGATGGGGCAGCTGGCTGAGAATCATTACTTTGGCAAGAAGTGCGGCCTGATGGATCAGATGGTTTCCTCTGTGGGCGGCTTCGTATTTATTGACTTTGCAGATACCCGTAAGCCTGTTATTGAAAAGCATACATGTGATTTTGCTGCTGCCGGTATCAGCCTGTGTATTACTGATACCAAGGGGAGCCATGCTGACCTTACCCCGGATTATGTGGCAGTGCCAAGCGAGATGAAGGCAGTGGCTGCCTGCTTTGGCAAGGAGGTTCTGCGGGAGGTGCCTGAGCAGGAATTTTTCGCGGCTATCGGCAGCCTGAGAGGCAAGGTCAGTGACAGGGCTATTCTGCGTGCCGCACATTTTTATGGTGATGATGCCCGGGTGGCAAAGGAGGTAGAGGCACTGGATGCCGCTGATTTCCAGCGGTTCTTTGACCTGGTGAAGGAATCAGGCAATTCCTCTGCCAGATGGCTGCAGAATGTGTACTCCATCAAGAAGCCGGAGGAGCAGGGGGTAAGCCTCGGCCTGATGGTCAGTGAGAAGGTGCTGGCGGGACGCGGTGCATATCGCGTGCATGGCGGCGGCTTTGCCGGTACGATTCAGGCCTTTGTGCCGGATGAGCTGGTGGCAGAATATGCGGCGGCTATGGAGTCCTTGTTTGGAGAGGGCTGCTGCTACCGCTTGAAAATCCGTCCTGTGGGCGGCGTAAGGGTGATGTGAGGTGCAGGCTATGAATCACGAGATTAACAGATTATTGAATTTTGCCCTGCAGCAGGGGCTGCTTGACCAGGCTGATAGGGTTTATGGGGCAAACCTTTTGCTGGCTGCCCTGCAGCTGGAGGAGTTTAGTCCGGAGGAGATAGATGAGAGGCTGGAGGTGCCGGATGAAATCCTGAGCAGGATGCTGGATTATGCTGCGGAGCAGGGAATCATTGAGGATACTGCCAACCAGCGTGATTTGTTTGATACGCTGCTGATGAACTGCGTGATGCCACGGCCTTCGGAGGTAATCAGGGCTTTCAGGGCAGATTATGACCGGTCTCCTGAGCTGGCTACGGATAACTATTATAAGCTGAGTATTGCTTCTAACTATATCCGGAAGGCGCGTATTGACAAAAATGTTATCTGGCAGACGGCTACCGAGTATGGCGATTTGGATATTACGATTAATCTTTCCAAGCCGGAAAAGGATCCCCGTGATATTGCCAAGGCAAAGCTGGTGAAGTCCTCCAGCTATCCTAAGTGCCTGTTGTGCAGGGAGAATGAGGGCTTTGCCGGTCATGCCAGTCACCCTGCCCGCCAGACGCATCGCCTGATACCCTTGGATTTTGGCGGCAGGGAGTGGTTTTTGCAGTATTCCCCTTATACCTATTATAATGAGCATTGCATTATTCTGAACGGCGAGCATGTGCCCATGAAGATTTCCCGCCGTACCTTTGAAAACCTGACGGAATTTGTTACTCTGTTTCCCCATTATTTTGCCGGCTCTAATGCCGACCTGCCAATTGTAGGCGGTTCTATTCTGTCCCATGACCATTATCAGGGGGGGCGCTATACCTTTGCCATGGCCAAGGCACCGGTGGAAAAGAGCTATGTATTTGAGGCTTATCCTGAGGTGGAGGCAGGCAGGGTACGCTGGCCGATGAGCGCTCTCCGGCTGACCTCTGAAAATCGTCAGCAGCTGATTGAGCTGGCAGAGCATATTCTTTTGGTATGGCGTGGCTACAGCGATGATGGGGCAGGGGTTCTGGCCTTTTCCGGGCAGGAGCCTCACAATACCATTACCCCGATTTGCCGGCGCCAGGGCAGGGCTTATCAGCTGGATCTGGTGCTCAGAAACAACCGCACCGATGCAGAAAATCCTCTGGGGATTTTCCATCCTCATGCCAATGTCCATCATATCAAGAAGGAAAATATCGGCCTGATTGAGGTAATGGGGCTGGCGGTACTGCCGCCGAGACTGAAGGGCAACATGGAAAAAATCCGGGAGGCTCTGCTGGCTGGCCGGGAAAGCATTGCTGATGATGAAGCCTTGGCTGTACACGCTGACTGGTACAAGGAAATCAGGGCGGCCCATCCTGAAATTAATGAGGATAATGCGGCACAGATTATCAGGGATGAAATTGGCAGGGTATTTATGCAGGTGCTTACGGATGCAGGCGTATTCAAGCGTGACGAGGCAGGGCTGGCTGCCTTTGACAGATTTGTGACAGCTTGCAAATAATGTGTAAGCTATGTGGCTAACAAGGAGTGAAATAAGATTATGGCTATATTGGTATGCGGCGGAGCCGGGTATATAGGTTCTCATACAGTTTATCAGCTGGTGGAAAAGGGCGAGAGTGTAGTTATTGTGGATAATTTGCAGACAGGCCATCTGGATGCAGTCAATCCCAAGGCGAAGTTTTATGAGGGAGATATTCGTGAGGCTGCCGTCCTGGATAAGATTTTTACAGAAAATAAGATAGATGCGGTGGTGCATTTTGCGGCTAATTCCCTGGTGGGGGAGTCCATGACCAATCCGCTGAAGTATTTTAACAACAATGTCTATGGTATGCAGGTTTTGCTGGAGGCCATGGTGCGCCACGGCGTTGACAAGATTGTTTTTTCTTCTACGGCAGCTACCTATGGCGAGCCGGAGAGGATTCCTATTATGGAGGATGATCGTACAGAGCCTACCAATCCTTATGGTCAGTCCAAGCTGATCATGGAGAAGATGATGAAGTGGGTGAGCCTGGCTAATGGCATCAGATATGTTTCCCTGCGTTATTTCAATGCTGCAGGTGCCATTGAGGATGGCTCCATTGGTGAGGATCACAATCCGGAAACCCACCTTATTCCGCTGATTTTGCAGGTACCGCTGGGCAAGCGGGAGCATATTACAATCTTTGGCGATGATTATCCGACTCCTGATGGCACCTGCCTCCGGGATTATATCCATGTGCTGGATTTGGCAGATGCCCATGTGCTGGCCGTTGACTATCTCCGCAAGGGCGGCGAGAGCAATATTTTTAATCTCGGCAATGGTCAGGGCTTTTCCGTCAAGGAAATGATTGAGGCTGCCGAGGAGGCAACCGGGCACGACATCAAGGTGGAAATCGGCCAGCGTCGTGCAGGGGATCCTGCCCAGCTGATTGCTTCTAGTGAAAAGGCACGCAGCGTGCTTGGCTGGAAGCCTAGGTTTACTGATGTCAGGGCGGTGATTGGCACAGCCTGGAAATGGCATCAGCAGCATCCTGAGGGATATAGCAAATAATGGGATTGTGTATTACACCCCTCATTTCACAAAAACATTTGACATAGTTCCATTATTTTTGCTATAATGATATGGCTATGGAGAGGTGTCCGAGTGGTTTAAGGAGCCGGTCTTGAAAACCGGTGATGTCGCAAGGCACCGTGGGTTCGAATCCCACCCTCTCCGCCATATTCAGGAGCAGTACTCAAGAGGCTGAAGAGGACGGTTTGCTAAATCGTTAGGGTCGCAAGGCTGCGGAGGTTCGAATCCTCTCTGCTCCGCCATTTTGTGAATTAGCCCTTCGGATTTTTCCGAGGGGCTTTTTTGTGTAAAAAATTTGCGCTATAATAGAGTCAGCTTTATCTGGGTGTGGCTGCGCCGGGCACAAGAGGTTGGGGCCGGTAGCAGATTAGCCATGCAAGCGGATATATTGGGAGGCGATATATTATGAAATTTGCAATCGCAGGCTCCGGTGGCACAGGCGGTGTGCTGGGAGCGTATCTTGCCAAGGCTGGCAATGATGTGACATTTCTGGCCAGAGGAAAGCATTTAGAGGCAATCCGTGAGAAGGGACTGACTCTGGAAAGTCAGCATAACGGCAACTTTACGGTTTATCCTGCAAAGGCATGTACGATGGATGAGTATGCTGATAGGCCTGATGTGCTGCTGGTGTGTGTCAAATATTATGACATTGAGGCTGCCATAGAGCTGGCAAGGCGTACTGCCGGGGAGGATACAATTATCCTGCCTATCCTGAATATCTATGGCACAGGTGGCGTCATGCAGGCTGCCCTGCCGGATAAGCTGACAGTGCTGGATGGCTGTATGTATGTTTTCGGCATGATTAAGGAGCCGGGAGTTATCAGTCAGCCTCAGTCCATTTTGCGTGTGTTCTATGGCTTCCGTCAGGGGCAGGACAGGCGTCTGGAAGCCAAGGCAAGGGATTTGGAGCAGGTATTCAAGGCAGCGGGCATAGAGGGGCATTTTACGGATAACATTGCCGCTGACCACCTGCAGAAATTCAGCTTTGTTTCCCCTATGGGGGCGGCAGGGTTATATTTTAATGCCAAGAGCGAGGACTTCCAGCAGGAAGGGCAGGTGCGTGATACCTTCGTGGGGCTTATTAGGGAGGTGCAGGCTATCGGTGATGCTATGGGGCTGACCTTCAAGAGTGACCTGGTAAAATCGGGGCTGAAGCTGATTGATGCCTTTAAGCCGGGAGGCATGACCTCCATGCAGCGGGATGTTGCCGCAGGACGCCAGTCGGAATTTGCCGGGCTGGTGGACAGCATCGTGGAGCTGGGCAAAAAGCTGAATGTACCGACACCGTACTATGCAAAAATCAGCCAGTGGGGCAAGGAAAATCATATAAAGTAATGTAAAATAAAGCAGGCAGGAAGGGATAGTATACGCTAACCCGTTCCTGCCTGTTGTAGTATCTACCGTTATGTTATTGTAGTAAATCCAAAGAGCTGCCAAGGTTTTGGTTGGCCTGAGCCAGCATGGACTGAGCTGATTGGGCGAGGACATTATACTTGGAGTAATTTGTCATTTCCTTGGCCATATCCGCATCGCGGATTACGCTTTCTGCCGCGGTGGTGTTTTCATGTGAGGTTACAATATTATCATTCATGTAGTTTAAGCGCACTTCCTGAACGCCTAGGGTGGTGGCTGCATTGGTAAGGTACTTTAAAGCCTGATCCAATGATTGGACAAATTTAAGGGCCTTTTCCCTGGTGCTGACGCAGGAGGCAGTAGAAATTGCTCCCTTTGCAGGATATGGCCAGGTTTCTTCCCGCCAGAGGCGTCGTCTTTTCTCTTCTAAAGGAGTATTTTCAATGTAGTCCTCACCCCACTCCGGCGGCCAGGTTCTATCTTCTTCATAACCCTTCGGCCACGGATTTGGATAATCGCTTTCTTTTGGTTCGATGTCCCAGTTTGAATTTTGGGCTGGGAACAGCGCATCCAGCGTAGTGTTGGGTAGCTGTAGCCTAGTGAACTGGCTGCTGACGGTATCACCTTGAATAACTAAATTTTGCCATGGCAGCTTGCCGCCGACAGTTTCTACCTGGCCTGCAACGCCATTATACAGAGCGAGATCATAGTCGTGGTCTTTGGTAATATAGCAGTGCTTATTACCACTGGCATCATCATAAAAATGTAAACATACATTGTGATTCCAAGGGCTTGTTAACTGTTGCACACTGGAACCAGTAGGCGATGTGCCAGTAATTTGGGAAATACCTTGTTCCATTGCATTATAAATATCATTGATAGTGCTGAGACCGGCAATGCCGATAACATAACATTCTGATGGTGGTCTGACAGTATTATCTATATGATGCTGACCTGTATTTGCTGGCAGTGTGGCATCAAATTTAACACAAACGAATTGCTCACACTTATCGCATAACACGGAAAAACCTTGTTGGTCTAGAGAAGCAGGCAGATTCGTGCTAGGCAAGTTTAAATCGTAGAAACCAGATGTGTTGCCGTTTCTATTAGTAGTAGTTAGAGCTGGCGTTCCATCGGGCAATGTTCCTGCGGTGTAATTATCGCCTGGCATTTTAGGTGTGGTGGAATAAGAATTACCTATGGTTGCATTGCTGAGAAGAACTGATGCCATTGTACCGTTATATGCGGTAAAGCCTGAGGGAGCACCAATATCTTGATAAGCACCGCCAATATAAACAGACATGTTGTTTGTATTAGGGTTACGAACTACATTATGCGGCTGATGGGAACTATCATAAACTGTTTGTCCAATAGTGTAAGTAGTGCCAGACGGATCTGGAGACCAGGTAATTTGATTTGGATCATAAACAGTATTAGGAGGATTTCGTAGAAAATTAGTATTGGGCGCATATACTGGTAAATTCTTAAAAATAGCATTCGTATTGGGAGTTTCTGGTATAACAGGTGTAGTATTCTGACTTGGCGGGGCATCAGTATTAAAAAAGGTTGTTGGTTCACCCGGCATAACGCCGTTCAGAAGCTGTCTGCCGTTATATTCAGTGGAGTAAGATATGTTGTTCAGATCCATCAGCCTGGCATTGACTTCTTTTTGCATGATAGCACGATCTGCATCGGTATTGGTATCGTTTGCCGCATCAAGGGCGATTTCTTTCATGCGCTTGATGAGGTCAATCTGGTTATCAATGGCCCCTTCTGCCACAGAAAGCATATTGGCACCAGTTTTTGTATTGGCATTGCATTGGTCAAGTGCCCTGAGTTGAACACGCATTTTTTCTGAAATACTATAAGCAGAAGCACTATCTGCGGCACTATTTATTTTCATGCCGGAAGAAACTTTTTGCAGGGATTTTGTCAAAAGATTGGTATTTTTATTGAGCTGATTTAAGGTCCGTAAAGAGGGCATGGTATTTTTTATCATACTAGCCATTGCATTAACTCCTCTGAAAGCTTACAAAACTATGTGTTATCTACATGGTAGCATAATTTCTTTCTCAAAACAATAAAGATTTTGTGTATTCAAATTACCAAACTTATGGTATAATAATGTATATTGCAACATTGTAGCATATATGGCTGAAAGAGGGCAGATAGCAGTGAAGAATGACAGGCAACCCAAATATAGCGGCAAAGATACAGTCTTTCGAGATATGTTTTCTGACAAAAAAATCTTATACAGCTGTATCAGGCATTGCATCCAGATGATAAGACTATAACTAAAGATGATTTGGACATTGTTACCTTGCAGTCCATCCTGATGAACGGCATATATAATGACTTGGGATTCATGGTCAGAGGCAACCATCTGATGATATTGGTAGAAGCACAATCCACCTGGTCAGCAAACATCGTTGTCCGTTCCTTGATATATCTGATGAGTACCTATCAGGATTACTTTACGAACAACAAAATTCAGCTGTATGGCAGCAAGAAAGCTGATATGCCAAAGCCTGAGCTGTATGTTATCTACACTGGTGAAAAAGAAAATCATCCTGATATATTGTCGCTTAAGGATGAATTTTTTCCTGATACGGATTGCTGCATAGATGCCAAGGTGAAGATTATCTATCTCAGCGACAGCAATGATATTATAAATCAATACATCGGCTTTTGCAGGGTATTCAATGAACAGGTTGCCCTGTATGGCAGGACCTTGACAGCGGCAAAAGAAATTATCAGGATTTGCCGCAATAGAAATCTGCTGACAGAATACTTGAGTGAAAGAGAGAAGGAGGTTGAGGATATCATGCTTACTTTATTTGACCAGGAAAAGATTTGGAATATTGAAAGAGATAATATTAGGGCGGCAGCTTTGGTGGATGGTATCAGTCAGGGAATCAGCCAGGGTGGCTGCCGGAAAGGGGCAAAATATGATTATTGGGATGTTAAAGGAAAATGTCAATATCAACACTGTCGCCAAGGTTGCACAAATGACAGTCGAGCAGGTTGCGGCTATTGGCAAAAAAGCAGTCGTGCTATAGGATGGCATGACAAATATTGCAATGCATGGATAGATGTCACATACATGTGGGATATCTATTTTTGTGCGATATAAAAGGCTTGTTACTGTATTGCTTGCTTGTTACAATGATAACAGAAGACAGTATGTGCAAAAATTAAGTATTTTCAGTTTTGCGGGAGAGGTGAATGGTGATGGAAAATGAGATTAATTTGACTACAAAACCCGTGGGAAGCATATCAGGGAGGTTTTTTGTGCCGTCGTATCAACGAGGATATAGATGGAGCAGTAATGAGGTAGTCAGGTTGCTGGAGGATATATTCAGGAATGGCAATGCCAAGTATTGCCTGCAGCCGATAGTAGTTCGTCATAATGCAGGCCAGTATGAACTGGTAGATGGGCAGCAAAGGTTGACAACCCTGTTTCTGATCTATCAATATATGTACAAAGAACTGGGCGGTGTGTTTGATGCACCAGCGTTTTCATTGGAATATGCCACTAGGGACAAGTCCGAAACATTTCTCAATGATATAGATTTGAGCAGGTGTGAGGAAAATATAGATTTCTGGTTTATGGGTAATACGTACAAGACTATTAAAGAATGGTTCAGCTGTGCTGAAAAGCCGAAAAAGCGTGCATTTGAATTTGCTTCATATCTTGAGGACAATGTCAGCGTGATTTGGTATGAGGTGCATGGGATTGATGATGATGAGGCCATTTCCCTATTTGCTCGTCTGAATATAGGCAAAATCCCCCTTACCAGTGCCGAGCTGGTCAAAGCTATGTTCTTGAACAGGGATGGTTGGCAAGGGCAGCCGGAAATAAAGCGTGAAAAGCAGGAAGAAATTTCCCTGCAATGGGACAGCATGGAAAATGAACTGCATCGGGATGCCTTTTGGGGATTTTTGACCAACAAGAAGCAGCATAACTATCAAACACGCATGGATTTGCTTTTGGAACTGCTTGTCTATGGGCATCAGGCAGACATCAGGGATAGGTACGCCGCATTTTTTGCTATTGACAGGATGAGCCGCTATATGTCACTGAATGATATATGGAATAAGCTGAGAAAGACATTTTTCCTATTGCAGGATTGGTTTGAGGACCATGATTTATATCACAAAATAGGTTATTTGATTGCTTCCGGATATGCTTCAATTAATGAAATTTTTGCCTTAGTTTCCCACAAGAAAAAAAATGAAATTGCGCAAATACTGGATGACAGTATAAGAGCAAGCCTGCTTATTGGTGAGCGTAACTATGGTGATTTGGAATATACCAATCGCGATGACTACCCCAAAATCAGCCGTCTGCTGCTGCTGTTCAATGTGGAATCAGTAAGGCAGATTGGTAAAAGAACCCAATGGTTTCCCTTTGACAAGTTTAAGTACGGTCTGGCCAATCAGGCAGCATGGAGCTTGGAACATATTCATGCGCAGCATGCAGAGGGATTAAATACACAGTTTGCCTGGAAGGAATGGCTCGAACAGCATGGTAATGCCATCGAGGCACTTGGTGATAATAAAAAATATGCTGACCTGTTGGATAGAATACAGGTAGCAGTAGCTGATGGAAAGCTGGGGCGTAATGATTTTGTGAGCTTGCAGCAGGAGATTGCAGGCGTGCTTTCCCCGGCGGGCTACAAGGAAGATTTGCATAGTATTGCCAATCTGGCTCTTTTAGATAGCAGCCTTAATGCAGCATTGAGCAATTCTGCTTTCGCGGTCAAAAGAAATCATTTGCTGGAAATGGACAAGCATGGCGAGTATATTCCTTTTTGCACACGAAATGTCTTCCTGAAATATTATACACCGTCGGAAGAATGTCAGCTGTATTTTTGGGGCATGGCAGACCGAAAAGCGTATATAACTGCTATCAATGAAAAATTGAAGGATTACCTGCCTGAGCCGATTAAATGTGAACAGGAGGGAGTATAGGAAATGAATGCCAAATTATTGTCATTTTATGATATTTTTCATTCTGCTGAACCTGAAGGAGAATGTGGTTTTAAGCTAAAAAGAATAGTTATTCCTATTATCCAGCGAGATTATGCTCAGGGCAGGAAAGTGGCGGAGATAGATAAAATACGCAGCCGTTTTCTGGATGCTCTGCATGGCGCGGTTACAGTTAAGCCTATCGTGCTGGATTTTGTTTATGGCAGCCTTGATGAAGATGGTACTTTGATACCTCTGGATGGACAGCAGAGGTTGACCACTTTGTTTTTGCTCCATTGGTACGCTGCTAAAAAAGCAGGGATTCCTGAGGATGAGTATGTTTTTTTAAAGGGATTTAGCTATGAAACACGTTATAGTGCCAGAGATTTTTGCTGGGAGCTGGTGAAATTTACCCCGGAGTTCACAGATGCAATATCGGTTGATATAAGCAATCAGGAATGGTTTCCGCTTTCATGGAAAAAAGATGCTACCATAAGTTCTATGCTGGTTGTGCTGGATGCTATTCAGGAGAAATTTGCTTCTGTAGATGATTTATGGCAAAAATTGCGCGAGGGTGCCATAAAGTTTTATTTTTTACCGATTAATGATATGGGGCTTACGGATGAAATCTATATTAAGATGAATTCTCGTGGCAAGCCGCTGACTTTATTTGAACATTTCAAGGCAGAGTTGGAACGGGAACTGCGCCTGACAGATGTGGCTACTGCCAAGCGAATAATCAGCAAAATTGACAGGGAATGGACAGATTTGCTGTGGCAATATCGGGATAGTGGCAACGGACTGCCGGAAGATAGCGTGATTGATGACGAGTTTTTGCGGTATTTTCGTTTTATCTGTGATGTGATTTGCTATGAACAGGGAGAGTCTTTGGCTGGCAGGGAGGATGATGAATTTGAACTGATACAGAGATATTTTTCCCACAAACTAGAAAGGGTGACTGCCAATATTAAGCTGCTGGAATGTTATTTTGATTGCTGGTGCAAAATTGCGGGTTATAAAAATCCAAAGGATTTTTTGACAGCATATATGAGCAATAAACATGAATTTGGCAAGATTTTGGTGGAAAAGCGATATGATTTGGATATATTCGGGGACTGTTTGCGATGTTATGGCGAAAGGACAGGCAATAATAATCGAATTTTTCCATTGGGAAGATTTGTGCTTCTGTATGCAGTCAATATCTTTTTGTGCCAGAGCGGCATACGGGATAAGTTGCCGGAGATGGCTGATGTACCAGAGGTGTCTGAGGCGGATTTTGCCAGACGGTTGAGGATGATTAATAATCTTATTCAAAATTCTGAATTTCAGATTAGTGACAGGACCAGCGGCAATCGTATGCCTGCTATTCTTAGAGCAGTTCGGGAGATTATGCTTACCGGCGTAATCAAGGTGGATAACAAGGATAATTTTAACGAGCATCAGCTTTTGGAGGAGAAAAATAAAATAGAGTATCTGCAGAAACATCCTGAGGATACGGAAAAGGTATTTGCGCTGGAGGATCATCCGCTGCTTAGGGGACAGATGGGAATAGTATGGGATAATGATTTCATTTATGGGGATAAATTTGCCCAATTATTTGTGTATGAAGCTGATAAGCCTGCTTGCAATTTTGATGCCATTGATTGTGCCCTGATGGCAATAGGCGATTATGGGCAGAACGAAAATAGCTGGCGTTATCAGTATGGCTCGGCCTCTGCCGCTCATCAGAAGGCGTGGGAGAACTTGTTTCACAAAAGCAGAAATGGCGGCTTTGGCAGGACGAAAGCGGTTTTGCTTGCGCTCTTATCCAAACTGGAATGTTATGGGACGGAGGCTTTGCGGTCTGTGGCTGATGAGTTTGTGGAAAAATGTGAGGCAGAACATTTTTATCCGTGGCGTTACTATTACATCAAGTACAGGGAATTTAGGCCTGGTTCCTTTGGCAAGATAGGCAGAGAGGTAGCGGATGATTGTTCTTATAGTACGTATATATTAACTACTCAGCGGTATATTTCGATTAATACATATATTCCTTATTTTGCAGCGGCAAAAAATATTTTAAGTGCCGATGGCGTAGATGTGACTTGTTCTTATACAGAACTACCACTGGATTTGAAAGCACGGCTGGAAATGGGGAATATGCAAATTTCCTGGGATGGCGGTGCTTCATATCAGTTTACGTTCAAGAATCCGGCAGGGGAATGGCAGACCAAGCTGTTCAGCATAACTAGGCAGAATGGCATCGATAGGGAAAATAGGGTGGAAAAGCTGGTTTCATGGCTGACAAAGTTGCTAAAAGAGAATTGATTTTGTGGTAAGAAACTGGACTATTACAAATAGCCAGTAGGGCAAAGAAAATCATATAAAGTGATGCAAATAAAACAGGCAGGATGGGATAGCGTATGTTGCCTCGCTCCTGCCTGTTGCATTTTGTAATATTCAATTTATATAAGTTTTTAGGTCACGATAGAAATTTTCGTGTACGCCAAGCATGATCAGCTTTAGGGTTATCGGGTCAAAGCTATATGCCAAAAGAAATTGCTTTGAGGATACTTTGTACTTATAAACACGGATACCTGCTAAGTCCTGCTTTTTTTCTGTACCCAGCAAGGGATTTTCCGCTATAGCTTTGATGGCTGAGTTAGTGGCAGTTAGCTCTTGTCCTTTCAGTTTCTTATATGTGCGCTTAAATAAAGGGGATTGCGTAATTTGCAAAGTTATTCCTCCCTGAATTCAAATGGTTCCTGAGGCAATTCTTTGGCTATCAGTATTTCGCGTATAAATTCTATGGGAAGGTCAGGGTTAGCCAGGGCATTCTTGCCAAGCATTGCCCAGTAATTGATTTGCTGGGCGGCACTGCGGTACTCAGCCTTGCCAATGCTGGCTGCTTCGGAAAACAGTCCTGCATCTACTCGTACACTTACTGTTGACATAATATCACCTCCATGCTGGTTACAGTATAGCATATTTTGTGGCAGATTGCTACAAAATATGTTGTACTGTAACGGATTAGAGTATGGTGAACGCATTAGGAATAAACTCCAGTTTGTCGTAGTGCTTGATCGTTACTTCGGCGATATATGTGAGTTTTATTGATTAGTGCAGGGGAGCTGTCAGAAAAACATCAGTAAATACTCCAATGGTCGGAGAGGCAATGCCAATGCAGGCACGCTCGCGCTACTATCCACGCCTAGCGGATGCTAAGCTCTCGCTGCGCCTACGGCTTGCGACTCGCTAAGCACCGAGGCGCGTCTCA
>NZ_VUNR01000047.1 GCF_009695585.1 Anaerovibrio slackiae
GATATCTTTCGCCAGATGACTTCGAAAAACTTTACAATGCGAGCGTTGCTAGAGAATCACTATTGGTAAGCTGAAAATAATTAAAATTTCTCATTTTATGTTGTACTAAATCTTGACATAGGACCAATGACACTCTTAAAATTTTAAAAAGTGGTCTTGACAGGGGGCCCATTATAGTAATCATAGTATTACGGATAAGCCATCATTAATATTTACTTATTATGATGGCGTAAAATGGGCTAGATTGTATAGTGATGGCTGGTGCGAACAAGGAGCAATATATACTTCATTATCTAACTTCTCCTATACAATCGAATCATTTATTCTGCCTTATAAAGATACAAACTATCAAATTATAAAAACAGGCGAACACGCTAAACCAGTATCAGATGAGGTTTCGGTTTGGAATTACACTATATTTATAGTAGATAATGGTCATTATAAATATTTAAATGATTTATTTAATAAAATAGGTGTATACGCTATTGGATATGTCTCTGATAGTACATTAAAAGCCTATAAATAATCCATATATTGCATTATTAGGGCCCAACCAATCATTAAATACTATATTACACCCTGCATTAGTAATTTTATTAATAGTAGCGGCATTATAAGCGTTCCAATTACTTGTTAAACCACCTTTTGAAACAACACCAGTAAAGCACTTATGTGGAAATGTTATTGGAAATATAATACTCATTTCATTTGCAGATGCGTTATTTCTAGTAATCCATTGTATAATAAGTCCATCTGATGTTTTGTAATATCCGTCACCTGATGTAAATGTAGATAAATCAGGGCTATTACCTTGCGAAGTAACTACCACTCAACCTAAATCCCCCTGAGTTATCATCACAACACAATGACAACTCAGGGGGATTTACACTTACAATATCACCCTAGTTAAAGAACATTTAATCTGTCCAAATTGAACAGAACAAACAAATTAATAATATGCATACAAATCATCATCAGTACCAGCCTGACGATCAGGGCCAGGTGAAGCAATATACCTATTTCCATTTGCATTTGTACCAAACACGAAATCACTACCAAATGCATCCTTGTACACGCCACCCTTGAATCTTCCACTATCAGCATTTAACAAATCTGTTACAGCTGCACCAGTGATACTGTCAGCAGCAGCCACGCCATCAATTAAATCCTGCATACTTGATGGTCCCTCCCCATCCCTGCGGTGTGCTGCATAGCTGGAAGCGGCAGTCTGAATATTTGACATTTCCAAATACTGGGAACCTAATCTTCCTAAATCCAAAAATTTATTCCAATTAAGCACTACTACAGCCATAATCACAATAATAAACAGCACATACATCATTGTCTCACCAGATAGTGCCAACCCAGCTACCTTGAACTTACTTTTCTTTCCTTGCCCTGCTTTCATAGCAGGCATATTCATTGTTAATATCATAAAAATATTCCTCCTTAAGAACTTGAAAAAATTATTCACTATAGCCAATATCATCTCCGCAAATACCGCTGTCAATACTGCTGGATGCCTGGCCATCTTGACCAACACTAAATACAACAAACCCCTTATTTCCATTGCTTATATACTGATATGAATTTCCAAAAGGATCGTTGGGTACTTCACGGAGCCAAGGACCATATTGTCCCTTAGTTTTAGTTAAATCGTCAAGCTTTCCCGGATATGTCCCCATTTCCATACGATACTGACTGATATAACCACCAAGCGCAGCGGTATCAGAAGCTGCTGTGCTCCTTTTTCCTGCATTAATATAGGTACTTCCTGCCACAATTACGACTACTGACAGCATCACAATAAGCAAAACAGCACCAACTGCCTGCATAAGAATAAATCCATTCGCCTTATACAGTTTCTGTTTCATCAAATACCTCCGCTTGTTATCTGCCCCATCATGTTAAATAACGGTGACAGCACAGAAAACATAATTAACCCCAGAACAACGAAAATAGGTGTCAGCAGTATATTGGAAAGTTTTGTATTGAACATCTGTGACTCAACTATCAGCTGCTTTTTGTAAAATGCTGAACGCTTGAACATCATCTCGCCCATGTCACTTTTTTCACCAGCTTCCAAAAACATAAAGATTGATTCATCTAAAACCTTCTCCACATCCATTTTTTGCAACACCTGGGTAAAGCTACCACCCGTTCTCCTGATTTCCTTCAAAGTCCTGCCAATTAAATTGTCTATCAGTATATTGTCAGAACCGGAGGCGGTAAATTCCAGTGCACGGATAGTATCCAGTCCAGCGTTCTTGCACAACGCCAAAACTAGGCAAAACCGATATTGCAGTGAATAAAACACCAACGGCTTATATACAGGAATTTTAAGTTGCAACCTGGCCCAGGTCTCTGGATTTGCCCGGAAAAAGCAAATCAGTGCAAATACCGCAGCTGCTATTCCTGGCAGAACAATAAACCAATAGTTTTCTGCAAAAATCCCAACATCTATCATCAGCTTTGTGTGAAAAGGTATCTGCATATTGAGACTGCCCATAAATCTTCCCATGGATGGCAATACGACAAAAATGACAATTCCTACAGTGATTGCCAGCAGTATAAGCAGAAATACAGCTTGTCCCATCTGTGAGCCGATATTACGCCGCAAATCAACTTCCTGCTCCAGGGAGCGCACTATTTCCTTATATACTTCCTCAGCCTGGCCGGTTCCTTCGCTTACCTTCATCATCTCCACGATATAGCTTGGAAACAGCTTGGGGTGCTTGGCAAAAGCATCCGGCAGCCTGATGCCTGTTTCCAGGTCATGCTGCACTGAATCAAGTACCTGCTTCACATAGGGACGGCTGTTTTTAGCATACAGCTTCAGTGCATCCAGCACATTCAAGCCAGCCATAGTATTCTGCTCAATGATGATAAATATCTGGTACAAATCATTTAAATTTTTCTTGGAAATCATTTTTTACTCACCTCCTCCCTGCCTACCGCCTGGATTAAATCACTTAGGGCAATTCTGCCATCCATTGCCATATCCAGTCCCTTTTCCCACATGGAGCGGAAGCCATTATGCAAAAGCACTTCCTTTATGGTCTTGAAATTATTATTCCGCAGCAAGATGTCCCGTATCTCAGTATTGAGAATAACGTACTCCACCACGGCTGTCCTTCCTGAAAGTCCGTTATTGCAGTATTGACAGTTTGCTGCCGTCAGGCTGTCCGCCTTTTCAAATAATTTATCCTCACATCTGGCAATCTCGTCAGGTGTCAGCAGTTTTCTTTCCTCTTTTGTCAGGATATGCTTCTGCCTGCAATGCGGACAAAGCGTTGCCACCAGTCTCTGAGCCATTATAATCTTCGTTTCCAAAAGCAGGGTTGTCCGGGATATGTCCAAATCCAAAAGGCGCAGGATAGTTCCGATGCAATCACCGGCATGAACTGTGGAAAATACCAGATGCCCGGTATTGGATGCCTGGGTTGCCACAGTAGCATCCGTAGCATTTCGTATCTCATTGAATAAAATAATGTCCGGATCAGAACGCAGCACGGCTTCCAATATCTTTTCCCCCGACAAGTTATTCCCCTCATTATCAGCCTTATGTATCTGAATCTGAGTAAATTCATCTTCATAAATCTCGATCGGCTCAGCTATTTCAATCACATTCAGGGGCTCCTGCCTGGTGTCCAGGACATAATGTATAGCGGCATGAAGGCTTGTTGTCTTGCCGCTGCCTGTCGGGCCGGATATGATACACAGGCCCGTAGGATTTCTGTACAGCACCTGCTTTATGTCATTCAGGTCCGCCTCCGTATAGCCAATGTCATCCAAAGTCCTTTTGCTTATATTGCCGCTCCTGCCAGCCTGGGGCTGCAAACGCAAGACGATGGTCTCCAGCCTGTCCACACCATTCCCCTCCGGCAATGTTTCCAGGCGGATGAATATATCCTGACCGCCATGAGTCATATAAAAAGAACCTTCATTAGGCATATTAGTCCTGGTCATATCCGCAGACTGAGATGTATCCATCTGCTTAATCAGGCTTGCCACATTGGTCATCTGGCTTTCAGTAAATTCATGATTGGTAGTCATATCATAAGCATGTCCATTAATCCTGAACACTACCCGATAGCCACGGAATTGTGGCAAGAGATGTATATCAGATGCCCTGCGCCTGGCAGCATCCTGCAACATAGTATTGATTGCCCCTTTTAGTGGAGTCATATCAGTTTCTATATTCTGCAGATGCTGGCTGCCACTTCGCTTAAAGCTGGCGATATTATAGTATTTTAAAGCCCCCAGCTTCAGGCTCTCCTCCGATGTATACAGCAACTTGACTTTTCTGCCCAGCAAACCTTCCAGCTTGTTTTTCATCTTAAAGGTCTGCTCCGTATCAGTAGCCAGCACCAGCCTGTTTCCCTCCAGCCCCACAGGAATGATATGATACTGAAGCACCATATCTTGTGACAGAAGGTTCACCACATCAGCAGGAATTTCCAGCCTGGATAAATCATCAACCGCATACTGACCGCTTTGCTTCATCTGCTCAGTGAAGTGATTTCTATACAGTTCGCTATAATCTGCCATTAATCTCCCACCTGCCTCAAAATTTCTTTTGGATCAATATCATCAGTCACAATATATGGAGTTATCATGATGTATACCTCGGAATACTCCTTAGTCTGGCTATGGAATTTGAATAATTCACCCAGGATCGGCAAATTCATCAGACCTGGAATCCCACTGAGATTATCCAGATCCTTTACACTCATCAAGCCGCCTATAACGAAGGACTGGCCACTCTTAAGATGCGCGGAAGTAGTAGCCTTGCGCGTGGAAATCTGCGGAGCCGTAGTTTCACCTTTGCTGATCCAGGAAGTAATATTGCTTATCTCGGCAGCAATCTTCATGCTTATTGTCCCTGTCACCTCGTCAATAGCCGGAGTAATGGTCAAATTGGTGCCAATATCCTTGTACTCGGCAGTCACAGATGTTGAGCTGGAAGTAGTCGTACTGGATAGTATTGGCACCTGGTCTCCAAAATTCACAACACCTTCCTGCCCATTCATTACCATAATCATCGGCCTGGAAACCACCTTGCCTTTGGATAACGACTTGCTTGCAGTAGCATTGGCAGAAAAAGTCAGCTTTTCCAGCCAATTTCCTTTAAAGGATGAACTGTCAGTAATGCCGGAAGTCGTACCAGTATGTGAATATGTCGGCAAAGAATACTGCATCCCCAAATCCAGCTTATCGCCATGATTTATCTCAATCAGCTGAGCCAGTACCAGGCACTGGCTCACCGGCTTGTCTATGGCACTCATATGCCTGACAGCAGCAGCCACCTGATATGGTGTCCCGGTCACGGAAACTGAACGTGTTTCAGAATTTGCAAATATGTTGCTCTCATTTAGTCCCAGTGCCTTCAGTTCATTTGTCACTTTTTCCATATCTGACAAATGATGAACAGGAATAATCTTGGATTGCAGCATAGTATCCGAGGTGCTTACCAGTATGGCGTTATCATCCACCATCCAGTTGAAATTAAAGGCATTGCTCAGATACTGCATGGCTTTTTCGCAGGTCACATTGTGCAGTGACATATAAACCTTGCCATCCAAGGTGCCATTGATGACCACATCCCTGTTGGCCACTTTTGCCACGGCGTAAAGGCTCTGGGCAATAGGCGTTCCCTGCCAATCAAAATTGTATCGCCCTTCATTACGAAAATTGTGCTGCTCATTATATGGCTGAGGCAGCTGTATTTTTTCCCGGCTTTTTTCTTTTTGCTCACCAGCCTGGCCTGCTTTCTCAGTCCCGGCAGTATTTTCAGCAGAAGAAGCTGACGATTTATGCTCCGGCTCCTTGGTACTAACATTTTTCTGATTGTATTCTGCCAAAATCCGCTTTATCTTCTCAGTGAACAGATTCGGATTATATATTCCCTCCTGCTTCACAGAAGCCTCCTGCTTTTGTACTGCGGCATATGCAGTATCTGAACCAGCTATAGCGGTTACACTCAATATGGATATACCAAGCAGTACAGCTGCAATATTATGGTGTAATTTTGTATCTTTCAATCTTCTCTCCTCCTGTCCTACTCATACCTTACTTTTGTGCCATTATCAAAGGTAATGCCATCTCCGCCAATATAGGCAATCCGGTTATCTCTATAAACATCACCTTCTGACACCACCTTGCCATCACTCATAATCGCTATATTAGAGCCATTATCCCCCATAGCTATCCCCTGCACTGCAATTCGATCTGATGATGCCGGAGGCTGATTAGATGACGGATTGCTGACCTGGGGAATCCCTGCCTGCATAGGATGATTTGGAATAGCTGGCAAAGGAATATTGGTACTTCGCGGCATAGCAGGGACAGTACCCGGATTGTGCGCAGCAGCCATATCAGCAATATTATCCTTTGAAACATCAAATTCTTTAATTTCTATGAAAGGATTAACAGTAAAAATATCCCCTGCTACCGACAATGAGCTGTTACTCTCACTTCCCTTCACTGCTACCGGCTCCCCTGATGCAATTTGTTCAGCGTGAACGCTGTTATTGTTATGCTCAACACCATTGCCAGGAGCTGAATATGGCACCTTTTCAGAAGATGAAATCGCATTATACACGGAAAATAAGAGTAAAACTATCGCCAGGCTACCTAGAATAACCATCTTTTTTTTATTTTTCACCTGAAAATCAATTTCTATATTCGGCATCTTCTGTCACCTCATTTCGTGTATATTTTGTACGTCAGCTTGGCAGATATACTGCCATCCTTGCCTTGCAGCACAAGATGCTTTAGCCCCACAAGAGCATCACTTTCCTGCAAGCTCTTAACGCTTTTCATAACTGGTTCATATTGGCCGGAAAACTCCACTGAAAACACCCTGCCATCAGTTTCCTGCTGCTTTAATTCCTTGATGGTATTGATATTCACACCTAGTGCCTGCAGCCGGAAAATTACATCTGTCTGTACCATGTCAACCTGATCAGCTTTTACCGGGCGCATGTCTTCACTATTCAGCTTATTATTTTTTTCATGCCACTCACTGATAAAAGACTGCATAGTTTCAATCTGCCTTTCTGTTTCCCGCTTCTCATAGTAAGAAGATATTACTCTGGTTGTCAGCATCGATGTAACAAAGATAAAGATACTCAGCAAGGCAACGTATATCCCCAGCCTGATCTTATTGGAAAAACGAGGTTCATTGGCTCGAGGCTCTACATATGCTTCCTGCAAGTTATCACTATTCTGCTCCTTACTAGCTTTGAACCTGGCACTCAATATGCCGATAACTTCACTGAATTTCTCCCGGATTATCACCTGGCATCCCCCTTTCGCCCCAATACCAGATTGGCCACCTTGGCACCACTGGCATTATCTGTTGTCATCTGAGGAATTGCCACTGAACTGAACATGCCGAGCCCTGATAAATCATTTATATAAGCCTGGAACTTCAACGGATCCGCTGCCAGCATCTTAATCTTCACCCATTCTGCCGCGTTAGGCTTTGTGTCACTGCCTGCCTCAAAAGATACATAGCCAATTTCTGGCGGCTTGACGCTCATTACAGCACTATATGCCTCCAAAATCTGCTGATCCTCTTTTTGTTCTGCACCTATGATTGACAATTCCCTTTCTATATTTGCAATACTTTCCTGGCCGCTTGCATAATCTTCCTGCAGCCCCTCCGGTATCTGAGTGGCTGAAAACAGCAGGATAACCGCCAGCTCTGCAAAGGAGATTATCCCCATAAGTATCATGGCGATACGGCTAAAGCTGAAAAAACGCTCCAAGCGATAAAATTTCTTGGACTTATTTTGAACCTCCTCCGGCAGCACATTACCAGGCAGAACCTGCACATAACTCTCAATACATTCCTCAAGCGCATCAGCCCCGAAATCAGCCCACTGCAGCAATGTGCCCATGGCGCAATACCAGCCATATTCGTTATCATAAGGCAATTTTCCTGAAATGAGCCTGTCATTAACTGCTATTTTCTGAGCAGCTCTCTGATGAATGATTTCATACTTCTCCGCCAGGGAACTCCCTATCACAACATAGGGAAGGTCCTGATTCAGATATTCAAAAGTTTTTTCTGCCGAAAGTTCAAATGCACTCATCGCTTCATGTATTGTCATCTCCGCTTCTTCAGCTGTCAGCAAGGACAACTCATGAGCAGACATATCATCATTATCCATCTTAAAGATGCCACCATTGTGGCTAAAACCTACCAACGTAGCTTTTGAATCAAATGAAAACAGTATCAGCTGCTCCTGATTGTACTCACATCTTGACCGCAAAAAAGCCACACTGGCTGCTTCTATTGATACCAGATGCACCTTTGCCTGATCTGCTGCCTCGGCAAAAATATCTACAATCTGCCTCTCTATCACAGACACGGTTTCCATGGGTTTTTGCGGCTCAGGAGATGTGATAATCGGCACACTGTAATAATAATTGTTTATGCTCTGCTGCAATCGCTGTGCCACAGTGTCCCTGGTCTGGTCATGACTGCTGCTGTAAAAACAATCAAGAAGGGAAAACACATAATCCGGCAACACAATAAATATCTCATCATTGTCTCGGCCCGTAACAGATTGAACGTCCAGAAAGAAGTATCTCCATGCCTCAACAGCTGAAATTGCATCCATTTCCAATGCCTTGAGATAATTCTGCTTAATCACCTTATAATCCGTTATATGAATCCTTTTCTTCTTTTTTTCGCCAACAATGACCTGGGTACAATCAGGGCGTAAAAATACTCCTATCAAGTTTTTTACCCCCTATCTATCAGCCAGCTGTCCAGCATACTGTCCTGCAGGACTGTCAGCACCCTGCCATGGGCATTCCTTGCCGAAAAATTGCCCGGCTGCACCAGCTGCCTGAAATCACAGAGCTGCGATATGCCGGTGCTGTCCAGCAATGTAGTATGCTGAAAATCCACCAGCAGCTTCGTGCAGCCATTCTGTCTTGCCGTGTTAAATTCAGCCTTGATAGCTTTCACACGGGTAGTGATATAGTTTCCATTAACAGCCAATACAGCTGTATCTCCCTTTATAGTGATAAATTGCATATATAACATCCTTCCTTTAGATATTTTTATTTATTGTCATGAAAAATCTTAATAAATATAGCTGATATATCATCATGCTTGGCAAATGCCATCGGCTCATCTGCGCTTTCCGACTTCTCTCGCAAAAGATCATTTAAGCCATCTGTGATGAAGGTTATTTCCTCCACACTGCTTAAGTCCAGGCATTCTTCATGCCAGGACACATCTCTGTCATAGCCAATCATATAGGAACGGCAGCTTATGCTTTCGCGCCTGGAATGGTCTTTATACTTAACCAGCAGTGACGGTATGCCTGCTGAGCAATAGATGAGTTTTTGAGCATGAATATCCATAAAAAAGCATAATGTCGGTATCAGGGTTGCAGAAACGAAGTTGTTTAAAACTTCCCTATTAACCGCCTTGACAACCTCATCCAGGGTTTCATATACCCCTGCCTGATATTGCCACATATATGTTTTGAGAATATACAATGTATTCATTGCCTGCCCATAGCTAAGTAAATCATGGCCAACGCAATCAAAAATGAATCCATATAAGCCATCTTTGTTGTCACTATGAACATCTGCATCAGATTTTAACAATGTATAATGCAGCCCATCACCCGACAAATGATAATACGGACTTAGCAGCCTGTTGACCGAAAAAGCTCCACCAGTATCCTCCCGTGAACAGGCCGGAACCAGGCAATCATATTGCTGAACAATAGCATTTTCCATACCCTCATCCAGCTTCTCCCCGCCCTGAATTTGCTGAAAATCATGCTTTAACTGAGCTATAAACAGTTCATAGGGAATACCATAAGGCAGATACCTGTCTGCCTTGGCGTTTTCCAGCAGCCCTTCCAAACCTGTGAGGTACACCAAAGCCTGGTTTTCTTTATTATCCTTAATGGCAGAAGCTACCGTCATGCCGTTAAAATCCGGCAAATCTATATCCACTATCACTATAGCAGGCTTAAGCTGCTGGCATTTAAGCATGGCTTCCATGCCATCAGCTGCACTATGCAGGGAAGCCCCATTATCCAGGCTGTAATCAATCTGCTGGAGCAATTTTTCAGGGTTCCTATGCACCACCAGAATAACAGGTTTTTTCATCAAAAAATCACCCCGTTCTCACTTAGGAAAAGCCTTTCTGATAGCACACCGATATTCTGTGTTATCAGCTTTTTCGGCAATGGATAGCTCACACACATCGTCACAGTCTTGTCCTTCACATCAATGTACAGGTATTCACAGGCCTCCAGCATCAGCCAGATGCCTCTGCCGGACAGCCTTGTACCCTTGAACTCACCAAATGTCTTGCGCTGCCACTGCTTATCTTTTCCCAAGGCCTTGATTTCATCGCAAAAACGTTTAACATCAAACTCCTTGGTTTCTGAACTGACTGATACCTTGATATCCATGTCCCGGATGCTCATTTTGATGTCCACAGCAGCCTCGGTCAGCCCTGCCAGTGAATACTGAGCTGCATTATTGACAGCCTCCATAATGGCAATCTGGAAATGCCCCTCCGGGTCTGCCAATGTCTCATTGCAAATCACATCCAGCTCCGGCAATACACGCTCTATAAAGTCATCATAGCCGTGTATATGAAAATCTATATTTTTTACTAACGCCATATTTCCTCCTATCCAGCATCTACCAAAAAATATCCAGAATATCTTCTGTTATGAACGGTATGACCTTGGCCTGGATATTCTCCATCGGTACAGGTCCGGTATATCTGCCATCAAAACTCCTGGGATTGTCCCCTACGGGCAGGAATTTATTGCCTGATATGATGTATGTACCTTCCTCATGAGGTATAATCTGTCCCAGGGCATCCTCCTCACTGATGTGCCCATGATATTGGTGATTGATATAAAATCCTCTTTCACGGCTGACCTCGTACATATCACCATCCAAGCCGCCGATATGCTTCACAAACAATATGTCAGGATTGGTAATCCATCCTTTGCTCATAGCGATTGCTACACATTCTGCTGGCGGCTTATACACTACATAATCCTGCCTGTCCAGGCTTAACCTGGGAACTTTTAGATAAATCCCACGCGGTATGGACGGCGATGAATTGGTATAAAACATCTCATGCCCCGTCTGACTATCTTTATTCTTTTCCACTGGCAATTTGCCAATGCCAAAAATAACCGCCAAAAATATCAACAGGCAAATCAAATACAATCTGTTTTTCCTTCTGAGCTTTTTATCTGCATCACTTGTCATAAATATATCCTCATCCAAACGCATCCATCGAAGTTATAGCTATAAAATCTGCTGAATAACACTTTAGCAGAAAATTTGTAAAAAATATTACAGATTTGTCGCATTTTTTTGCAAGGAAAAAGACCACTCGTATAAAAAGCGGCCTTGTGTGTATAAGATTATGAAATTTTTGTTCTGTCCAATTTGAACAACTCATTTGTTTAGTTTAAAATGAACAACTCGCGTGTTCTGTCCAATTTGAACAGAACTTGTTTTTGTTATGCGGAAAGCTTAAATCCCCATTGTGCAAATATATCTGAAGCAATCTGCCGGAATTGGTTGAGATACCGATAAATTGATGCCCTGTTAATAGCTGCTTCGCAGCTCAGCTCATCGATGGTCAGATGATGATACCGGCATTTATGGCTGATCACCCAGTTATATGACGATTCATCCGGAGCAGCCTGGCACTCTGCCAGCTTGCTTAAGAGCTGCCTGTAACAGCTTCTCTTGTCTATGAGGTTTTGCAGCCATTTCCTGTTGATTTCTACTCCCACCTGTATTCCCCACTCCAAGGCATCTATACGGGCATCTAAAATGTGAATCATGTTAATAATTTTTTGCGGAACAAATATATCCGTAACACTAATGTTATAAAAAAGCATATTCTGAATATCACGCTGAATATCTCTGTTCCATATGAACAGCGAACTAGTAGAAACATCCAGCTTGGTGGAAATCCAGGTGAATGTCTGATTATCTTTATACTTATACAGAAAAAATTTGATTTGCGTGTCAGTCAGGCAACGGCATATCGTATCCACTACCATGTTATTGATGATGTGTCGCTGATACATCAGAAAAGTACGATAGATGTTGCTCCTGCCTGCCATGCAGTACAGCTGCACATCCTTCGGCAATGTAGTAGTAGGATGAAATCTCTCCTTGATGGCATACTCTGCCAGATAATTGCTGATATTCGGTTTATACTTAAACATAGTCACACCCTCTTGCCTATCTACCTATAAAGCCAGTTCCCAGATTGGCTTGTGCGGTTCAATCCTATAAGTTTTTCCAGTATTAAAATCCATGACTACATCATCCGGCAGACCTGTCGTCATAGAAGCTGCTTTTGCCGCTGAAAGCTGCCTGCCTACAGACAGCTGATACCCTTCTTCCAGTGCCCTGCGCAAGAATCCGGCAGGATTCTTTATGCCCTTCTGCTGCTTCAATACTTCGATTGCCTTGATAATCTTTTCCCTGCCATAGGTCTGCAAGAAGACCCTGATAGTTTTGACATTTAAGCCAATATCATGCAAAAAACTTGAAACAACATCAACAACAGCACCTTGTTGCCTGTTTTCTGTGGCATAAACTTGAGCTGCGGAACAGCTGGCAGCTGCCTGCTCATCAGATATGCCAGACCTGCTCTTGTTGTTGTTGATTATTTTAGTATTTTTATTTTCTTGTATATTATTTCTAGTATTTAGGGGTTTCCCACAGGAAACTCTAGGGTTTTCCCTGGGAAACTCCGGGGTTTCAGGGTTTCCTGACGGAAACTCTCAGACCGTAGACAAATATGGCAGCGAGTTATCCACACTCGCTGCCATATTTTTGCCTTATAAAGTAGTTTGTATTTTATTTTTTCAAAAAAACTATTTTTGCCATGTACAGACGGCTTTTGCAGC
>NZ_VUNR01000048.1 GCF_009695585.1 Anaerovibrio slackiae
CTGCCTGATGTAAATAATAAAGTACCGTGGGTCGCACGGGAATCTACGCCTGTGGAGAGTGTGTAAGTCGCCGCAGCTCTTTTGAGCTAGTAGTGCTGTACTCGCTGAAACAGGAAGCTCCCGCCTCCATAGGCGGGAGTACGTTCACTATCGCGTTCGCTCAGCAGGCATAATCCTGCAATACCCATATTTTATCATGTTTACAACATAAGTACAATATATAAGTTCTAAAAAATCAGTGGTATAAGTGTTAGCAATAACAGGTATTATGAAGTGACAATGTGGAATACTTGTTAGTTTGTGGTACAATATTTACATGAGAATAAGAAATAAGTAAAGGAGCAGGGAGAAGATGGCAACAGGTACGACAAATGTAGGTTTTGAGGAAAAATTGTGGCTGGCAGCTGATAAGCTGCGTTCAAATATGGATGCAGCAGAATATAAGCATGTGGTATTGGGATTGATATTCTTAAAGTATGTATCTGATTCGTTTACTGAGAAGTATAAAGCATTGAAAGCAGAGGGCTATGGTTATGAGGAAGACCGTGACGAATATACCGCAGATAACATCTTTTGGGTGCCTACTGATGCTCGCTGGGAAAATATTAAGGCACATGCAACCAGCACAGATATTGGCGAAGTCATTGATAATGCAATGGATGCCATCGAAAAGGATAATACGGCTTTAAAAGGTGTGCTTACAAAGAATTATTCTCGTCCGGAGTTGGATAAGACCAGGCTGGGTGAGTTGGTTACTCTTTTTACAAACATTGATGTTGGCACTACCGCTGCCCAGGAGAAAGATGTGCTGGGAAGGGTATATGAATACTTTCTCGGAAAATTTGCTTCTGCCGAGGGAAAGCTGGGCGGGGAATTTTACACGCCATCCTGCATTGTGCGTACTTTGGTTGAAATGCTGGAGCCATTTGAGGGACAAATCTTTGATCCAGCTTGCGGCTCTGGCGGTATGTTCTGTCAGTCTGCCCGTTTTGTCAAGGAACATCAGGGTAACATCATGGATATTTCTATTTTTGGACAGGAGAGCAATCCAACTACATGGAAGCTGGCTAAAATGAATTTGGCTATTCGTGGTCTTGAAGCAAATCTCGGCAAGCACAATGCAGATTCATTCCATGATGACCAGCATAAAACCTTGAAAGCGAATTACATACTTGCCAATCCGCCATTCAATATTTCTGATTGGGGCGGAGAGCGATTGCAGGAAGATATTCGTTGGAAATATGGTACTCCACCAGCTGGTAATGCAAACTTTGCCTGGCTTCAGCACATGCTGCATCACTTAAATCCTGTTGGCGGTGTTGCAGGTACAGTATTGGCAAATGGTTCTTTGAGCACCACTACATCCAATGAAGGCGTTATCCGGACAAACATGGTTAAGGATGATGTGGTGGAGTGCATTGTTTCTTTGCCAGGTCAGTTGTTTTATACTACAGGTATACCTGTATCTCTTTGGATCATGCGCAAGGGCAAAACAGATGCAGCAAAAGGCAAGGTACTGTTTATTGATGCCAGAAATTTAGGGCACATGATTGACCGTAAGGTTAGGGAATTATCTGAGGAAGATATTCAGCAGATTGCTAAGACCTATCATAATTGGCGTCAGGGAAAAGAATATGAAGATGTAAAGGGCTTCTGTGCTTCGATAACACTAGAGGGTATTGAAAAGCAGGAATATATTTTGACTCCTGGCAGATATGTCGGTATTCCTGAACAGGAAGATGATGGTGAGCCGTTTGAGGAAAAGATGGCCCGCTTAACAACTGAGCTTTACGGATTATTTAAGGAATCTCATTCTTTGGAAGAAGCTATAAAGAAAAATCTTGCAGCTATTGGGTATGGTGAATAATATATTCACGATGGAGTAAGAGGGGGAGAATATGATTGTTAAGTTGAAAGATGTTTGCACTAAGATTGGAAGTGGTGCAACGCCTAAAGGTGGTAAAAATGCTTATAAAGAACGAGGTATTTCCTTGATTAGAAGCCAGAACGTTTTGGATTATGAGTTCTCACATGAAGGTTTAGCATATATTGATGAAGTTCAAGCAGCTAGATTGAATAGTGTAACAATAAAGCCTGATGATGTTTTGCTGAATATTACTGGAGATTCTGTGGCTAGAGTATGCATCGTTGATAATTCTATTTTGCCTGCAAGGATTAATCAGCACGTTTGTATAGTGCGTGCTGATAAGGATAAAATTTTGAGTTCGTATATTTTATATTTTCTCCAAATGAAGAAATTCGAATTATTGGCGCTTGCTTCTAGTGGGGCAACAAGAAATGCTCTTACTAAGGGAATGATAGAAAATTTAGAAGTAGATTTACCATCCTTAAATGAGCAAAAGAAAATTGTATCTTTATTAGATTTTATTGACAATAAAATTAGATGCAATGTTCGTATAAACAAGAATTTAGAGCAGCAAGCGGTTGTGTTATTTCGCTCTTGGTTTACTACATTTTGCTTATCTTCTAACAAACCTCGTGTAAACTCTGAGTTTGGAGAAATACCAGAGGACTTCGCAGTTGTTAAGGTAGGCAGTTTGCCTATGCTCGTAATAGACTATGTGGCCAATGGCAGCTTTGCGTCTTTAAAAGCAAATGTCAACCTATATCAAGAGCCAAACTACGCTTATTTCATCAGAAACACCGATTTGAAGTCGGGTTCCTTTAGCGTCTTTGTGGACAAGCATTCCTATGAGTTCTTATCCAAATCTACTCTATATGGCGGAGAGATAATCATTTCCAATGTTGGTGATGTGGGTAGTGTATTCCTCTGCCCGAAGCTGGATGGTCGCATGACCCTCGGAAATAACATTATTATGCTTAGACCAGAGGATGACCATTTGCGCTACTACCTTTATATTTGGTTTAAGTATCTCCAAGGTCAAGCGCTCATCCAGGGAATAAAAGGAGGATCTGCTCAGCCCAAATTTAATAAGACAGATTTCAAGAATACCTCTGTTTTGATTCCTCCAAAGGATATACTCACTCGATTCCATGAGACTGTAGCTCCAATGTTTGACATGATCTCGCAGAGACAAACTGAAAGTGCCCATCTTGCAGATTTACGCGATACATTATTGCCAAAGCTGATGTCTGGCGAGATCGATGTTTCAGATCTGAATCTTTAAGCTGCTAAATTCTTGTTTAACCTAAATACTCCCACCAACGGCGGGAGATAAAGCCAACGGAACTGCCGTTGAGTCGTTCTCTGGAAAATAAATTTGAAGGAGAATGACCTATGAAACAACAAATTATTTCCGAGGTGATGCAGCAAATGCTACCACACCTCGACAATGCCCAAATGCAGCAGTTGCAAAAGGTGCTTGAAAACACACTGTTTGGCTGCGAGATTACAGCACAGACAGAAAAGAAGGATACGAATGATAACCCAAAGCTGATAGACGCTTTTGTTTCAGCAAAGCGGATTGAAGGATGCTCAGAGAAGACTTTGAAGTATTATCGAACAACCATTGAAACGATGGTAGCTTCTACAGACAAAGGTATTCGTCATATTCAGACGGAAGACCTGCGTTCCTATTTGACAGATTATCAGAGCAGAAATCAGTCTAGCCGTGTGACGATTGACAATATCCGCAGGATTTTATCCAGTTTTTTCTCTTGGTTGGAGGATGAAGATTACATTCTGAAAAGTCCTGTTCGTCGCATTCATAAGGTGAAAACGGCGACTAACATCAAGGAAACTTATACAGATGAGGACTTGGAGAAAATGCGTGATAGCTGCACAGAACTTCGGGATTTAGCGATAATTGATATGCTTGCTTCTACCGGAATGCGTATTGGCGAAATGGTTTTGTTGAACAAAGCAGACATCAATTTTAACGAGCGTGAATGTGTAGTATTCGGTAAGGGGGATAAGGAACGCATTGTTTATTTTGATGCCCGGACAAAGATTCATTTGCAAAACTACATTGATAGCAGAACGGATGATAATCCGGCATTGTTCGTTACTCTGCGTTCTCCGCATGAGAGAATCAAAATTGGCGGTATCGAATCTCGTCTGCGTGAAATGGGTAAACAGTTAGATATACAAAAAGTCCATCCGCATAAGTTCCGAAGAACACTTGCAACGATGGCGATTGATAAAGGAATGCCGATTGAACAGCTGCAGCAGCTGCTTGGCCATAAGCGGATTGATACGACACTGCAATATGCGATGGTAAAACAAAGCAATGTAAAATTGGCACACAGAAAATACATAGGTTAGGATGGTGAAAATATGGCTGAATGGGTAATGAAAAAACTGAAAGACATAGCGGATTTTAATCCAAGGGAATCCCTTGCAAAAGGCGTAGTTGCCAAGAAGGTCGCTATGGACAAGTTACAGCCTTTTTGCCGGGATATACCGGGATATGAGCTGGAGCCATTCTCCGGCGGCACAAAATTTCGTAATGGAGATACGATCATGGCCAGAATCACTCCATGTTTGGAAAACGGAAAAACTGCAAAGGTCGCGGTTCTTGATGACGGAGAGGTTGGCTTTGGATCTACGGAGTATGTTGTGTTTCGCGCTAAAGATGGTATAGATGAGGACTTTATCTACTATTTGGTTTACAGTCCACTTGTTCGCGAGCCAGCGATAAAGTCGATGGTTGGATCATCCGGAAGACAGAGAGTTCAGACGGATGTAGTTCAGAATCTGGAGATAATGGTTCCGGATTATGAGGAGCAGAAACGAATATCCGGTATTTTGAAATCACTGGATGATAAGATTGCAGCAAATACGGAGGTAAACAAGAATTTAGCGGCTTAGAAGTTCACTTCAGAAACATCAAGTTCGCCGGACATTAGTTTCGGTAAAAGCGTATCTCTTGTGGTGGATAGGCTTGCATTTTCTTTTTCATTTGCCCATATTTTTGAAAACAATGGTGTAATAATATCCGTAAACGCAGACATTGTTTCTTTATCCGGAACAAGAATTTCGGTCTTTCTAAAATCAGGAACAGTAAGTTGCTGTTGTGTTGTTCCTGTTCCTGTGATATTAAGTTGCTTTAGGTATAAATATAGATACTTTGCACTGATTATTTCCGTATTGGGGATTAAAGTAACTAAACGGACAATAGGAACATATGGGGTATGGCGGATACACACAAAACCGATTGTACCTCGTGCAGACACGGTAACACTTTCATCATATATTTTGGGGGTGTTAGTGTAGCCGTATAATCCATTATCGCTTAAACCATTGGAGTAAATAGGGTACGGACATTCTTCCGTTTGAATTGCAGAGATAATCTTTGGTTTATCTCCTCCCGCTCCCATATTAGTTACCTCACCAAGCGAACTTATTGTCCAATTATCAGGTTTCGCACCGTTAAAATGAATAAAATCAACGAACCAAGCTTTGTAGAGAGCTTGCATTTGTTGCTCTAAATTCTTGTTTTACGCACACAACTTCTTGTTTCTAACATTGAATTATGAAATCCTTCCCAAGTTGGGAGCAAAGTGGAAATATCAAATTTTATAGAGAAATTGTGTTGTTTTTGAGGAAGTGAATAATTAAAAATGAGCAAATTAGTAATGGCAAATAAAGAATATAGAGAATGGATTACTAGTTTTTCTAAGGAATTCAAGACAAGCCAAATTCGAGCTACAATAAAGGTAAATGAAGAAATGTTAATGCTTTATTGGAAATTAGGAAAAGATATTTCTTCAATGAGTGAAAAATACGGATATGGTTCGGATTTCTACAAAATAGTTAGTGAAGATTTGAATAAATTATTACCAGAAATAAAATCATTTTCTCCAACCAACCTTAAATATATGCGATATTTTTATGAGTTATATCAATGTGCTGAGATTCGTCCCCAAGTTGGGGACGAATTGGTAACACATGAAGATACCATCAAATTTGAGAAAGATTTTAGCATAATTTTTAGAATTCCATGGGGACATAATAAACTGATTATTGATAAATGCAAAGGAAATATCGATAAAGCACTATTCTACGCTAGAAAGATACTTGAAAACAACTGGTCGCGTAATGTTTTACTTAATTTCCTTGACACAGATTTATATAATAGGCAGGGAAAAGCTATTACAAATTTCACCGATACGCTTCCAGCTATACAAAGCGATCTAGCACAGGAGATTACAAAAGATCCATATAATTTTGATTTCCTGACTATGCATGAAAGATACAATGAAAAAGAATTAAAGGATGCTTTGATTGATAAAGTTAATAATTTTCTCATTGAACTTGGTACTGGCTTTGCATATATGGGGCGAGAAGTCCGAATAGAAGTTGGTGAATCTGAGAAATTTATTGATATGTTATTTTATAACACAAAAAGGCATTGCTATGTTGTGGTAGAAATTAAAACGGGTAAGTTTGATTCATCCTATGCTGGTCAATTGGGCACTTATGTAGTAGCGGTTAATCATCAGTTAAAAACAGAAGCGGATAACCCTACATTAGGGTTGTTGATATGTAAGGATATGGATAGTGTGGAAGCTCAATATGCTTTAGAGTCTACTAGTCAGCCATTGGGTATTTCGAGTTACGAACTTTCAAAACTTGTGCCAGATGATTATAAAGGCAGTATGCCGACTATTGAAGAAATTGAAGCAGGGCTAGAAGATGCGTTCACATAAAATACCTGCTCCGATAAATGGCAAGTTATGTGCGTAAAATAGGAATTTGTAGGTGTGAATGATGAAAACTTTATATTTGATTGGTGGCACTATGGGAGTTGGGAAAACAACTGTGTGCCAACTGCTCAAACAGGATTTACCGAATAGCGTATTTCTTGACGGAGATTGGTGTTGGGATGCAAGTCCGTTCCAAGTAACCGATGAAACAAAAGCAATGGTGATGAATAATATTTGTTACTTGCTCAATAATTTTCTAAAGTGTTCTGCATACGATAATATCATTTTTTGTTGGGTGATGCACGAGCAGAGTATTATCGATTTCATACTTAAAAATCTTGATGCACAGAACTGTGATGTGAAATGCGTCTCACTTATAGCGGATGAAAAGACTCTGTGTGAAAGATTATCAATGGATGTAGAAAGAGGTATTCGTTCTGAAGATGTAATTGAGAGAAGCATAGCAAGAATACCGATGTACCAAGCACTCAATACCATTAAAATTGATACGAACGCCAAAACTGTGGCTGTGATTGCCAATGAGATAAAGCAGTTGTAATACTGTCAAATTTCAATTTCTGAGTTCAAAATATAGCAGAGCTGTTATGAAGAAGATGTTTAGGCGAAATATAAGGATTTGCTGATAATTAGGTGGGGAGCTGTCCTGCGATTGTAACTATTGGCAGGTAATGTGATGGGGGGAGAAGGCGGTGCCAATGCAAGGCACTGAGACGCGCCTCGGTGCGCGGCGGGTGATATGCCAGTGGCATATCACCCAGCACAAGACAACTGCAATACGTTGTCTTGTGCTGCGACGTCGCGAGCCGCAGGCGAAGCGTGAGTTTAGCATCCGCTAGGCGTGGATAGTAGCGCGAGCGTGCCTGCATTGGCATTGCCTCTCCGACCATTGGAGATTTGCTGTTATTTTTCAGACAGCTCCCCTGCACTAACTAATACTAATACTAATACTGATACTGATACTAATGCTAGTACTAGCAAAACATTTTTTCCGAAGTAATTGATATTGCTCCGAAGTAAAGATACATAAGCACCTATGTGAAAGGATGTGGCAGTAATGCCGATTAACGAAAACACGCTGGAGCAGGCAATCATCGCTGAACTCCAAGGTTTAGGCTACGAATATTTATATGGACCTGATATTGAGCGCGATTATCATGAGGTCTTATTAGAGGACTGCGTAAAATCTTCGTTTATGAGCATTAATCCGGGCATTACGATGGATATTCTCAATGAGGCATACAAGGCTATCAAAGATTTGGGCTTGTTGAGGCTAGAGGAACTGAACGCATCCTTTCATAAGCTGATGATTGAGGGAATACCTGTGTCTTATCAGCAACAGGGAGAAAACAGGACATTTAACGTCAAAGTAGTAGATTTTCTGCATCCAGAGAAAAACAATTTTAAGGTGATAAACCAATATACGATTATTGAGCATAAACAGAAGCGTCCAGATGTGATAGTATTTATCAATGGTATTCCCATGGTGCTGTTTGAGCTAAAGAATATGGCTAATAACAGTACAACTGTTGAGAATGCCTATAAGCAGATCAAGAATTATCAGCTGGATATACCATCTTTGTTTTACTACAATGCTTTTAATGTCATCAGTGACGGGATAGATACAAGGGTTGGCACTATTACCTCGGATTTCACCCGCTACATGGCATGGAAGTCGGAGAACGGGGAGAAGCCAGCAGAAAATGCTACTGACTTCTTTACAATCATGCTTAATGGCATGATGCCGCCATCCCGTCTGCTGGATATTGTGCGTAATTTTATTGTTTTTCAGGATATTCAGGGGAAGACTGTTAAAATCCTTGCCGGATATCATCAGTATTTTGCGGTGCGCAAATCTGTAGCCAGGACGAAAGAGGCGTTAAAAGCAAAAAGTCGCAAGGTGGGTGTAGTTTGGCATACCCAGGGCTCAGGCAAGAGTCTTTCTATGGTATTCTATGCAGGAATAATTGTCAGCGATTCGGAATTTGCCAATCCTACCTTGGTGGTGCTGACGGATAGAAATGACCTGGACAATCAGCTGTTCAATACATTTAGTGCCAGCTCAAAGCTTTTATTGCGCCAGGTGCCAAAGCAGGCAGAGAGCAGGGAACATCTTGTAGAGTTGCTGAAAGTAAAGGCTGGTGGCATCATTTTCACTACCATTCAGAAATTCTCTGAGGGCGAGGGGATTATCAACGACCGCAGCAATATTATTTTTATGGCAGATGAGGCACATCGCTCCCAGTATGGGCTTGATGGCAAGCTTGACCGCACTACTGGCGAATGGAAATATGGCATGGCAAAATACATGCGTGACGGATTGCCTAATGCTACGTTTATCGGCTTCACAGGTACGCCTATAGATTTGAAGGATAAATCTACCATTGAAGTATTTGGCGATTATATTGATGTGTACGATATGACTCAGGCAGTGGAGGATGGTGCTACTGTGCCTATTTACTATGAAAATAGGACTGCCAAGCTCAAGCTAAATGAAGAAATCTTACAAAAGATAGATCAGGAATACGAGAATATTGCAGAAGAAGCAGGTGAATATGTAGTTGAAAAATCTAAAGAAGACCTGACTTCTATTGAGGCTGTTGTGGGAGCCAAGGAACGGCTGGAAATGTTGGCAGATGATATTATTGCCCATTACGAAGACCGCCAATATGTACTCACCGGCAAAGCGATGATTGTCTGCATGACTAGGCGTATTGCCATCAATCTGTATAAGCTGCTTTTGGAGAAAAGACCATCATGGCAGGAAAAAGTCAAGGTTGTGCTTACGGCTAGCAACCAGGACCCGGAGGAATGGCATGACCTCATTGGCAATAAAGCATATCGGGATTCCTTGATGGTGGAGTTCAAGGATAATGCTAGTGAGTTCAAGATAGCTATAGTGGTTGACATGTGGCTCACCGGCTTTGATGTGCCATCAATGGCTACCATGTACATTGACAAGCCGATGAAGGGGCATAATCTGATGCAGGCGATTGCCAGAGTAAATCGTGTATACAAGGACAAAGAAGCCGGGCTGATAGTGGATTATATTGGTATGGTGGCGGATTTGAAGCTGGCGTTGAATCAGTATACCAAACGTGACCAGGATAAGGTGCCTGATGTTGGTTTGGCATATTCTGTGGCGATGGCAAAACTGGAAATAATGCGGGACTATTTCTATGGCTTTAGCTATATGGAGTTTTTTGGTGATTCCGATGTGAAAAGATTAAAGATTATTGCGGATGGTGTTGATTTTGCACTTGGACTGGAAGACGAGGAAATAAAGGGAATAGTTAGGGAAACTACGGCATTGGGGCAGGCTGAAACCTTGTGCCGCAGCATGCTGGATGACAGGACTAAGCAGGAAATTGAGTTTTTTAAGTGTGTAAAAGCTGGTTTATGCAAAGTGGCTGGCAGAGGAAAGATTACCGCTAATGAAATTAATGCCAGAATTGTCAAGATGCTGGAACAGGCAATTGAGCAGGATGGCGTGTTTAACATTTTTGCGGAGACAGGCAAGAAAAATCCGGAAATATCGTTGCTCTCAGAAGAATACATGAAGCAGATTCGCAATATGAAACACAAAAATCTGGCAGCGGAAATGCTGAGAAAATTGTTGGTTGATAATATCAAGGTGCTATCAAGAACTAGCGTGGTTAAATCCCAGCTGTTTTCTGAAAAGATGAAGACTGTGCTTAACAGGTACAATAATCGTATGATAACCAGTGCAGAGGTTATTGAGGAACTGTTGAATTTGTCACAGGAAATGACCGATTCCTTTAATGTTGGGCAGAACAAGGGATTATCTACGGATGAATTGGCGTTTTATTATGCTTTGTCAGCCGAGCCGGAGGTATTGCGCAATATGGAGGATTCTGTACTGGTAGAAATGGCGCAGGAACTTACGGCTTTAATTCAGAAGAATAGAACTGTGGACTGGGATAAGAAACAATCCGCCAGGGCTTATATGCGTGTACAGGTTAAGCGTTTGCTCCTCAAATATAAATATCCGCCGGAGCAGGCAAAGGCAGCTATTATTACTGTGATTAAGCAGGCGGAGCTCATGAGTGCAAACATAGCAATATAAGAGAAATGGTCTACAATGTATGTAGAGATGTGAACACAATACAATGTAAAGTGATATTTGGAGCGTGAGAATATGAAAACAGCTTTAACAATAGCAGGCAGTGATTGCAGCGGCGGGGCCGGGATACAGGCGGATTTGAAGACCATGCTGGCCAACGGGGTGTATGGCATGAGTGCCATTACGGCACTGACGGCGCAGAATACGACAGGGGTAGCGGCGATTATGAATGTGACGCCGGAGTTCCTTGGGCAGCAGCTGGACTGCATTTTTACGGATATTTTCCCGGATGCGGTAAAGATAGGCATGGTTTCCGACAAGGATTTAATCAGGATGATAGCCGGAAAGCTCAGGCAGTATCAGCCGAACCATGTGGTGGTGGACCCGGTGATGGTGGCTACCAGCGGGGCACGGCTGATTGCTGACGATGCGGTGGAGGTACTGCAGCAGGAGCTGTTTCCCCTGGCAACTGTGCTGACGCCCAATATCCCGGAGGCGGAGGTGCTCTGGGGCGAGAGAATTGCCAGCAAAGAGGACATGGAAAAGGCGGCAGGGGAAATCGGCAGGAAATACGGCTGCGGCGTTCTCCTGAAGGGCGGTCACAGCATCAATGATGCCAATGACCTCTTGTATAAGGATGGGGAATTGACCTGGTTTGACGGGAAGCGCATTGATAATCCCAACACCCATGGGACGGGCTGTACCCTGTCCTCCGCCATTGCCAGCAATCTGGCCAAGGGCTGCGGGCTGTCGGAGTCTGTCAGGCTGGCCAAGGAGTATATTTCCGGGGCACTGGCAGATATGCTGGATCTTGGCAGGGGCAGCGGCCCTATGAATCATGGCTATGCGTTGAAATGACTTTTCTTTTTGTCAGGGTTATGTGTTATAATCCCATCTTTGACAGTTGTTAAACTAAAAAAGGTCTATCAAGACAGTATTTATGCGGCTTGATAGACCTTTTTGCTTCGTAACGATATATAGTATTTTTTATCTTCCCTTACTTTTTTTCTG
>NZ_VUNR01000049.1 GCF_009695585.1 Anaerovibrio slackiae
TCCAGCGTTATGAACTGCATCTGATGTTGTTTTGCACGATTCTTTTTCTTATACATAAAAACACCCCAATCATAATAATATTTTACCATGAATGGAGTGCTTTATGCTAGTTTGTCAACAATCTGAGCGGCAGTGGGTACACTGCCGCTGTCAACATTCGGAAGGTTGTAGTCTATTGTGAAATCTTGTTTTGCTATTCTCTCAGCAGGTACAGTGCCTGTATTTCCTGTGCCTGTCTAGAATAACGGATAAAATTAGAAAGTGAAGTTAAGAGTAGAGAAGTATGCGGTATGGGTTCCCTTGTTGTTTACAAAATCCTGATTGATTGCTTTGCCGAAGAAGAAATCGTTGGTGAGGAGAATGCTAGGGGAGAAGCGATACCACAGGCCTGCTTCAACACCCTTGGAACCGGCCTTTTCAGAGCCATGTACCAGGCTGGACATGATGACAGCATCAGCACCCAGGTGACGATAGCCTACATAGCCGCCGATCTTCTTGCCGCCCCAAGGTGAACCGTTGTAGGTCAGCTTGATGTCACTGGCTTTGTTCTGATAGCCGCGGCTGCCCTGGGAATAGAAACCGGTCAGCCCCCATTTATCATTGAACTGATAGCTGGCATCAACAACGCCAAGATTCAGCTTTTCGTTATCATAGGCAACGGACTTGTAGTTGTAGTAACCGATACCGGCAGACAGCTTGTCATTGAATTTGTGCTCTACGGAGAGACCGTATGCGGTTGGACGCTCGTTGTTGAAATCATCGCCGCCGCCAGCAGCACCATTGCTGCCATTGCGGATAAAGCCCTGATTGCCAGGTACAGCCATATCCCATTTCTTTTCGCGAATCTTACCGCCATATGCCTTTACGGTGGTGTTATCGCTGGCGTTGTAGTCAACCTCTGCACCATAAACGCGGGCGTTGCTTACATAGCCGCTCTGCAGGCCAGGCTGGAAATGACCGAATTTCAGGTTCATGTTCTTGGCAACAGGCCCCTGAGCGTACACTTCCCAGATTGAACCAGCTACATCAAGATTGTCACCGCCTACATAATCATCGGCAGAGGATTTCTCGGAGTTGAAGCCGTCACTGCTGCCGTATTTCCAGTCAAGACCGGCATGGGCACCCCAGCCGTTGGTCATCTTGCCATCAATGTTGAGCCAGAGAGCCTTCTCCCAATAAGTGTTGCCCCCATCAATGCCGCGCATTGCCTTCTGAGCAAAGCCGCCGCTAACCTTTACGTTATCAGACTTTTCTTCCAGCCTGGTTACGCGGAGGCCGATGGAGTCCAGATCCTCGGAGAACTCGGCAGTCAGTTTTTCAATCATTGCCTTCTGCTCGTTGTTGGCAATCTTCTCATGGGAGCGGGCGCTGGCGATGAGCTGTGCCATCTCATAACGGGTAACAGCGCGGTCGCCGCGGAAAGTGCCGTCACCGAAGCCGGTAACGATGCCTTCCTTGTTCAGCTCGGTAATTGCCTGTACAGCCCAATGGTCAGCAGGTACATCAGAGTAGAGCACCTCGGCAGACTGAGCAGCGTATGCTGAAGTGGTAGCACCAACCATCAGTGCAGATAAAACACCCAGCATGAGTTTCTTGTTAGTTTTCATTTTTATAACCCCTTTTCTCAATAATGCCATGACGTATACTTTAAAAGTCATATCATTTCATCGACAGCTATAATATAGCATATGATTTAATACATTGTCAATAAAAGAGATGAGAAAATTTCATAAAAAGAATTTTATATTATACTAAAGATAGAATTATTTTAAAATAAAAGATATAGCTTTTATTGACACAACAAATACAGAAATAGTATAATAAAGGCGAAAAGAGGGGGAATAAGAATAAATTCTTATCCATTATGAAAATAAAAGGGGAGAAACATCTAATGAGAAAGAATTGGCTGAAAAAAATCATTCCTTTGACGCTGTCTGCCGGAATCATGGTTGGTGTGCCTGCTTTTACGCAGCCTGTGCTGCCAGTGGGGATTGCCAGCGTGGCAGAGGCTGCTGCACCGGTGCAGTGGAACGTGGGCAAGGATCTGGCTGGCTGGAAGTTTGGCGGTGTGTGGGCTTACAGCGGTGAGCCGGAGGTTGCAGCGGATAGTGCTTTTGGCGGTTCTATCCGCGTGGGAACAGATTTTACCAATAACGTAAATGACAGCTGGAGCGAGGTCAAGCTGGAAAATGGCAGCGTGGCAGAAAAGCCGTTGGCTATCAATGGCTACAATACCCTGTCATTTAATCTGTACTTTAATCCGGCAGCCATGACGCAGGGGGGCTTCAAGCTGAAGCTGTATGCCAAGGCTACCGATGAGAGGGAGGTTATCAATGCCTGCCCTGACCTGGACATCAGTCAGGCCAAGGATGCCGGCAACGGCATGAAGTGCCTGCCGGTACAGGTGAATTTTGCACCGGCTGATGTCAGTGTCAGCTATCTGTGCCTGAGCATCGTGGGCTCCTGCACTGACTACAAGGGTGATTTGTATGTGGGGCAGCTGAAGCTGTCCACGGAAAAGGTGCCTGATGGCTATGTGGATGCCAAGGTGGCTGCCAAGAAGCAGGACAAGGTACAGCTGGGGCAGCTGGCCCTGCCAGGCCGGGCGGCCCTGACGGATGCCAAGGCAACCCCGGAGACAGCAAAGCTGTTTGCCTACCTCAAGGGCATCGCCCAGAGTGACAAGGTGCTCTACGGCCATCAGAACGAGCTGCACAAGAAGGTAGCCAAGAATCTGCCGGGGGCATCTGATACGGAGGATATGGTAGGCGACCATGCTGCGGTGATGGGGCTGGATTCCCTGGCACTGACCGGCAATGAGCTGGCATTGACAGACGATGAGAAGGCAAGAGGGGTGACTCTTTCTGAGAAGCTGGCAGGGATTTATATTCCGGCTGCCAAGAAAGGGGCAATCCTCACCATGTCCATGCATCTGCCGAATTTTGCCGAGGTGGCAAAGCGGCCAAAGATAAATGGCAAGTACGATTTCAGCGGCTATTCCCCGAACAATCTGGAGGGGAGCGTGGTGCAGCGCATCCTGCCGGGGGGAGACCTGAACGAGGTGTACAGGGCATATCTTGATATGGTGGCTGAGTTTGACGGCAAGCTGCAGGCAGCTGATGTGCCGCTGATTTTCCGTCCGTTCCATGAGAATAACGGCTCCTGGTTCTGGTGGGGGGCATCCAGCTGCACCCCAAGCGAGTACAAGAACATCTTCCGCTATACGGTGGAGTACCTCCGGGATGTGAAGGGACTTCACAACATGCTCTATGCTTATTCCCCGGGGGGGCCTCTGGTGGACGAGGCTGACTACCTGTCCCGGTACCCGGGTGATGCCTTTATTGATGTAATCGGCTTTGATATGTACCATCGGGATCCTGCCAAGGAGGATATGTGGATGGAGGGCTTTGCCCAGACCATGCAGGTGGTGGCCGATTTTGCCAAGAAGCGGGACAAGGTGGCAGCTGTTACCGAGTGCGGCATGCTTTACGGCAACAGTGCCCTGGTGGTAAAGGGCAATACACGTCTCGACTGGTGGAATGAGGCCATGGCGAGGATTGCACCGCAGGATATGGCTTATTTCCTGACCTGGTCAAACTTTGATGATACCAACTTTGACCAGCCGTACATGGTGGAGAAAAAGCGGGGCCAGGAGCTGATTAATGGCTTTATTGACTTTTATAACAAGCCTGAGTCCGTGTTCATGAAGGATTCCGCTGACTTCACTAAGGCCAGTGTAACAGCTGCGGCTGCCAAGGAAGGCTATGGCTACCTGCTGGCACCGAACTCCTACAGCCGCGTGCTGGAGAATCTGCCGCTGTCCGCCAAGCTGGGGGGCAAGGCAGATGATGTGAAGTTCGTCATCACCGACAGGCAGGGCAGGAAGCTGGCAGAGGCGGCAGCCCAGGTGAATAAGGGCACGGCCAAGGCGGAGTTTGCCAAGGATGTCATTAATGGCCTGGGGGCACTGGTGGCAAATGTGGAGGTGCTGGTGAATGGCGAAGTGTCCGATAGCGTGCCGGTGCTCCTGAACATGACTGCCCCGGCAGCCAATCCTCTGCTGGTGGATGATTTTGACGGCTATTACGGGGATAACGGCCTTTTGGGTGGCACCTACAATGCCAATACTGGCTCCGGCTGCACAGTGGCACCGCAGCTTTCTCAGGAGAAAAATGGCGGTGACTCAGGCCTTGCTTTCCGCTATAGCATCAACAAGGGGGGCTATGCCGGTATCGTCAAGAGCCTGAAGAAAGCCGACTGGAGCAGCTGTGATGCCATTCAGCTCTGGGTAAAGCCGGACGGCAAGGGGCAGAAGCTGATTATCCAGCTGAACAGCAATGGCGAGGATTTTGAGGTGGATCTGAGCAAGCTGGCTGCCACCACGGAGGCACAGGTGATTACCCTGCCATTTGCTGACTTCAAGGGCAAGAACGGCGGCACCTTTGATGCTTCGGCGGTGAACCATTTCGGCATTTACTGCAACACTATCGGCAGTGAGACTGTGGATTCTGTAATGTACTTTGACTCCATTAAGGCCGTTAAGCAGTAATTAGCACATAATCTGAACGGAGATAAGCGGATTATTCAAGAGAATTATACGATATAACTGTGTAGGAAGACTGCTGCATCGAATCAGGTCGAACCTAGCGATGGGGCATGTACCATAGCAGGCATATTTATGAGCCTCGCTTCTTAATGAGTTCGAGCCGTAAGGCGATGAACGAGTTTAGAAGCGCGAGGCTCATAGCATAGCGCGAGCGTGCCTGCCTATGGTACTGTCCCATCGCCTGGGATTGCGCTTTGTTTTTTCAATATAGCAGTCTTTTTATTGTTTGTTTTTTTGCCTGTATTTACTGTATACAATGAAAAATGTTGCCTGATTATGTAAAAATGTATGCTTTTATATGCAGCATATTGCATAAAATTTTGCCACAATATATAATTTTCCTAGGAGATAAATACCAAAATGAGGGGGAATTAAGATGGACCATTAATGAGTTTGTGGACTTCTACAATGAGCCTGAGACCTTGTTTGCCGATGGGGTGAACTGGCAGTCCCTGAAGAAATAACAAGGCGGCCAGTGGCTGGCAGAATATAGAATAGCATGGCAATAAAATAAGCGGGGCTGTATGCTGCTGAGATGAGCAGTATACAGCCCCGCTTTTGCTGTGGGATAGTCAGTGGGTGCGGAGTGGGTTAGAGCCACTGCATAATGGCTGCTACCTTGTCCTTGAGGTAAAGGGCGATTTTCCTGGCTCCCTCTGCGGTAGGATGGGTCAGGTCGTTGGCGTAGTCGGCTTCTTTCAGGAGCGGCTCCGGCACGTTCAGGGGGATGTAGTGGATGTTCTTTTCCCCCTGGGCTTTCAGCTGGTTGATGCTGAGGCAGATCCAGTAGCGGACGTCGGCACCCACCCAGTCCGGCACCGGCTCAATGCAGATGATGGCTGCTTCCGGGTTGATGCTGCGGACGGTGCGGAGGAGCTCCGTGTAGTTTTTGATGAACTCAGCCTGGGTGGGAATGCGGTTCCTGCCGTCCAGGTCGGCATAGGTTTCCACTTCAAAATTTGGCTTCTGGTCGATGAAGTCGTTGGTGCCGATGCAGATGAGCACGGCATCTACAGGGAACTGCTCCGGATCCCACAGCTGGTTGCCCTTGAAGCTGTCGGAGTACAATGTCCATTTGTAGCGGTCAGCAGTGTGGACACGGTTGTAGGGGCGGATTTCGTCCCACTGGTGGATGAGCCCCTCCCCGGATACGCCCAGCACGCTGTAGTCAGCCTCCAGCATCCTGGCCAGCTGGGGGCCGTAGGCCATGTCGTTGTCCTCTATGTCATAGTAGCCGGGATTGGGGATGCCGGGAGCGGGGGAGTTTTTTGCACCGGCGGTAATGGAGTCACCGATGAACTCGATGCGGCGTGTTTTCAGAAGGTCAGGCCGGACGATATCAGCCCCCCAGTCCAGGATAAAGCCCTGAAACTGGGAGATGCCCTGAATGCCCTCGGTCATGCGCACCAGCAGCAGCTTGTGCACTCCTGGAAAGAGGTTTTCTGCCAGGGAAGTGGTGCCGATGGCAGGGCGGAACTTGCGGAAGGGGCCGTTGTCGATGCTGACCTTCCAGTAATTTGTCTTGTCCAAAAGCTTTGCCTTGATGCTGGTGCCGGTAAAATTCAGCTTGATGTAGATGGCACCCTGGGCACAGCGGTAGTTGTTGGCATCGGTTTTGTCCCAGCGGCCGAAGTACTGGATATGCAGCTTGCTGGGAGCTATGTGGATAGTGCGTAGTTGGTTTGTGGCTTCTAGCATCATGTCGTATCATCCTCATATGTCGCAAAATAATCTCTAATGATATTATATAGTCATAAAGTCCTTTTTGTCAATTAAAAGAAATGGGAAAATAAAATAAAAGATATATCATTTGTTGACATATAAAGCAATATGTATTATAATTGAAGCCACAATGATGCTTGTATCGATAATCGCATTAATACTTGTATTGTTGATATTAGTATTGGTATTGATGATGCTTGAACCAGGAAACAGAGAGGATGAATATTGTGGCGATTTTGGGGTTTGATGTAGGCGGCAGCAGCATAAAGTTTTCCGTAATGAGCGAGGAAGGGCAGATACTGCGGAAGGGGAGCATACTGACGCCGGATAATCTGGAGGATTTTTACAGCGAGCTGGTGGCAGCCAAGGAAGGCCTGGCTGCGGCATATGAGCTGGAGGGGGCTGCTTTCAGCCTGCCGGGGGCCGTTGATGATGAGGCCGGGGTGATTGGCGGTGCCAGTGCCCTGCCGTACATTCATGATTTTAATATAAAGAAGGCCTTGGAGGAAAAGCTGGGGCTGCCTGTGACCATGGAGAATGATGCCAACTGTGCGGCTCTGGGCGAGGTTTGGCTGGGAGCTGCCAAGTACTGCCAGGATGTGGTGTTCCTGGTAATCGGCAGCGGCGTAGGCGGTGCCGTTGTCAAGGGACGGCGCGTGCACCATGGCTGCCACCTGCATGGGGGCGAGTTCGGTTTTATGGTGGTGGATGACAAGGGCACGGTGCTCAGTGAGGCAGCTTCCACCCGTGCCCTGGCAGAGCATGTGGCACTGGCCAAGGGCATGGACAAGGATGCCCTGAACGGCAAGGAGGTCTTTGAGCTGCAGGCCAATGGGGATAAGATTGCCCAGGAGACGATTGAGGACATGTATAGCCAGCTGGCAAGGGCGGTGTACAATATCCAGTACAGCTTTGACCCGGAGCTTTTTGTGATTGGCGGTGCCATCAGTGAGCGGGAGGATTTTGTGGAAAATATTACCCGTCATCTCCATGCTATTTTGGACAAAGTCGGGATTGCCAGGATTCGTCCGCAGGTGACCAGGGCTGAGTTTGGCAATGCAGCCAATCTGATTGGCGCGGTATATCATTTCCTGCAGCAGAAGCAGTGATATTAACTTTTTATAATTTTTGCTTTTCTCTTAAACGTACTTGAGAAATATGCTTTTTTGCTATACAATACTTTAGTGCAGTGTTATAGATGCTGCACTGAGGTATTGTATTTTTTTGAGGAAAGTGGGAAGGTATTATGGCTGAAAGTGTTTGGTCAGTGCTGCCGCCGATTATTACGATTGTGCTGGCGCTGGCGACAAAAGAGGTGTACATGTCACTGCTCATCGGTATTTTTTCCGGTGCGCTCCTGTACACTGAGTTCAATGTGTTGAATGCGATTATGACCATGTTTGAGGTTATGGCAAGCAAGGTTGGGGGCAATATCAACATTCTGGTGTTTCTGGTTATCCTGGGCATCCTGGTGGCGGCAATTACCCGTTCCGGCGCTACCCGCGCCTATGGCGAGTGGGCGGCAAGGACCATTAAGGGACGTCGCAGCTCCATGCTGCTGACGGCTCTTTTGGGGCTGGTTATTTTTATTGATGACTATTTTAACTGCCTGACAGTGGGTACGGTCATGCGCCCGATTACGGACAAGTTCAAGGTGTCCCGTGCCAAGCTGGCGTATATTATTGACGCTACGGCTGCGCCTATCTGCATTCTTGCCCCTGTGTCCAGCTGGGCTGCCGCTGTAGGCTCCTCCCTGCCTGAGGGCAGCACTATTGACGGCTTCAGCCTGTTTTTGCAGACGATACCGTTTAACCTTTACGCCTGGCTGACTATGGCGTTTATGCTGTTTATTGTCTGCTCCCAGCGGGATCTTTTTTCCATGGCGAAGTATGTGAAGAAGAATCAGGAGAAGTTTATTGTGCCTGACGAGTACCGGGACAGCGAGGAAGTGCAGCCGGGGGGCAATGGCAGGATTATTGATTTGGTGCTGCCGCTGCTGGTGCTGATTGGTGCCTGTGTATATGGCATGCTGTATACCGGCGGCATTCATGATGGCGTGGGCATTCAGGAGGCGTTTGCCAACTGTGATTCCAGCAAGTCATTGGTGTTTGGTTCTTTTATTGCCTTTGTGTTTACGGCATTTTTGTATCTGCCTCGTGGTGTTATCAGCTTTAGCTCCTTCTGCGAGACCTTTGTGCAGGGCTTCAAGGCTATGACGCCGGCCAACCTGATTTTGTGCTTTGCCTGGACCTTGTCCGGCATTTGCAGTGATAAGTACCTGAATCTGGGTGGCTATGTAGGGCAGCTGGTCAGCGCCAATGCCAGCGTGCTGGTTTTCCTGCCGGCAATCTTCTTTATTGTGGCGATTATTCTGGCTTTTGCTACCGGCACTTCCTGGGGTACTTTTGGCATCCTGATTCCGATTGCCATTGCTGTTATCGGTACCGGGGACCAGAATCTGCTGGTGATTACCGTGGCTGCTATCCTGTCCGGGGCAGTGGGCGGTGACCACGCTTCGCCGATTTCGGATACGACCATTCTTGCCTCTGCCGGGGCACAGTGCAGCCATATTGACCATGTGAGCACCCAGATTCCTTATGTGGCCATTGTGGCAAGTGCCAGCTTTGTCGGCTTTGTGGTGGACGGTTTTACCAATAACGGCTGGCTGGGGCTGGCAACGGCTGTGGTGATTATGGCTGGGATTATGGCTTTGATTTATGTAAAGGTACGGCCGGTGGACATAGAACATTGAGTTTCAGTTGTTCGTAGTGGATGTTTGTTACTTCGTGCATATACTGATGATGTAGTTTGAGAGTTTGTGGACTCTGTTCAGACATTATAAAGGGGTGAGCAGGGGCAATACCTATAGAAAACACGCTCGCGCTCCTCATTGTGCCTAGCGGATGCTAAGCTCTCGCTTCGCCTAACGGCTCGCGAATCGCTAAGCACCGAGGCACAACAAAGGTTTTCTATAGGTACAGCCCCAACTCGCCCCTCTCTTTGTCTGAACAGATATAAACAAAATGATAAAATGACATACATTATTTGTTACCATAGTGATTCATACAACTTGACGAGCAAGCCTGAAAAAGGTGGAGAAGCCTGTATCGCAAAAATTTTATAAAAAAGTGTTGACAGGCGATTGCTTTTCGTGTAATATATACATCGTTGTCGCTACTGACACAGAGTTGTAAAGAATATATTAAAAGTTCTATGCAATTCAGTAGAGCGGAGATGACAAAAAATATTTCAAAAAAGTTCTTGACAAAATGAACGCGTTGAGATATTATATAAAAGCTGACTCATGCAGATAACTTAAAAAGTTAAAGCTGAGAAGGCAGTGTTCCTTGAAAACTAAACAATGCAATAAGAAATCATGCACACATGATTTCAAGCCAGATGTTGGATTCTGTGTCCGCCGTGCGGATGCAGAATATAAATAAACAAGATTTGTGCGAAACACAATCTGAAATTCCATTACATGGATAATTTTGAGAGCCAATCAAGGTCTTCTACATTTCACCCGTGAAGCGATAGCTGAACGGCTGTGAAATGAGTGTCAGGACAT